>NZ_FMXV01000003.1:0-456382 GCF_900104425.1 Pseudomonas sp. NFACC13-1 | reverse complement strand
TCCGGCCCAATCACGCCCGGCACCTTCACCGGCACCTACGGCACCCTGGTGCTCAACGCCGACGGTTCCTACACCTACACCCTCAACACCGCCGATGCCGATTTCAAAGGCTTGAATGGCGGCGGCAACGGCAGTGAAACCTTTACCTACACGCTCACCGACGCCGATGGCGACACCAGCACCGCGAACCTGGTGCTGCAAGTGCACAACAATGACGACCCGGTGGTGTTGGTGGGCCTGGATGCTGAAGGTGGCGAACTATCGTTGCAGGAAAAAAACCTCAGCGACGGCAGCAGCCCGGACGCATCGGCCCTGACTCAAAGCGGCACGTTCACCGTGACCGCGCTGGACGGTGTGCAGACCCTGAGCGTGGGCGGTATCAATGTCGTTACTGGCGGCGTGGCAGCCGGTTTCCCGCAATCGATTACCACTGCGCTGGGCAACACGCTGACCATCACTGGCTACAACGCCAGCACCGGTGTGGTGAGCTACAGCTACACCTTGCTGGACAATGAAGCCCATCCAAACGCCAACGGCGCCAACAGCGTTAGCGAGCAATTCGCCGTAGTCGCCACCGACGATAACGGCACTACCGCCAACGGCACCCTGGACGTAAACATCGTCGATGATTTGCCGACCGCTCATGCTGATTCCGCCTCGGTGGATGAGGGCGGGACGGTCAGCGGCAACGTCCTGGACAACGACGAAGGCGGCGCCGACGGGCCGGCCGCGAGTGGTGCCGTGATTGGCGTGCGCGCTGGCAACGACACCTCGACCCCGGTGATCGGCGGCTTGAACACCCAGATCAATGGCACCTACGGCTACCTGACCCTGGACGCCAACGGCAACGCCGTCTACCACAGCAACCCGAACACCGTCAGCGCCCCAGGCGCGACCGATGTGTTCACCTACACCGTGCGTGACGCCGACGGTGATGAGAGCACTACCACCATCACCATCGATGTCCACGATATCTGCCTTGTCGCCACACCCGACCACGAAGTCAGCGTCTACGAAAAAGCCCTCGACCTGAATCAGGACGGCCAGGACCTGGCCCCCGGGACCGTCACCGGCAGCGCCCCGAATGCCACCAGCGAGACTGCCAGCGGCAGCCTTGTCGGCTCGATCAGCGGTGCCGTGGGCGCAGTGACCTTCGCGCTGGTGGGCAACGCCACCGGTGCCTACGGTCAACTGTCGCTCCAGCCCGACGGCTCCTACACCTACACTCTGACTTCGCCAGCCACCACCACGCCCCACGCCAACGATGGCCCGAACGTGTTGAGCGAAAGCTTCACCTACCAGGCCACGGATTCCCTGGGCAACACGGTCACCAGCACCATCGTCATCGATATTGTCGACGACGTGCCCAAGGCCCATGCCGATTTCGCCTCGGTGATGGAGGGCGGGACGGTCAACGGCAATGTGCTGGACAACGACGTGCTGGGCGCGGACGGTGGCATGGTGGTTGGCGTACGCGCCGGCAGCGATACCTCGAACCCTGCCGTCGGCGGCTTGAACACCCAGATCAATGGCACCTACGGCTACCTGACCCTGGACGCCAACGGCAACGCCGTCTACCACAGCAACCCGAACACTGTCGGCGCGCCGGGGGCGACCGATGTATTCACCTACACCGTACGCGATGCCGACGGCGATGAAAGCACGACAACCATCACCATCGACGTGCACAACAGCTGCCTGGTCGCCGCACCGGACCACGAAATCAGCGTCTACGAAAAAGCCCTCGACCTGAATCAGGACGGCCAGGACCTGGCCCCCGGCACCGTCACCGGCAGCGCCCCGAATGCCACCAGCGAAACCGCCAGCGGCAGCCTTGTCGGCTCGATCAGCGGTGCCGTGGGCGCAGTGACCTTCGTGCTGGTGAGCAACGCCACCGGTGCCTACGGTCAACTGTCGCTCCAGCCCGACGGCTCCTACACCTACACTCTGACCTCGCCGGCCACGACGACGCCCGCCGCCAACGATGGCCCGAACGTGCTGAGCGAAAGCTTCACCTACCAGGCCACGGATTCCCTGGGCAACACGGTCACCAGCACCATCGTCATCGATATTGTCGACGACGTGCCCAAGGCTCACGGCGATTTCGCCTCGGTGGTGGAGGGTGGGACGGTCAATGGCAATGTGCTGGATAACGACGTGCTCGGTGCGGACGGCGGCGCAATCATCGGCGTGCGTGCCGGCAACGACACCACCAACCCGGCCATCGGTGGCTTGAATACCCAGATCAACGGCGCCTACGGCTACCTGACCCTGGACGCCAACGGCAACGCCGTCTACCACAGTAACCCGAACACCGTCGGCGCCCCAGGCGCGACCGATGTGTTCACCTACACCGTGCGCGATGCCGATGGCGATGAAAGCACGACGACCATCACCATCGACGTACACAACAGCTGCCTGGTCGCAGCAACCGACCATGACGTGACCGTCTACGAAAAAGCCCTCGACCTGAACCAGGACGGCCAGGACCTGGCCCCCGGGACCGTCACCGGCAGTGACCCGAGCGCCACCGGTGAAACCGCCACGGGCACCTTGGTGGGGTCTGTCACCGGGGCAACGGGCGCCGTGTCTTTCGCCTTGGTGGGTAATGGCGTCGGTGCCCATGGCCAACTGTTGCTCAATCCGGATGGTTCCTACACCTACACCTTGACCTCGCCGGCCACGACGACGCCCGCCGCCAACGACGGCCCGAACGTGCTGAGTGAAAGTTTCACCTACCAGGCCAAAGACTCCCTGGGCAACACCGTCACGGGCAATCTGGTGGTGAGCATCGTCGATGACGTGCCTACCGCCATCGCGTCCGAGCGTTCGGTGACGGCGGTGGAGATCGATTCGAACTTGCTGATCGTGCTTGATGTGTCCGGCAGCATGAAAGACGATTCCGGCGTGCCGGGGCTCTCGCGTATGGATCTGGCCAAACAGGCGATCAGCGCCTTGCTCGACAAATACGACGACATGGGCGACGTCAAAGTCCAACTGGTGACCTTCAGCGGCAGTGCCACCGACCAGAGTGCCGTGTGGGTGGACGTGGCCACCGCCAAGACGCTGATCGCCGCGCTGAACGCGCACGGTGACACCAATTACGATGCGGCCGTGGCGATGGCCAAGACGGCGTTCGCCACCCCCGGACAACTGACCGGCGCCCAGAACATTGGTTATTTTTTCTCCGATGGCAAGCCGACCTTGGGCGAAATCGGCTCGGCGGACGAGGTCGCGTGGAAAGCCTTTCTCGATGCCAACGGCATCAAGAATTACGCCGTCGGCCTGGGCAGCGGCGCCAGAAACATCAATCTCGACCCGCTGGCCTATGACGGCAGCACCCACACCGACACCAATGCGGTGGTGGTCACCGACTTGAACCAGCTCAACTCGGTGCTTTCCGGTACCGTGCAAGGCGCGCCGGTCACTGGCAACCTGCTGGGCGAAGGGGGCTCGTTCGGCGCCGATGGCGGCTTCATCAAGAGCCTGGTGGTCGATGGCACCACGTACAGTTATGACCCGGCGGCCAACGGTGGCCAAGGTGCGCTGACCGCCAGTGGCGGGGCCAACCACGGCACGTTCAACACTGTTGGCAACACGCTGAGCATCGCCACCGCCCACGACGGTACCCTGGTGGTCAACCTCGACACGGGTGCATTCAGCTATACGTCGCAGACGGCCACCAGCACCCTGATCACCGAGCACATCGGCTACACCGTCAGCGACCATGACGGTGACCTGGCGAGCTCCAACCTGGTGATCAACGTCGTGCCCAACAGTCCACCGATCGCTGTTGACGACAACGTCATCACCAACGTGCTGTCGGGCAACATCGTGATCCCGGGCGAGTTGCTGCTGGGTAACGACAGCGACGCCAACGGCGATCCGCTCACCGCGTCACCCACCAGTTTCAATACCGGTTGGGTCGCCAAAGGCGCGGACTTCACCGGCAGCACCGGCACGGCCAGCTTCACCGGCAACAACGTGCAGTCGATCAACCTCAGCCGCAGCGCTTTCGTCGCCAATACCGCGAGCATGACGGCGATATTGGTGGTCAGCGGTGCATTGGGGATGGTGTCCAATAACAACACCAACGATGAAGACCGGCTCAACATCAGCCTCAAACAGGGCGAAACCCTCACCCTGGACCACAACCTGTCGGCCGGTCACATTGCGCTGGAGTATTCACTCAACGGCGGGCCATTCATTGCCATCAACGACGGGGCTTCTTTCACCGCGGCAGCGGATGGCAATTACCAGATCCACGTCACCAACATCGCCAATCCCGGCGGCGGTAATTCCAACGCTGCGGAGAACTATCAACTGACCCTCACCGTCGACTATGCCGGGGCGCAAGACAAAACGCCGGATTATCACGGCAGCTACACCGCCAGCGACAACCACGGCGGCAGTGACAGCGCTGCGGTAGGCATCAGCTATCAGGCGGGCCATACCCTGACGGGCACCAGTGGCGACGATGTGCTGTTGGCTGGCAACGGCGACAACATCCTCAACGGGGGCGACGGCAACGATGTACTCAGCGCCGGTTCGGGCAACAACACCCTGAACGGTGGGGCAGGCAATGATCTGCTCTACAGCGGCACGGGCAACGACCTGCTCGATGGCGGTACGGGCAACGACACCGTCAGCTACGCCCACGCCACGTCGGCAGTCACGGTGAACCTGGGTCTGTTGGCGGCGCAGAACACCCTGGGTGCGGGCACCGATACATTGAGCCACATCGAAAACCTCGTGGGCTCGAACTTCAACGACACCCTCACCGGCGACGGGGCCAGCAACCGCCTCGACGGTGGTCTGGGCCATGACGTGCTCAATGGCGGTGGCGGCGACGACCTGCTGATCGGTGGCCTGGGCAACAACACCCTCACCGGCGGCAGCGGTGCCGACACCTTCCAATGGCTGGCGGGCAACAATGGCCACGACGTGATCACCGACTTCACGCCCGGCATCGACAAGCTCGACCTGTCCCAGCTGTTGCAAGGGGAGAATGGCAGCGCGGCGTCACTGGATGATTACCTGCATTTCAGCGTGAGCGGCAGCGGGGCGTCGGTCATCACCAGCATCGACGTCAGCGCCATCGCTGGCGCCACGCCGAACCAGACCATCGACCTGGCCGGCGTCAACCTCGCCAGTCACTACGGCGTCGCGCCAGGCGCGGGGGGAATCATCGGCGGGGCGGATACCGCGACCATCATCAACGGCATGTTGAATGATCATTCGTTGAAGGTGGACACGGTGTGAGGTGAGCTGAAATAACAAAACCCGCGATTTCCGGTCTGGAAATGGCGGGTTTTGTTATTCTTGGCTTGAAGAAAGGTCTGCTGGACACACAACCCCTGTGGCGAGGGGATTTATCCCCGCTCGACTGCGCAGCAGTCGCAAACCGGCGGGCGAGGTGTACCTGGTGTACCGCATGGGCTGGTTTTGGAAGCTGCTTCGCACCCCAACGGGGATAAATCTCCTCGCCACAGGGCGGCTGGCATCCCGGGCAGGTTCGGTTTCAAGGCTTGCGCAGGGTTTTTTGCTTGAGAATGTAGACCGTCACCAGCACTGCGCTGGTGAGCATGAATCCTCGCGCCCACGGCAGGGGCACCAGGTAGCAGGAGAAGAGAATGCTCGCCCACATCAATCCGATGGCATAGACCTTGCCCTTGAGCGGGATGCCGTTGCCGCTGAGGTAGTCGCTGATCCACGGGCCGAGGCGGGGATGCTCGACCAGCCATCGGTAGAAGCGCGGCGAGCTGCGGGCGAAGCAGGCTGCGGCCAGCAGCAGGAAGGGAGTGGTGGGCAGTACGGGGACGAAAATGCCGATGACCCCCAGCACCACGCTCAGCCAGCCGATGGCCAGTAGAGCGTAACGCAGGATCAGCGGGCGGTTGCCGACTGGCGAGGGCACCCGGTCACTCAGTGGTGGCGAGGCTTGAGGATCGCCGGTTTCTCGTCCGGGGCGTTGCACAGCAGGTACAGGGCGGTGAGGGCTTCGGGGATCTGGACGATCATGTCGTCCATCAGGTTCGCGTCGGCGGCGATGTCGGAAAATTCCGGTTGCTCGTCGAACAGGCCGGAACCCACCATGATCGGCAGCAGCATTTCGCTGACTTCCTCTTCGGCGGTTTCGAACCAGGCGGCTTCGCGCAGGAACACGCCTTCCATGAAGCCGATGCACCAGCCACGCAGCTCCGAATCGTCCGGGTCATCGCCCAGGTCCAGTTCGCACGGCAGTTCGAATTCTTCGTCGGAAGCCAGTTGACGGGCGATGTGGGCCTTGAGGCCGACCAGGGTGGCTTCGATTTCGGCGCGCTGGGCTTCGTCGCTGTAATGCGGCTCCTCGGCGAACAGGGCGTCGATCCACTCACGATCCGGCACCGTTTCGGCGCAGATCGACAGGGCGGTCAGATAGCCGTGAGCGGCCACGTAGTCCAGCGCTTCCTCGTGCAGCTCATCGGCGTCGAGGAAGACTTGCAGGCGGGTCAGTTGCTCAGCGAAGGACATTACGGGCTACCTTGGGGAATAAACAATGCGGGAATTCTAGGCCTTCTTGAGCGTACAGGCCAGCCGCGTGGCGTATTTGCCTCTTGGCGGCCTGGGGGGAGGATACAAATGCGGGGGGCACCGCAAAGCAAATGTGGGAGCGAGCTTGCTCGCGATGAGGGCGTTACATTCCACATCTTCTCAAAATGACCCACCGCTATCGCGGGCAAGCTCGCTCCCACAGGGGCTTGTGATAACAGGAGCCATGTGTTGGCCATCCCAGCCGCACGCACCTCTTGTCAGCAGCGCCCTTCGCAGCGAAGGCCTCGGGTATACTGCCGCGTTTTGTGATGCCCTGCGGCGTCCCGCCGGTTCGAAACGCGCACTTACGATTTGCCGGTGCGGCGTTTGCGATTCTGAACCAGCCTTGCAGGGATGTTTCGGTGATTTTTGGAGTTTCTATGCTCGAACAGGCTCAACGCGTCCTCAAGGACATCTTCGGCTACGACAGTTTCCGTGGCCGCCAGGGTGCCATTATTGAGCGCGTGGCCAGCGGTGGCGACGCCTTGGTGCTCATGCCCACCGGCGGCGGCAAGTCCTTGTGCTTCCAGGTGCCGGCGCTGCTGCGCAACGGCCTGGCGGTGGTGGTTTCGCCGCTGATCGCGCTGATGGACGACCAGGTCGCGACCCTCGAGGAACTGGGGGTTGCCGCCGCTTCGCTGAACTCCACCCTCAGTGCCGAGCAGCAGCGGGACCTGGCGACGCGGATCAAGCGCGGCGAAGTGAAAATGTTGTACCTGGCCCCGGAACGCCTGGTGCAGCCGCGCATGCTGGCGTTCCTGCAGAGCCTGGAAATCGCCCTGTTCGCCATCGACGAAGCCCACTGCGTATCTCAATGGGGCCACGATTTCCGACGTGAATACCTGCAGCTGGGGCAATTGGCGGAACTGTTCCCCGACGTGCCGCGCATCGCCCTGACCGCCACCGCCGACAAACGCACCCGCGAGGAAATCGTCGAGCGCCTGCACTTGCAGAATGCCGAGCGGTTCCTGTCCAGTTTCGACCGTCCCAACATTTTCTACCGCATCGTGCCCAAGGAGCAGCCACGCAAGCAACTGTTGGCGTTCCTCGCCGAGCGCCGCAGCGATGCCGGTATCGTCTATTGCCTGTCGCGCAAAAAAGTCGATGAAGTGGCGGCGTTCCTGTGTGAACAGGGGTTCCCGGCGTTGCCGTATCACGCCGGCCTGCCTAACGACCTGCGGGCCTACCACCAGAAGCGCTTCCTCAACGAGGAAGGCCTGATCATGGTGGCCACCGTGGCGTTCGGCATGGGCATCGACAAGCCCAACGTGCGGTTTGTCGCACACCTGGACTTGCCCAAGTCCCTCGAGGCGTACTACCAGGAGACCGGGCGTGCCGGCCGTGATGGCTTGCCGGCCGACGCCTGGATGGCCTACGGCCTGCAAGACGTGGTGATGCTCAAGCAGATGCTGCAGAACTCCGAAGGCGATGAGCGCCACAAGCGCCTGGAGCAGCACAAGCTCGACGCCATGCTCTCGCTGTGCGAAGAAACTCGCTGCCGTCGCCAGACCCTGCTGGCCTATTTCGACGAAGACATGCCCCAGCCTTGCGGTCACTGTGACAACTGCGTCGACGGCGTGGAAACCTGGGACGCCACCGAACCGGCCCGCCAGGCTTTGTCGGCGATTTTCCGCACCGGCCAGCGTTATGGCGTCGGGCACCTGGTGGACGTGTTGCTGGGCAAGGACAACGAGAAGGTCCGCAATTTCGGCCACCAGCACCTCTCGGTGTTCGGCGTGGGCAAGGCGCGCACCGAGAGTGAGTGGCGCTCATTGTTCCGACAACTGGTGGCCCGCGGCCTGGCAGACATCGACCTGGAAGGCTACGGTGGCCTGCGCTTGTCCGAAACCTGCCGCCCCTTGCTCAAGGGCGAGGTGAGCCTCGAACTGCGCCGCGACCTCAAGCCGGCCACGGCGATCAAGAGCAGCAAGAGCCAGGCCAGCCAATTGGTCCGTGGCGAAGAGCGCGATCAATGGGAAGCCTTGCGCGCTTTGCGTCGCAAGCTCGCCGAGGAACACGGCGTTCCGCCGTACGTCATTTTCCCCGATTCGACGCTGCTGGAAATGCTCCGCAGCCAGCCTACCTCCCTGGCGGAAATGGCCCGGGTCAGCGGCGTGGGGGCGCGCAAGCTGGAGCGTTATGGCGAAGCCTTCCTCCAGGTCCTGGGGGGCGAGGTCGAAGCGCCGAAAGCGGTGGCCGATGTGCGCCACGAGCTCATCACGCTGGCCCGGGCCGGCATGACCCCGTTGCAGATCGCCGGGCAATTGCAGTGCTCGGAGAAAAACGTCTACACGATGCTGGCCGAGGCCATCGGCAAACAGCAGTTGTCCCTGGAACAGGCACTGGATTTGCCCGAGGAACTGATGGGCGAGGTACAGGACGCATTCCTGGACGGCGAAGGCGAGTTACCGCCGGTGTCCGAAGTCGCCGCGCTGTTTGTCGGACGGGTGCCCGAAGGTGTGCTGTATTGCGTCAGGGCTGCGTTGCAGTCGGAATTTGAAGTCTGATCAGTGAGTTGCGCTCCTTTAACGATTCAGTACAAGGCGAACCTTGCTTGAATCCAAAGCTCATGCTTAGCTGACTAATAATTAGTTTTTCTCTATTTCAGATCTGATGAGTTTTTTATGCCGTTAACCGATCAACACCGTTTTGGCATGCAGTTGGCGCAAATGTCTCGAGGCTGGCGCGCCGAACTGGACCGCCGCCTGGCCGGGCTGGGCCTGTCCCAGGCGCGCTGGCTGGTGCTGCTGCACCTGGCCCGTTTCGAACAGGCGCCGACCCAGCGTGAACTGGCCCAGAGTGTCGCCGTCGAAGGCCCGACCCTGGCCCGGTTGCTCGACAGCCTGGAAACCCAGGGGCTGGTGCAGCGCCAGGCGGTGGCCGAAGACCGTCGGGCCAAGAAAATCGTGCTCTGCGCACCGGCCCTACCGTTGATCGAACAGATCGAAACCATTGCCACGCAATTGCGGCGGGAGCTGTTCGAAGGTGTCGACGAGGCGGACATGCGTGTGTGCATGCGGGTTCACGGCACGATCCTGGCTAACCTGGAAAAATCCTGAGGCAGATCCCTGGCGTCGGACTTTTGAGATTCGCCGGTTAGCGAACTATAACCAGTAGTAAGCGTTCCTAAGGGAAGCGTTTACGCTGCGGTTGGTTCTGGTAATCGAAAGGGATGCCCATGCTTGAAAGTTTGCAGTCCACGTTGCGCAGTTGGGTCAACGTGTCGATCGTCGTGGGTACCCTGGGGGTTCCGGCCTTGGCGTCAGCGCTGGGCCTTGGCGAGATCACGCTCCATTCCGCCCTGAACCAGCCGTTGCGTGCCGATATCGCCCTGGTCGATGTGGCCGGGATCAGTGAAGGGGATCTGTCGGCCAGCCTGGCGAGCCCGGACGACTTCAGTCGTGCGGGTGTGGAGCGGGTGTTCTTTCTCAGCAACCTGCGCTTTACGCCAGTATGGCGTGGTGAGCGCAGCTTCATTCGGGTGACGTCCAGCAAGCCGGTCGAAGAGCCCTTTCTCAATTTCCTGGTGCAACTCAATCAGCCCAATGGGCGCGTGCTGCGCGAATACACTGTGCTGATCGACCCACCGGGCTCACCGGGTATCGTGCCGGCCCGTGACGAACCGGCCTCGGAGCCTGCGACCCCGAGCCAGGCCACCCCGGCCATCAAGCCGCCCCCGGCGGCGCAGGGCAAGCGTTACACGGTCGTGCAGGGAGACAACCCCTGGGTGATTGCCCAGCGCCTGCATGACGCCGGCAGCAACGCCTCGGTCAACGAGTTGATGCAAGGGATCCAGGCCCTGAATCCCGGCAGCGACCGGCTCTCCATCGGCCAGCGCCTGTTGTTGCCCGACTCGGCCGTGCTGCCGACAGCGGCTGCATCCACCGCGGGTCAGGCCTCCGCCGTGGCCGATGAGCAGTTGGCCGCCAGCGTGCTGCAGAACCAGGAGCTACAGAAGACCATCGAGGCTCTGCAGGCGCGGCTCCAGGCCCAGGACGAGGAAATCGCCGGCCAGCGCAAGCAGATCAGCGAATTGCAGACCCGGCTGGCCGAGACCCCAGCCCCCGTTGCGTCGGCGCAACCGCAACCGGCGCAGCCTTCGTCGGAGCCGGCTCCGGACATCTCCCCCGTGACCGAACCGGTTGCAGAGCCCGAGGGTATCGATTGGACATGGGTGGCGGGGCTGGTGGCCTTGTTGGCATTGCTCGCATTGTTACTGTTCATTCGGCGACGCCAGCAGCATGACGAGTTGGAGCCGATGACCGAGCGCCCCGAGCCGATGCTGGAGGAGGGTGACGAAACCTTTGCGTCAATCCCCGACACGGAGCCATCCGAGGCTGCGAACTCGTTCAACAACGGTGATGCGCCCCAGGGGGATGTGCTGGAGGGCGTCGGGATCTACCTGACCTACGGCCGTTTCACCGAGGCCGCCGGGCTGTTGCGCGCGGCATTGCTGGCCGAGCCGGAACGTACCGACCTGGGCCTCAAGTTATTGGAGGTATTGGGCAAGCAGGGCGATGTCATCGGTTTCCAGGCCCAGGAACATCATCTGCTGGCACAAGGTGTCGATGCCGGGACACTGGCGGATATCCGTGGGCGCTATCCCAAGGTCGCCTTGATCACCGCACCGGTAGTGGAACAGGCGCAACCCCAGGTACCGGTTCTTGCGCCTGAACGTGAACAGGCACCCAGTGACGAGTTCGAGCTGGACCTGGACGCACTGTCCATGGACACCAGTTGGGACCTGGCGGATGACCAGGCCACCCTCGCCGGAGAAAAACGTGCAACGCCCCTGGCCGACAACAGTGTCGAGGGTTTGTCGCTTTCAGGTTTCGACGAATCGGAGTTGCAATGGGAAGCGCCCCTGGAAACCGAGTCGCTGGACGATGATTTCCTCGATGGCTTTGCCGATGAAGAACAGGCACTGGAATTTGAGCCGCTGGCCCTTGAACCTGTTTCCCTGGACACCCTGTCCCTCGAACCCCAGGTCCCGGAACATTCGGTCAAGCTGGAACAGGCACAGAACTGCATCGACGATGGCGACCTGAAGACCGCCGTCACCCTGCTTGAAGAATTGCTCGAAGAAGGTGACGAACCCCTCAAGCAGACCGCCCGGGTGCTGCTGGCGGGGATTCGCTAAGCGCCATCGAGGTTGTAGCGACTGGCCTCATCGTGAGCAAGCTCGCTCCCACAGGAATCTTCGCCCCCATGTGGGAGCGAGCTTGCTCGCGATGACGGCCTGTCAGGTTATCAAGCCAGCCTGGGCAAACACCCAGCCCCTCAAAACGTCTGTCCCAGGTTCAGGTACACCGCCTGTTCATCGTCGTCGTTGAAGCCATAGCTGAAGTTCAATGGCCCCAGCGGTGTATCGAAACCGAGGAAAATGCTGGCGGCGTTGATGTAGCCACTGTCGAATTCGTTATCGTTGTTCCAGGCCCGGCCGCGTTCCAACGAGCCGCCGATGTACAACGGGAAATCCAATGGCAGGTAGGCCCGCGGGGTGAGGCGGCGGTAATACACGGCACGCATCAGGCTCATGTTCTGTCCGGACACCCCATCTTCGCGAAAGCCCGACAATTGCCGCGCGCCACCGAGCACAAAGCTGGAGGTCACGATCTGCGCGGTGTCCAGGGTGCGACCGTAGCGTGCGCCCAGGATGAAAGTGTCCGGGCCGCTGCTCAGCGCCTTGTCCAGTTTGAATTCCCACTGGCGGTAGCGCTGGTCGGAGCCCAGCCCCGGTTCGTATTGGCGCCAGCTCAGGCCGATGTCTTCCCCTTCATGGGGGAAATACACGCTGTCGAGGGAGTCGAACGAATACTTGAGCTCGTAGAAACCTTCGTTGAAATTCTCGCTGGGCTGGTCGTGGTCGCCGATGCGCACATCGGCCTTGCCCCAGGCCTGGCCGACACCGAAGCGGATTTCGCCGCTGTTGCCGATCTGGCGGCCCACGTTGAGCCCGAAGCCATAACGTTCGACGCGATACTGGGCCACCGGATCGTTGTCCAGGATGGACTCCACATTGCGCGATTCGAATTGCCCATAGGGAGCAATGAAGTAGCGCGAACCGACGTCCAATGGCTGGTAGAACTCGCTGTACAACTCCTGCCTGTCGCCGATCTGCGCCCGGGTCAGCCACTCGGCGCCCAGGCGATTGATGCCGTTGACCCGATAGCTGGCTCCCAGGTTGAAAGCGCTGTCGCCGCGCATGTCGTCCGACAGGCTCAGCCCCAGCCGCAGGTAGTCGGTGCCGGTGCGTCGGCCCCGGGCGCTGATCACCAAGGTGTGGTCCGGGCCCTTGTGGACCACGCGGTATTGCACCTGTTCGAAGTAGTCCAGGCCGTACAGCGTGCCCATGTCGGTCTGCAGGCGGCCCAGGTCCAGCGGCTCGCCGACCTGCTGGCGAATGTAGTAGCGAATCACGTCATCGCCGACTTTCGAGTCGTTCTCTACGCGAATGGCGGTGATGACCGGCGTGCGTTCGCTGGGCGCGCGCGCGGCCATGAGTTCGGCGTCGGGCGCTTCGGAAGGGCGTAGCGGGGCCAGGCGTGCCTCGAGTATCCGGGTGGCGCGATAGCCGGCGTCGATCACGTCCCGGGCCCGGCCGAAGTCGGTGGAGCCGAAGCTTGCCAGGGCCGGTTGGATCAATACGTCGCTTTTTTTCAGGGTAGCCAGTTGTTCTTCAGAGTTGCGCCGGGTCATCAGGGTGGTCGACTGGTTCAGCACGTCGACCACCGTGACCAGTTGCTTGCGGGTGCGCAGCGGCGTGCCGATGTCGACCACGATGGCCACGTCCACGCCCATGTCCCGGGCCACATCCAGCGGGATATTGTCGGCCATGCCGCCGTCCACCAGCAGCCGGCCGTCCAGCTCCACCGGGGCGAACACCGCTGGGATCGACATGCTGGCGCGAATGACCTTGGGCAGGTGGCCTTTGCGGAACACGACTTTTTCGCCTGTGGCGATGTCGGTGGCGACGGCGCGAAACGGGATCGGCAGTTTGTCGAAGTCCCGCGTGTCGCTGGCGTGGGCCAGCAGGCTTTCGAGCAGCAGGGCCAGGTTCTGGCCCTGGATGACCCCCAAGGGCAGGCCGAGGCTGCCGTCGTCACGAAAGCTCAGTTTCTGTTTCACCAGGAAGTCGCGGTCATCCTGCTTGCGCCGGAACGGCACGTCCTTGCGTGGCGGCGCATCGGACAAGGCCTGTTGCCAATCGATGCCCAGGGCGAGCTTTTCCAGTTCGTCGATCTTGTAGCCCGAGGCATACAGCCCGCCGATCACCGCGCCCATGCTGGTGCCGGCGATGGCATCGATCTTGATGCCTTGCTCCTCCAGGGCCTTGAGCACGCCGATGTGGGCCAGGCCCCGCGCCGCGCCGCCGGACAGCACCAGGCCGATTTTCGGGCGTGGCGTTTCGACGGCGGGCTGGTTGGCATGGCCGGACAGGGGCAACAGCAGCAGAAGCAGGAGGGGGAGCAGGCGGCGCATCGTCTATCTCGGGGCGGGCGATCAAAGGCAGGTATTATAACGACGCCTTCGAACCCAGGAGTTCACCCGCAATGACCGAACACAAGCCCGAAGTTGTCATCACCTATTGCACCCAGTGCCAATGGCTGCTGCGCGCCGCCTGGCTGGCCCAGGAACTGCTCAGTACCTTCGGCGACGACTTGGGCAAAGTGTCCCTGGTGCCGGGTACCGGCGGTGTGTTCCACATCAGTTGCGACGGTGCGCAAATCTGGGAGCGCAAGGCCGATGGCGGTTTTCCCGAGGCCAAGGTCCTCAAGCAGCGGGTCCGCGACCGGATCGACCCGGAGCGGGACCTGGGCCACAACGACCGGGTTCAGTGAGACGCGGCTTGGGCACCGACACCCGGTTTCTTCGAGCCGCCCAGCTGGCTCGAGATCACGATGGCCGCGATGATCACCACGCCGCCCAGCAGCATGCGCAGCGTCGGGCGTTCGTCGAACAGCCACCAGGCCATGGCGATGCCGTAGACCGGTTCCATGGCGAAGACCACCGCCGCCGTGCGGGCCTTGATCACCGCCAGGCTGGCGACGAACAGGCTGTGGGCCAGGCCGGTGCAGAACACGCCGAGCAAGCCGATCCACAACCAGTCGAGGGGGCGAACGTCGCTCAGTTGTGGCGCGGCCATCGGCAACAGGCACAGCCCGACCACGACGTTCTGGCACAGCGCGGCCTGCACGGGCGGTACATGCGCGGAGCCGGCACGGTTGGTCAATGACAACAGGGCAAACAACAGCCCCGAAGCCACGGCCCAGAGCAGGCCGGTGGTGGCACCGCTGGCCAGGTCGAAGTTCGGCGTGACCAACACCAGGCCGACGCTCACCAGCACCACCAGCCAGATTTCATTGGCGCGAATCCGCTCGCGGAAGATCAGCCCCTCGAGCAATACCGTGAAGGCCGGGAAACTGGCGAACCCCAACGTGGCGATCGCCACGCCGGCCACCTTCACGGCGATGAAGAAACTCACCCAGTGCCCGGCCAGCAACAGGCCGCCCAGCAGCAATCGCCGGCCATCCTGTGCCCGCAGTTTCTGCCAGCGACTGCTGCTGGCGAACCGGGCGAACGCTGCCAGGGCCAGCACGGCGAAGACAGCGCGCCCGAACACGATGACCGCAGGCGAAGCCGCGGCGAGTTTGCCGAAGACACCGGTCAGGCCAAACATGAGTGCACCAATGTGCAGGGCGCCGAGGGCGGTACGGGGTGTCATTTCAATCCTTTCAACAGATAAGACAAAACCGACGGATAAACACCAATCCTGTAGGAGCTGCCGAGTGCAGCGAGGCTGCGATCTTTCCCCAGACAATTGAATCTCAAGCGAAAGGTCAAAAGATCGCAGCCTCGTTGCACTCGTCAGCTCCTACGGGACATTTAAGCGTTTGGTAGGAGGCTGTGTCTGTCGCGATCCTAGCGATTTTTAGCGCGCATCTAGCGCTGACGCCGCAGCTTGCCCGGCGAGGCGCCGAACTCCCGCAGCACCGCGGCGGCGAAAGCACTCTGGGAGTTGTAGCCGACCCGGTGGGCGATCTCGCCGATGGGCAGGTCCGACTCGCGCAACAACGCCACGGCTTGGTGCAAGCGGCGGCTGCGGATGTACTCCATCGGGGTTTGCCCGCACTCGGCGATGAAGCGCGCATGCAGGCGGGCGCTGGAAAGGCCGGCGACCCGTGCCAGGTCCGCCACTTGCAGCGGGTAGGCGGCGTTCTGGTCGATGTGGGCGTTGAGCGCGGCGTAGGGCAGGCGCCGGCCACCGAGGGGGCGCTGGCGAACGCCATTGAGACTCGCCAGTAGCAGCACCGCGCCTTGCTGGGCGATCACCGGGTCGTCCACCGGGCTGCCCGCCAGCCAACTGACCAACTGGCTTTGTCCCGCGTCCAGGGGCAGGCGAGCGGTGTCGTCGAGCAAGCGTCGGCTGGCGTCGGCGTGATCGCCCAGGCATTGCCCGACCCAATCGTCACTGGGCACGTCCAGCACCAGGCAGCGACTGCCCTGGGGGCTGCCGCAGGCGTGATGGGCACCAGCGGGTACTACCACGAAACTCTGTTGCACCACTTGGCTGCCGCGCCCTTCGACCTCGAAATCCAGCGCGCCGGACAATCCGAACACCAGTTGCGCGTGGTCGTGGCTGTGGACAATCAAGTCGTGGCTGTAGTGGCGTAGCGTGAGGATCGGTCTCATCGCGGTCTCCCGTGTCAGGCCGCCAGCATACACCGAGGGCACACCGCCCCGCGCTGTCATGTAATGGACTTGTGTTTGTCACGGGCCATTAACCGCTGGCGTGCACAGTGGCGAAAACGATCAGAGGGTTGCCCAATGACCAGCGCCGAGCTCGCCAAACCCAGCCGCAAGCAGCGTGTTCGCACCCTGTGGATTTCC
Organism: Pseudomonas sp. NFACC13-1; assembly: GCF_900104425.1. Lineage (NCBI taxonomy): Bacteria > Pseudomonadati > Pseudomonadota > Gammaproteobacteria > Pseudomonadales > Pseudomonadaceae > Pseudomonas > Pseudomonas sp. NFACC13-1. The sequence goes on along the minus strand of NZ_FMXV01000003.1, from coordinate 439,918 downwards.
GATGTGCACTTGGGCACCCGGGATTGCCAGGCCGAGCACTTGTCGCAGTTTCTCAAGGGCTACCACGCCGACAAGATCTACCTGGTGGGTGACATCATCGATGGTTGGAAACTGCGCGGTGGCATGTATTGGCCCCAGGCCCACACCAACGTCATTCGTCGCTTGCTGACCATGAGCAAGCGCGGCACCGAAGTGATCTACGTCACCGGCAACCATGACGAATTCCTGCGGCGCTATTCGAAGCTGATCCTGGGCAATATCCAGTTGGTGGACGAAGCGGTCCACGTCACCGCCGATGGTCGGCACTTGTTGGTGATCCATGGCGACCAGTTCGATGTCATCACCCGTTACCACCGTTGGCTGGCATTCCTTGGGGATTCGGCCTACGAGTTCACCCTCACGCTGAACCGCTGGCTCAACCATTGGCGGGCCCGTTATGGCTACGGCTACTGGTCGTTGTCGGCGTACCTCAAGCACAAGGTCAAGACTGCCGTCAGCTTCATCAGCGATTTCGAAGAAGCCATCGCCCACGAGTGTGTGAAGCGCGAACTGCATGGCGTGGTCTGTGGGCATATCCACCACGCCGAGATGCGCATGGTGGGCGAGGTGGAATACCTCAATTGCGGTGATTGGGTCGAATCCTGCACGGCACTGATCGAGCATTGGGACGGGTCGATCGAGCTGTATCGACTGGCGGAAGCCCAGGCGCGCGAAGCGCAGTTAAAGGCACTGAAAGTCGCCGAACCTGCCTGAATCCGTAGGAGCTGACGAGTGCAACGAGGCTGCGATCTTTCCCCTGGCGCTTGAGTCTCAAGCGAAAGATCAAGATCAGAAGATCGCAGCCTTCGGCAGCTCCTACGGGGGACATTTTGTGTTCGTCAGGCCGGTGTCTCAGCCATCGCCGCCTTGTAGATCGATTGCTTCGGCGTGGCAAAGACCCTTTCCAGCATCGGCTCGAAGAAACTCAACGGCAGGGTGTCGTATTCGGCATCGAATGCCGCCGCGTCGTACTTCGCACAGAACTCAATGGTCGCCTGGTACTGCGGATGGCCACTGAATTGCTCGCGCAGGTGCCGATCCATGCCCAGGTGATGGAAGAAGTAATAGCCCTGGAAAATCCCGTGCTTCTCCACTATCCACAGGTTTTCGGCGCTGACGAAGGGCTTGAGAATCGCCGCGGCGATGTCCGGGTGGTTGTATGAACCCAAGGTGTCGCCGATATCGTGGAGCAGGGCGCAGACCACGTATTCCTCGTCCCGCCCGTCACGGTAGGCGCGGGTGGCGGTTTGCAGGGAATGAGTCAGGCGATCCACCGGGAACCCGCCGAAATCGCCGTCCAGCAGTTTCAAGTGGGCCAGGATCCGGCCCGGCAATTGTCGCGCGTAGGCGCTGAAGTCGGCCGCGATGATCGCCCAGTCTTGTTGGGTGCCTTCTTTCATGTGGGTAAAGCGCGCGTGGTTGCTCATCGGCAGTCCTCATTAGAACGCGACCTTGCCCAGCAGCATGTCGCGGTACATGACGAAATCGCCGAGCAGGCTGTAGAGCGGATGCTGGAAGGTGGCGGGACGGTTCTTTTCGAAGAAGAAGTGCCCGACCCAGGCGAAGCCGTAACCGGCCACGGGCAGGGCGAGCCACAGCCACCCGTTACCCATGACCAGAGCGAGGGCGAGCACCAGGATGACCAGGGAGGTGCCGATGAAATGCAGTCGCCGGCAGGTGCTGTTGCTGTGTTCGCTGAGGTAATGCGGGTAGAACTCGGCGAAACTATTGAATCGTTTAGCGTTTTCCACGACGGCTGGCTCTGTGGTTATTGTTCTGATACTTGAAGTCTAGAGCCATCAATCGCTACGGCCAGTGACAATCAGCGCCACTTTAGTATCCTTCGCAAATCCAGCCGTACCCTGCGGCTCGTCATGCAAGTAAAACGTCATGAGCGAACGAACCACTTCTTCAAGCTGGGCGATGGGGATTGTCAAGGCGTTGGAAATGGACGGCCTGAATTGTCGGGTGCTGTTCAAGCAACTGGGGTTGGACTTCGATGCGCTGGACGATCCGGATGCGCGTTTCCCCCAGGACTCGATGACCCGGCTCTGGCAACGGGCCGTGGAGTTGTCGGGTAACCCAGCCATTGGCTTGAACATGGGCAAGGTGGTGCGCCCGGCCTCGTTCCATGTGGTTGGCTACGCCTTGATGTCCAGTCGCACCCTGGTGGAGGGTTTCCAGCGGCTGGTGCGTTACCAGCGGATCATTGCCGAAAGCGCCGATTTGAGTTTTCGCCAGTTGGAGGAAGGCTACGGGCTGATCCTCACGGTGCATGGCGACCATCTGCCCCCGACCCGTCAAAGTGCCGAAGCGTCCCTGGCGTGTGCGCTGGCCCTGTGCAGTTGGTTGACCGGGCGCACCCTGCACCCGGTGAAGGTGTTGCTCCAGGGCGCGGAACCGTTGGACCTGGCGCCTTATCACCGAGCCTTCCCCGCGCCACTGGTGTTTGGCGCGCCTTATGACGCGCTGATCTTTGAGCGGGCCGACATGGAGGCGCCGCTGCCGACGGCCAACGAAGCCATGGCACAGCTTCACGACCGGTTTGCCGGGGAGTACCTCGCGCGTTTTTCGGAAAGCCGCGTGACCCACAAGGCGCGACAAGTATTGTGTCGGCTGTTGCCCCAGGGAGAACCCAAGCGAGACGTGGTGGCGCAGGCGTTGCACCTGTCGCAGCGCACCTTGCAGCGCCGCTTGCAGGAAGAGGGCACCAGTTTCCAGAGCCTGCTCGAAGACACCCGTCGTGAACTGGCCGAGCAGTACCTGGCGCAGCCAGGCATGACGCTGCTGGAAATCGCCTATCTGCTGGGGTTCGCCGACCCGAGCAATTTTTTCCGGGCCTTTCGCCGCTGGTTCGACACCACGCCCGGCGAATACCGGGCGCGCTTGACGAGCCAGCCTGAACCGGTCAGTGGCGCCAGAACGCCGGGATACACAGCACGAATACCGTGATGATCTCCAACCGGCCCAGCAGCATGCCGCCGGACAGAATCCACTTGGCCGCGTCCGGCAGCGGTGCGAAGTTGCCGGCCGGCCCGATGGTTTCCCCCAGCCCCGGGCCGACACCGGACACGGTACTGGCCGCGCCGGTCAGGGCCGTCATCCACTCCACGCCCAGCAGCGACAGCAGCAGGGCGATCACGCAAATGGTGATGGCGAAGAAGAACGAGAACGTGAGGATCGAGCGGACGATTTCTTCATCGAGGCGATGACCGTTGTACTTCTGCTTGATCACCGCACGGGGGTGGATCAGTTGGTTGAGGTTGGCCCGAAGCAGGATGTAGGCGACCTGGAAGCGGAAAATCTTGATCCCGCCAGCCGTCGAGCCCGAACAGCCGCCGACGAACCCCAGGTAGAAGAACAGCATCAATGAGAAGTTGCCCCACAGGCTGTAGTCGCCCAGGGCGAAGCCGGTGGTCGTGACGATGGACGTCACGTTCAGCGCCACGTGCCGCAGCGCGTCCAGCCAATGCAGGTCGGTGGTCGCCCAATACCAGGTGCCGAGTACCAGCCAGGTCACCAGCAGCACGCCGATGAGCCCTTGGACCTGCTGGTCCTTGATCAGCGCCCGGCGATTGCCTCGCAGCGTCGAGACATACAGGGCAAACGGCAGGCTGCCGAGGATCATGATGACGATGGCGACCCAGTGCACCGCCGGCTGGGTCCATTTGGCCAGGGACAGGTCCGAGGTGGAGAAACCGCCGGTGGAGATCGCCGACATCGAATGGTTGATGGCATCGAACAGGCTCATCCCGGCCCACCAGAGCGCCAGGGTGCCGAGGATGGTGATGCCCACGTAGGACGCCACGATCAGCCGCGCCACCATGTGGGAGCGGGGCATGACTTTTTCCGAGCGGTCCGACGACTCGGTCTGGAACAGCCGCATGCCCCCGATGCGCAGCAGCGGCAGGATCGCCACCGCCATGCCGATGAAGCCGATACCGCCGAGCCAGTGCAGCAGCGAGCGCCACATCAGGATGCCCGGGGACATGGTGTCCAGGCCGCTCAGGACGGTGGCGCCGGTGGCGGTGATGCCCGACATGCTTTCGAAGAACGAATCCGTATAGCTGATGTGCTGGGTCAGCAGGAAGGGCAGGGCGGCGAAGATACACACCACCAGCCAGCTGCTGACGGTCAGCAGGTACATGTCCCGCGGACGCAGGTGGATGTGTTCCGGGCGCCCGGGAAGCACCAGTGCCAGGCCGGCGACGAAGGTAATCATGCTCGACCAGAGGAACGACGGCAGGTCGCGGGTGCGCTCGAAGACCAACAGGGTGGCCATGGGCACGACCATGAAGATCGCCAGGGTGATCAGGAAGATGCCGATGATGAAACCAATGATCCGCAGGGTCGGCAACGCCATGAAGTCCGCTCAGGCTGTAAAGGGAAGGGCGCCATTCTACCCGCGACAAGCGGCATGTAAACCGGCAGCCGGCGGCGCTTCCCGCTAGAATAGCCAAACATTTTTTCAGGAGGTGGCCGATGCAGGCTCTCGACGCTTTGCTCAACCGTGTTTCCGTCCCGCGCCTGGTGGAGCCGGCACCCACGCCGGAACAGCGCGAGGTCATGTTCGCCGCAGCCATGCGGGCGCCGGATCACGGCCAGTTGCGGCCATGGCGCTTTCTGACGGTCGAGGGGCAGGCGCGGTATCGCATGGGCGAACTGCTGGCCGAGGCGGCGAAGTTCAATGACCCGCTCGTCCCCGAAGCCGTCGTGGAAAAAGCCCTCAACGGCCCATTGCGCGCACCGCTGGTCGTGGTGGTGATTGCCCGTCTGCAGGACCATTTCAAAGTCCCGAAATCCGAGCAGCTGCTGGCGGCCGGCTGCGCGGCCCATGGCATCTTGCTGGCTGCATATGCCCAAGGGGTGGGTGGGGTGTGGCGTACCGGTGAGCTGGCGTATTCGCCGCATGTGGCCAGGGGGCTTGGCCTTGAAGAGGGAGAAGAGGTGATCGGTTTCCTCTACCTGGGCACACCGCAGAAAGAAGCGCGCACCGCGCCGCAGGAAGATCTCGGGCAGTTTGTCCGGGAGTGGACGGGCTCGTAGGAGCTGCCGAGCGAAGCGAGGCTGCGATCCTTTTTCGGACACTTGAGTCTCAAGCGGAAGGTCAAAAGATCGCAGGCTTCGCCAGCTCCTACAGGGACCGGGAGCAAGCTCCCTCGCCACAGGTGTTATCTGCACGCATCGGCAATCGCTTCAGCCAGCAGGTCCAGGCGCGTGGCGTCGATGCCGGCCACGTTGGCCCGGCCGGTGCCGACCATGTAGACACTGTGGCGCTCGCGCAGGTGCTTGACCTGTACCGGCGTCAGGCCAGTGTAGGAAAACATCCCGCGTTGCACGCCGATATGGGCGAAGCGCTCGCGCAAGCCATGGGGTTCGAGGGCTTCCAGCAAACCGCTGCGCAATTGCGCGATGCGCAGGCGCATGGCCTGGACTTCATCGGCCCACAGGCTTTTGAGTTCCGGGTCGCCGAGGATGGTCGCCACGACGGCCGCGCCGTGGTCCGGCGGTGTCGACCAGAGGTTGCGGGCGATGTTTGCCAGTTGGCTGCGGACGTCCACCAGCTTCTCGCCATCCCGGGCGCAGACGATCAACGCCCCGGTACGGTCGCGGTACAGGCCGAAGTTCTTCGAACAGGAACTGGTGACCAGCACTTCCGGCAGGGCCTGGGCAAACAACCGGACCGCCCAGGCGTCCTGCTCCAAGCCATCGCCAAAGCCCTGGTAGGCGAAGTCGATCAGCGGCAGCAGGTCGCGGCTGCGCACCACCTCCAGCACCTGGCGCCATTGCTCATGGGACAGGTCGAACCCGGTGGGGTTGTGGCAGCAGGCATGCAGCAGCACCACATCGCCTTTGGGCGCCTGGTTCAAGGTCGCCAGCATCGCCTCGAAATCCAGGCGATTATCGGCGCCCACGTACGGGTAATGACTGGCCTTGACCCCGGCCGCGGCGAAAATGGTTTCGTGGATCGGCCAGGTCGGGTTGCTCAGCCATACGCCACGGCCCGGCAGGCACTGGGCGATGAAGTCGGCGCTCAGGCGCAGGGCACCGGTGCCGCCCGGGGTCTGGGTGGCGCCAGCACGTTTTTCGCTGATCAGCGGCGAATCGGCCCCCAGCACCAGCTCATTGATCAGTTGGCCGAACGCGGCGTCGCCATGACCGCCGATGTAGGTCTTGGTGGTCTGGCGTTCCACCAGTCGCTGCTCGGCCCGCTTCACCGACTCAAGAATCGGTGTCAGGCCCTGGGCGTCCTTGTAGACACCCACGCCCAAGTCGAACTTGCTCGGGTTGCTGTCCGCCCCGTAGGCCTCCATCAGGCCGAGGATCGGGTCGCCGGGGACCCGGCCGATGGCATCGAAATGCATTACTTGCGGCCCTCGGCGGTCTTGGCCACGTCATCGGTGCGGGCGGCCATGATGAAATCGTTGCGGTGCAGGCCCTTGATGGAGTGGCTCCACCAGGTCACGGTGACTTTGCCCCATTCGGTGAGCAGGCCTGGGTGGTGGCCTTCAGCCTCGGAGATCTCGCCGACGGCGTTGGTGAACGCCACGGCGTGCTTGAAGTTCTTGAACAGGAAAACTTTTTCCAGCTGCATGACGCCGTCGCGCACTTCGATGTTCCAGTCGGGGATCTGCTTGATCAGCACTGGCAGTTCTTCGTCGCTCACTTGCGGGGCATCGGCGCGGCAGGCTTCGCAATGGGCTTGGTTCAGAGTATTCATGGTGTGTTCCTGGATCGAATATTTGGAAAACGTCGATGCACCCACGCTAAAGCAAAGCGGCGTCGTGCAACAGACTCAATTGGGATTAAAAGAGGCGGTTCACGCCGCTTTTGGTGGGAATTTCGGGGCATGCAAGCCCAGCTCCCGGCCGCGCTTGACCATGCCCATGATGTCTTCGTGAGCCAGGTCGAACAGGCGCTTGAGTTCGGGCAGCACGAAATACACCGGTTGCAGGATGTCGATGCGATACGGGGTGCGCATGGCTTCCAGCGGATCGAAGGCCTGGTGTTCCGGCTCGTCCGACAGGCAGTACACGGTCTCCTTGGGCGAAGACAGGATGCCGCCGCCGTAGATGCGCCGGCCTTGCGGGGTCTGCACCAAGCCGAACTCGATGGTCATCCAATACAGGCGCGCCAGGTAAACCCGTTCTTCCTTGGACGCCTGTAGGCCGAGTTTGCCGTAGGTGTGGGTAAATTCCGCAAACCAAGGGTTGGTCAGCAGCGGGCAGTGGCCGAAGATCTCGTGGAAAATGTCCGGCTCCTGCAGGTAATCCAACTCTTCCCGGGTGCGAATAAAGGTCGCTACAGGAAACTGTTTGCTGGCGAGCAATTCGAAGAAGGTCTGGAAGGGAATCAGCGCAGGCACCCGGGCGACTTGCCAGCCCGTGGTCTGGCCCAGCACCTTGTTGATTTCGTCCAGTTGCGGGATACGGTCGTGGGGCAGGCCCAGCTTGTCGATGCCATCCAGGTATTCCTGGCACGCGCGGCCTTCGATGACTTTCAGCTGGCGGGTGATCAGCGTGTTCCACACCGCGTGTTCTTCAGCGCTGTAGTGGATAAAACCTTGCGCATCGGGCTCGCGAGCCACGTACTGCGTCTGCTTCATGCTGCTCTCCTGCTGATTTCCCTCAGGGGGATGATGTGTTTGTTGTTATGTCCAGCGATGCAATAGAGATAGCGCGAAGCGGCGGTGTGCGCATCGGCTTGGCGAGGATGGATTGGGCGAACGACGGGTTGATTCGTAAAATTTTCGTTACGAGTTGGCTGGCGATACGATCTTTCCGGCATTTTCAGGTGGGAAACTGCCTACATCTGTCACATAATCTTGACGATTATTTACCTTGCCACGCCGAAAACCTCTGTGGCGAGGGGGCTTGCTCCCGCTGGGGCGCGTTGTAGGAGCTGCCGAAGGCTGCGATCTTTTAATCTTTCACTTGAGATTCAAGCGGCAGGTGAAAGATCGCAGCCTCGCTTCGCTCGGCAGCTCCTACATGGCGCGCTTTTTCTATCTCATACGCACCCGGGCCTTTCCATGCGCATCAAAGTCCATTGCCAGAACCGCATCGGCATCTTGCGAGACATCCTCAACTTGTTGGTGGAATACGGCATCAACGTCGCCCGAGGGGAGGTCGGTGGTGAGCATGGCAACGCGATCTACCTGCACTGCCCAAACCTGATCAACATCCAGTTCCAAGCGCTGCGTCCGAAATTCGAGGGCATCGCCGGGGTGTTTGGTGTCAAGCGCGTAGGACTGATGCCCAGCGAGCGTCGGCACATGGAACTCAACGCCTTGCTCGGCGCCTTGGAATTTCCGGTGCTGTCCATCGATATGGGGGGCTCCATCGTCGCGGCCAACCGGGCGGCGGCGCAGTTGCTCGGGGTGCGTGTCGACGAGGTGCCGGGCATTCCGCTGTCCCGCTACGCCGAGGATTTCGACTTGCCGGAACTGGTACGCGCCAACCAGTCGCGCATCAATGGCCTGCGGGTCAAGGTCAAGGGCGATGTGTTTCTGGCGGACATTGCGCCACTGCAATCGGAACACGACGACAGCGAGGCCATGGCCGGTGCGGTGCTGACGCTGCACCGGGCCGACCGGGTGGGCGAGCGGATCTATAACGTGCGCAAGCAGGAGTTGCGCGGCTTCGACAGTATTTTCCAGAGTTCGAAAGTGATGGCGGCGGTGGTCCGCGAGGCCCGGCGCATGGCCCCGCTGGACGCGCCGCTATTGATAGAAGGCGAAACCGGCACTGGCAAGGAACTGCTGGCTCGCGCCTGTCACCTGGCGAGCCCGCGCGGGCAATCGCCATTGATGGCCCTCAACTGCGCCGGGCTGCCCGAGTCCATGGCCGAGACCGAACTGTTCGGCTACGGGCCGGGCGCTTTCGAAGGTGCCCGGGCCGAAGGCAAGCTCGGCCTGCTGGAGCTGACTGCGGGGGGAACGCTGTTCCTCGACGGGGTCGGGGAGATGAGCCCGCGCCTGCAAGTGAAATTGCTGCGCTTCCTGCAGGACGGTTGCTTCCGCCGTGTCGGCAGCGACGAAGAGGTGTACCTGGACGTGAGGGTGATCTGCGCGACACAGGTGGATTTGTCCGAACTCTGTGCCCGGGGCGAATTCCGTCAGGATTTGTACCACCGCTTGAACGTGCTTTCCTTGCACATCCCCCCCCTGCGCGAATGCCTCGATGGCCTGGCGCCGTTGGTGGAGCATTTCCTCGACCAGGCCAGCCGCCAGATCGGTTGTGCACTGCCCAAACTGGCCTCGGCGGCGATGGACCGACTGAGTCACTACCACTGGCCGGGCAATGTCCGACAGTTGGAAAACGTGCTGTTCCAGGCCGTTTCCCTGTGCGACGGCGGAACGGTGAAGGCCGAGCATATCCGTCTGCCGGACTACGGCGTGCGTCAGCCCCTTGGCGATTTTTCCCTTGAAGGTGGGTTGGACGACATCGTCGGACGCTTCGAGAAGGCCGTGCTGGAGCGGTTGTACTCCGAGCACCCGAGCAGCCGGCAATTGGGCAAGCGGCTGGGGGTTTCCCATACCACCATCGCCAATAAATTGCGGGAGTACGAGGTAGGCAAGACCGAGCCGTAGCGGGCTTTGTTTCGCTGGTATGGGATTTGCTACATCCAGACCTGTCCACGCATATTCATATTTGGTGGCGATTTTTTGACAGGGCAGAGCCCCGATTCCCGCTGCGTATGTGAGGTTCAGGATGCAAAAGAAGATAGCGGTGGTGCAGTCGAATTACATTCCCTGGAAGGGCTATTTCGATCTGATCCGCAGCGTCGACGCGTTCATCCTGTATGACGATGTCCAGTACACCCGGAGTGACTGGCGCAACCGCAACAAGATCAAGACTGCCCAGGGTGAGCATTGGCTGAGTATTGCGGTCAAGAAGAAGGGGCGTCTTGGCCAGTTGATCAATGAAGTCCAGGTCAGCAGTCCGGATTGGGCCGCCGCGCACTGGAAGACGATTGAGCAGAGCTACCGGCGCGCACCCTGTTTCGCCCAGATGGAAACGCCGATTCGCACGCTCTACGAGCAAGCCGCCGACCTCACCCACCTAAGCGCGATCAACCACCTGTTCATTGCCGGCTTGTGCCCGCTGCTGGATATCCACACGCCGCTTTACCGTTCCGAGGACCTGGGAGGAGTAGAGGGCAAGAATGAACGCTTGATCCATCTATGCCAGGCCCTCGGGGCCAACGAATACCTCTCTGGACCCGCGGCCAGTCACTACCTCGATGAAGCGGCATTCGCCGCCAACGGGATCGCGGTGTCGTACATGAGTTATGCCGGCTATCCCGAGTATCGGCAGGTGTACGGCGACTTCCAGCATGCGGTCAGTGTGATCGACCTGCTGTTCAATACCGGCGCGGATGCATCGGCTTTTCTGAAGAAAAGGGCTGCCTGAGCGGGCCTTGCCAGTGACACCCTTTTGATTTGATTTGGAGATTGCACCCGATGTCGAACCTTGCGCAGTTGGACGCTTACTCGCTCGAACAAGCGTTGGCGCGTCTGCGGTTGATGTATGCCAAACCCGAACACCCCTACTATTTCCTGGCGCCCGCATACCGTGAGTCGTCGTCGGGCGTCGTCTCGCTGCACTATCTCTGCCATATGCTCAATCTCAGTGGTCGTGAGGCCTACATCTGCGGCACCGAAGTGGTCAATCCGGAACTCAAGACGCCGCTGCTCAATTCGACGATCAGGCAGCGCCATGCTGCAGCGGGCAAGGTGCCGATCGCGGTTTATCCCGAGGTGTTCCCTGGTAATCCACTCAACTGTTCGGTCGTGGCGCGTTTCCTACTGAATTTCGAGGGGTTTCTCACGGGAAATGGCATGGACGCCGCGCCCACCGACTTGCTTTTCTATTACGCAGCCAGGCTCGCCGAGCACCGTGGTGACCCTGACGGTGACCTGTTGTGCCTGCCGGCCATCGATGTCGAAATGTTCTCGACGGTGGGCGCTGGAGCCGTGCGCAAGGGGAGCTATCTCTACCAGAACCGCCACCCCTTGGATCAGATCGACTACTCGCTGCTACCCGCGGATATCCGCCTGCTAAGCATGGCTAATCCGCTGGCCCTGCCTGAGCTGGCCGAGCTGCTGCGCAATGCAGAGGTGATGTACAGCTATGAGTGGTCGATGACCTGCGTCATGGCAGTGCTGTGTGGATGCCCGGTGATTTTCATTCCGGGACATGGCGTCGACCAGCCGCTGCTCGACACCAGTTTCTTCGGCAGTGTCGGCTTTGCCATGCTCGATCAGCCGGACCCGTTGGAACATGCGCGGGCAAGCCTTGGCGATGCCCTGCCGCGTTACGTTGAGCGTACTGCGTCTTTCTGGCAGCAGTTGGACGTATTTATTGCCAAAACCCAGGCGACTGCCGTGCGCGAGGCGGTCGGCAACCGTCTGGGTGTGCTCGACTGGTTGCGCCAGCGCTACCCCTTGGCGCAACAACTGCGTCTGATCGATGAGCGGTTGGCGAACTCGGCGGCGCCTGCCTTCACTGTCCTGGTCCGTGATGCCGGCAATCCCTTGGCGCTGGCCCACACCCTCGACAGCCTGGATCGACAGTTGTACCAGCGCATTCATGTGTGCGTGATGGGGGACACTGACCCGGGACGTGCCAACGTTCAGTGGCTGGCATGTGATTCGAAGCAACCGGTCGCAGCGATCAATGGTTTGCTCGAGGGCGTGCGGAGCGATTGGTTCATGTTGGTGGAGGCTGGGGAGGAATTCACTGCCGCAGGGCTGCTGGTGACGGCACTGAATCTGCTCGAAGCGCCTGACAGTTGCCTGGCGGTGTACGCCGACGAGGCGCTGCGCATTGGGGGGGTGATCGACCTCTCCTTGCGGCCCGACCTGAATCTGGATTTGCTGTTGGCGTTTCCGGCCAGCCTTTCCTGCCACTGGATGTACCGTCGCGAGGCGCTGGTGCGCCTGTGCGGGTTTGACGATGCCTGTGGTGGGGCCTTCGAATTGGCCTACCAACTGCGCCTGATCAGCGAGCTGGGCGTGGCGAGTGTGGGTCATGTCAGCGAACCCCTGTTGATCGCCAACGAGGTGCGGCAGTCGGAATGCGCCGATGAGCGTGCGGTCATTGATGCGCACCTGCAAGCGCGTGGCTACGGTCAGGCGCGAGCGATTGCAGTGGAGCCGGGCCGCTATCGTATCGACTATGGCCATGAGCGGCAGGCCTCGGTCAGTATTCTGATTTACCTGGAAGGACAGCTGGCGAATTTCCAGCGTTGCCTGGAAAGCCTGCTGACGCAAACTGACGCGGTGGACTTCGAGGTCTTGCTGATAGAACCGGGCAACGACGAGCCCGCATTGCTGGAGTGGCTGGGGCTGGTGGAGGAAATGGGCGAGGGCCGTTTCCAGGTGTTGCGTTTCATGCCGGGACAGTCTCGTGCGGCCATGTGCAATGCGGCAGCGCAGGAGGCGCGGGGCGAGTATCTGCTCTGGCTCGATGCGCAAAGCGCTGTGCTTGAGCCGGGGTGGATACACGCGTTGCTCAATCACGCCCAGCGCCCGGAAGTCGGCGCGGTGGGAGGCAAGTTGCAGGATAGCCAGGGTCGCATACGCCAGGCGGGCCTTGTGTTGGGATTGGGCGCCACCGTCGGTCGGGCTTTTGAGGGTTTGCCATCTCAGGCAGCGGGTTACATGGGGCGACTGGGGCTCGAGCAGAACTGCTCCGCAGTGGGCGCTGAATGCCTGATGCTGCGGCGAGGGCTTTTCCTTGAGGCCGATGGCTTCGACACCGATCCGCTGCTGGCGCCCTGGACCCATGTCGACCTGTGTCTGAAGCTGCAGCAGGCCGGTTACCTGAACGTCTGGACGCCTTACGCTCGACTATTGATGAACCCGGTGGCAGACACCCGTGCGAGTCGCGAGCAGGAGGATGCCTTGCTCGCGCGCTGGTTGCCACAGTTGGCCCGTGACCCTGCCTACAATGCCAACTTTTCGCTGCGCGCCGGCGAGGGTTTTGCCCGGGAAAACACCGACCTGTGCTGGTATCCGCTGCAAGGCAGCGTGCCAAGGGTGCTGGTTTGTGTCACCGACCAGCAGGCGGGGGCTTATTCGCGGCTGGTTCAGCCGTTCAGCACATTGCTTGAGGCGGGGCAAATCGAAGGCGCGGCTGTTTCGAGTTTGCTGTCGCCGGTGGAGTTCGAGCGCCTGGCGCCGACCACCGTGGTGTTGCAGCGCCCGCTGGACGACGCCGGGCTACTGGCTCTGAACCGCCTGAGGACGTTTTCCAAGGCGTTCACCGTCTACGAGCTGGACGGTTATTTGCCGCAGATGGAGCTGAAGGGGGATTACGCTGCCGATGAGCTGCTGGAGCGCCTGCGGTTCGGGATGATGCAGGCTGATCGGGTACTGGTCCCCACGCCGGCGCTGGCCGAACTGTTGCAGGGCCAGCACCCCGACATCCGTGTGCTGGAAACCTTGCTGCCGGCCGCCTGGGGGCGTGTGCAGAGCAAGCGACGCATGGGGACCAAACCGCGCCTGGGCTGGCTGGGCGGCAAGGATACTCAACTGCTGGCCGACGTGCTGCCCGCATTCGCGGGCGAAGTAGACTGGGTGGTGCTGGGCGACTGCCCCGCGTCACTGCAGCCTTTTCTGAAGGAGCTGCACCCAGGTATCGCGCAGCAGCAGTTGGCAGCGGCCCTGGCCGCATTGAATCTGGATCTTGCGCTGGTACCCATGGCGGAAAACCTGGGTAATGCCTGTTCTGGCGACCTGCGCGTCCTGCAGCATGCCGCTTGCGGCCATCCGGTCATCTGCAGCCGGGTGCCGGGTTTTGTCGGCGGCGAGGCATTGCCGCTGTCACGGGTGAGCAATGAGGCGCAAGACTGGATCCGGGCGATTCGCTTGCACCTGGAAGACCGTGAGGCCTCCGCGGCGCTGGGGGACGCCTTGCAGTCGACCGTGCGGGCGCAATGGCTGCTCGAGGGTGAGCGCCTGGACGCCTGGCGACGGGCCTGGTTGGCCGATTGATGCGTATTAATTATTACTTTGGCCGCCCAGCGGAGTGCATGTGACATGAGTAGCGATCTGGATACTTTCATCGCAGCCTACAGCGACAGCTTTGGCTATGCGTATGACAACAACATCATTCTCAATTGGTATCCCCAGCGCATCATGGCGCTATGCACCCAAGCGCAAAGCCTGCTGGAGCTGGGTGTGGGCCATGGTTTCAGCACCCACCGCTTCTCGCAGTTCTTCAGTGAGCACACGGTCATCGATGGCTCTGCCTCGGTGATCGCCCAGTTCAAGGCCCAGTACCCGGACAACACGGCCGAGATCGTCGAAAGTTACTTCGAGACATTCGACACCGACAAGCGCTTCGATCTCATCGTGATGGGGTTTGTCCTGGAGCATGTCGAAGATCCACAGACCGTACTGCAAAGGTTCAAGCGCTTTCTAGCGCCGGGTGGACGTTGCTTCGTGCTGGTTCCCAATGGCGAGTCTCTGCATCGGCGGTTCGGTCATGCTGCCGGACTGCTTGACGACATGATGGCGCTGGGGCGTGGTGATCTGGAACTGGGTCACGTGCGCAGCTACTCGGTCCAGACCCTGAGCGCCGAGCTGGAAGCCGCCGGACTCGAGGTGGTGCGTAAGGAAGGCGTGTTCCTCAAGCCATTCACCACCGGACAATTGAAGGCATTGAACTTGGGTGCAGACATCGTCCAGGCCATGTGCACCGTAGGTATCGATTACCCAGAGCTCAGTTGCGCGCTGATGCTTGAAGCGACAGTCCCCCAGTCATGAAAAGCCTGGTAATCGGCAGTACTTCGGTCATTGGCAAAGCTGTCGCCCAGGCGTTGTCGCGCTATGGCCAGGTCAAGTTGGCGGGGCGCAGGGAGGCCAATATTACCTTTGACTTGAGCGGCCCGGAGCCCGTTGCTCTCGATGAGCGCTTCGACATCGTGGTGCTGGCCGCTGCCGATTTTGGCGGGCGTGAGCCGGATGACCTGGTCCGCGCCGAACGGGTCAACAGTGTCGGTACGTTGGTTGCCTGCCGCCTGGCCGAACAATGCGGGGCGCGTCATTTCATTTTGTTGTCGTCGCGTTCGGCCTGCGACCAGGCGACAGATCCCTACTTCGGCATCTACTCGCTGTCCAAGCGCCATGCAGAGGAAGTGGCGAGCCTGTATTGCCAAGAGCGCGGCATGGCACTGAGCGTGCTGCGCATCAGTCAGGTCTACGACGACGGCGAGCAGTGCAGGCCTCACCAACCGCTGTTGTACGCCATCGCCGACAAGGCGCAGGCGGGGCGAACCGTCGAGCTGTATGGCAGCAACGACGCCAGGCGCAACTACTTGCATCTGAGTGACCTTGCCGAGGTCTGCGCACGGCTGGCAGAGCAGGGGGTTACTGGTCTGTACAACTGCGGTCATCCCGAAAGCCCTCGTCTTTCCGAGATTGCCCAGGCTGCGTTCGAGGCATTTGGCAAGCCGCTGGATGTCCGCTTCCTGCCAGAAAAAAACGATATTCCCGATCTGCCCCCCTTCGACTGCGGCCATGAGTTGTACGAGCGAATAGGTTTCGTCCCGCGAATAGACGTCCGCCGGGGCTTTGGGCTGATGAGAGCGCACCGGGAGCGTCTGTCATGAAGACTGTCATGGTGACGGGTGTAGGGGCCATCATGGGCTACGGCCTGCTCAAGTCGCTGCGTGCGGCGGACCCTTCTGTTCGGCTCGTCGGCACCGATATCTACGACGATGCTGTCGGTCGCGGCTGGAGCGATGTATTCGTGCAGGCCCCTTTGACCGCTGACCCGGGGTACGGCCAGTGGCTGGGCGACACGCTGTCCAGGCACGAGGTCGATCTGTTGATTCCCGGGATCGAACAGGACGTCCATTGGCTGTCGGACAACCGAGCGTTGTTGGCGACATTCGATTGTCAGGTCGTGCTCAACAACCAGCACTTGATCGACCTTTCCAAGGACAAATGGGCAATGGACCAGGCGCTGGTGGCGCTGGGGGATGCCAGCCGTATTCCCAGCCTGCTGTCGGGGGACTTTCACTCGCTCAAGGCGGCCTTGGGCCTGCCTTTTCTGCTCAAGCCGCGCCGAAGCTACGCTTCCAAAGGGCTGGTCTGGGTTCGCGAGGAGCGCGACTTTACGCCGCACGCGGCCCTGCTCGGTGATCACCTCATGGCGCAGCCCATCATTGGCAGCGCGGCCGACGAATTCACTGTGGCGGCGTTCGGCGATAGCGGTGGCGACACCGGTCCGATCATCGCCTTCCAGCGCAAGTTGGCCTCGGACGGGTCTACCGCCAAGGCCTGGGTGTATCAGGATGATTCGCTGGACGAGACGGTCACCAGGTTGTGCCGCGCTTTCAAACCGGTCGGGCCGACCAACTTGCAGTTCCGGCGGGGCTCCGATGGCGAATGGAGCCTGCTTGAGATCAATCCGCGAATCTCCTCGACCAGTTCGATACGTCGCGCATTTGGCTACAACGAGGCGGCGATGTGCCTGGCCTATTATCTCGACGGCAAGACACCGGCCCCGCCGACCCTTCGCAGTGGTTTCGCTGTTCGTTTTATAGAGGATTTCATTGTCTATGATCGGGATCATTTCTGACGTCCATGGCAATTACAGCGCCCTTCGAACAGTGCTTGCCAAACTCGATGGGCTGGGTGTGTCGCGGATTATCTGCCTGGGTGACACGGCCGGTTACTACAGCCAAGTCAACGAGTGTTGCGAGGCCCTGCGCGAGCGAAACATCTTCTCCGTGATGGGCAACCATGATTGGTACCTGGCCAGGAATGAACGCTGCCCTCGTTCCAATAGCGCCAATGCCTGCCTGGACTATCAACAGGGCGTCATCACTTCGCAGAACCTGGCCTGGCTGGGATCGCTCCCGGAGCGCTCGACCCAGGATGAATTGAGCATTGTCCATGGGGGCTGGAACGATCCGTTGGATGAATACGTACGACCCTCGCAGGCGTATTTCGCCCCGTTGCCTGGCCGGTATTTCGCGTCAGGCCATACCCATGTCCAGTACCTGTGGAGCGGTGAAGGCAAGACCTATTGCAACCCCGGTTCAGTCGGCCAGCCACGTGATGGTGATCCCCGGGCGGGTTTCGCGACCTGGGACGGCGAGGTCTTCAACCTGCATCGGGTTGAATACGATAGAAGTGAGACCCAACAGGCAATGAAGGAGGCCGGGTTCACCCCGTACTTCTATGAAAATCTTGATATCGGCAGTCAGATAGGCGGGCGGATCAGTGCGGTTTGAAGTGTTGTGCTGTGCGTCGCCCATGACCATGCCCACCCTGGGAAGTTTGCAATGAGCCAAGAAACGATACTCTTCAACCGCCCGTACATGACTGGCAAGGAACTGGATTACATTGCCCAGGCCAAGTTCGGCAACATGCTCGCCGGTGATGGTCCGTTCACCAAGCAGTGTCACCGCTGGCTGGAATCCCACACGGGTTGCAATAAGGCATTGCTCACCCACTCCTGTACCGCCGCGCTGGAAATGGCGGCCTTGCTGCTGGATATCCAGCCCGGCGACGAAGTCATCCTGCCTTCCTATACCTTCGTGTCCACGGCCAACGCCTTTGTGCTGCGTGGCGCGGTGCCGGTTTTCGTCGATATACGTCCCGACACCTTGAACCTGGACGAGCGCCTGATCGAGGCGGCGATCACGTCACGGACCAAGGCCATCGTGCCCGTCCATTACGCCGGTGTGGCCTGCGAGATGGACACTATCGTGGCCATTGCACGTCAGCATGGGCTGGCGGTGGTCGAAGACGCCGCGCAAGGGGTGATGTCTACCTATAAGGGCCGGGCCTTGGGCAGCATCGGAGACCTTGGAGCCTTCAGTTTTCACGAAACCAAGAACGTGATTTCGGGGGAGGGCGGCGCTTTGCTGGCCAATGACCCGGCAATGGCGCTGCGAGCCGAGATCATTCGGGAAAAAGGTACCGATCGCAGTCGATTCTTCAGGGGCGAGGTGGACAAATACACCTGGCAAGAAGTGGGCTCCTCGTTTTTGCCCGGGGAAATGACTGCGGCCTTTCTTTGGGCCCAGTTGGAAGAGGCGCAAGCCATCACCCAGCGCCGCCTGGCGATCTGGGAGCATTACCATGCCGCTTTGGCGGGGCTTGAGCGGCAAGGGTTGCTGCGTCGTCCGATCGTTCCTGAAAATTGCCAGCACAATGCGCACATGTACTACGTGCTCCTGGCCCCTGGTATGGAGCGCCAGGTTGTTCTCGAGGCGCTCAAGAGCCATGCCATCTATGCGGTCTTCCATTACGTGCCGCTGCATTCATCCCCCGGTGGCGCGCGTTATGGGCGTGTGCATGGCTCAATGGAAATCACCGATGGTTATTCCGAGCGGCTGTTGCGTTTACCGATGTGGCTCGGTCTCTCCAAGGATCAACAAGACCGGGTGGTCGATGTGCTCGGCGGCGCTTTGGCAGCCCTTGCCACTTAGCGGCATAACACCGCCGGTTTTTCGACTTCGACTCAGCTGAACGATGTCATCTGAACCCCCAGAGCCCTTTGTTTCCAGGGCCTGGGCCCGCCAGAAAAAAGTTGGTCTGCAAATTGCTTCAGGCTGTGCAACACAGCAGTGGACGGCAAACGTCCGGCATGCAGAGGAACGACAGTGGACAAGTACCTTTATGTGGCAATGACCGGCGCCAGCCAGAACGCACTGGCGCAACGGGCCCATGCCAACAACCTGGCGAACATCTCCACCAATGGTTTTCAGAAAGACCTGGAGCAGGCGCGCTCGATGCCTGTATTCGGTGACAGCTTTCCGGCGCGGGCCTTTGCCCTGTCCGAGCGTCCCGCTACTGACTTCACCCCGGGCGCGCTGGTGGAAACCGGTCGTGACCTCGACGTCGCGGTGAGCGGGCCGGGCTGGATGGCTGTGCAGAACCCCGACGGCGGTGAAAGCTACGTGCGCACCGGTAGCCTCAATGTCGATGCCCTGGGCGTACTGCGGGCCGGCAACGGCATGCCGGTGATGGGCAATGGCGGTCCGATCGCCGTGCCGCCGGAACAGAAAATCGAAATCGGCCAGGACGGCACCATCAGCATTCGCGCCATGGGTGAAGGCCCGCGGGTGATGGCTGAAGTGGACCGCATCAAGCTGGTCAACCCGGACCTCAAGAACATGACCAAGGGCCTGGACGGCTCGATCCGGACCAAGGACGGCCAGCCGGCGCCCATCGATGCCAACGTGCAGTTGGTGTCGGGTTTCCAGGAGGCGAGCAACGTCAACGCCGTGGATGAAATGACTTCGGTGCTGGCCCTGGCCAAGCAGTTCGAGCTCCACGTCAAGATGATGAACACCGCCAAAGAAGGCGATGAAGCCATGGCTCGGGTCTTGCAGATCTAATCATTAATTACAGCGCTGCGCCGAAAAACAGGCGTACGAGGAGAATCGAATGCTTCCGGCTCTATGGGTTGCCAAAACAGGTCTGTCCGCCCAGGACACCAACCTGACGACCATTTCCAACAACCTGGCGAACGTTTCGACCACGGGTTTCAAACGTGATCGCGCCGAGTTCCAGGACCTGCTGTATCAGGTAAAACGCCAGCCTGGCGCCCAGTCGACCCAAGACAGCGAATTGCCGTCGGGCCTGCAAGTGGGTACGGGTGTACGCATTGTCGGCACCCAGAAAAACTTCAACGCCGGCAGCCTGCAGACCACCGAGCAGCCGCTGGACATGGCCATCGACGGTCGCGGTTTCTTCCAGATCCTGCAGCCGGACGGCACCACGTCCTACACCCGTGACGGTACGTTCCACCTCGACTCCAACGGTCAGATTGTCAACGCCAGCGGCTTCGCCCTGGAGCCGGCGGTCATCATTCCGAACGATGCCCAGACCTTTACCGTGGGCCGTGACGGCACTGTGTCCATCACCGTGGCGGGCAACCCGGCCGCCCAGGTGATCGGCAACCTGCAGACCGCCGACTTCATCAACCCGGCCGGCCTGCAAGCGGTGGGCAACAACCTGTTCCTGGAAACCGCCGCCAGTGGCGCGCCACAAATCGGCACCCCGGGCCTGAACGGTTTCGGCACCACGCTGCAGAACACCCTGGAAACGTCCAACGTGAGCACCGTCGAGGAAATGGTCAACATGATCACCACCCAGCGTGCCTACGAGATGAACTCCAAGGTGATCTCCACCGCCGACCAGATGCTCTCCTTCGTGACGCAGAACCTGTAATCACGTCGCACATCGGTAATTACGCAGACAGGGCGGCCTGAGGTCGCCTGCAACACCAAGAGGTAGGGTCATGAAACGCTTCGTATCTGTTCTGGCACTGAGTGGGGTCACCGCGCTGGCGGGCTGTGTCGCGCCGACGCCCAGGCCCAATGACCCGTACTACGCTCCGGTGTTGCCGCGCACGCCGTTGCCTGCCGCCGCCAACAATGGCTCGATCTACCAGGCCGGCTTCGAGCAGAACCTGTACGGCGACCGCAAGGCCTTCCGGGTCGGTGACATCATCACCATTACCCTGAACGAGCGGACGCAGGCCAGCAAGAACGCCAACTCGCAAATGGACAAGACCAGTAATACCAGCGTCGGCCTGACGTCGTTGTTCGGCTCCAGCCTGACCACCAACAACCCGATTGGCAGCAACGACCTGAGCCTCAACGCCGGTTACAACGCCGACCGGGCCACCAAGGGCGACAGCAAGTCCGGCCAGAGCAACAGCCTGACCGGCTCGATTACCGTGACCGTCGCCGATGTGCTGCCCAACGGCATCATTGTCGTACGCGGCGAGAAGTGGCTGACCCTCAACACCGGTGACGAACTGGTGCGCATCGCCGGCATGGTTCGCGCCGACGACATCGCCACCGACAACACCGTTTCGTCCACCCGTGTGGCCGATGCGCGCATCACCTATTCGGGCACCGGTGCCTTTGCCGATGCGAGCCAGCCAGGCTGGTTCGACCGTTTCTTCCTCAGCCCGAAGTTCCCTTTCTAGGTGGCCCAGTTGAATCTTAAGCAGCTGTTGATCGGTGCCCTGGTGATGTCCGCAGCCTTTAGCGCTCAGGCCGAGCGTTTGAAGGACATCGCCAGCATTTCCGGCGTGCGTTCCAACCAGTTGATCGGCTACGGCCTGGTCGTGGGCCTGAACGGCACCGGTGACCAGACCACCCAGACCCCGTTCACCCTGCAGACCTTCAACAACATGTTGTCGCAGTTCGGCATCAAGGTGCCGGCCGGTTCCGGCAACGTACAGTTGAAAAACGTCGCGGCGGTGTCGGTCAGTGCCGACTTGCCGGCGTTCGCCAAGCCCGGCCAGCAAGTGGATATCACCGTTTCGTCCATCGGTAACTCCAAGAGCCTGCGTGGCGGTACGTTGTTGCTGACGCCGCTCAAGGGTATCGACGGCAACGTCTACGCCATCGCCCAGGGCAACCTGGTGGTGGGCGGTTTCGATGCCGAGGGGCGCGACGGTTCGAAGATCACCGTCAACGTTCCGTCGGCCGGTCGCATCCCCGGCGGTGCGTCGGTGGAACGTGCGGTGCCGAGCGGTTTCAACCAGGGCAACAGCCTGACGCTGAACCTCAACCGCTCCGACTTCACCACCGCCAAGCGCATCGTCGACAAGATCAACGACATGCTTGGCCCAGGCGTGGCCCAGGCCATCGACGGCGGCTCGATCCGTGTCACCGCGCCGCTGGATCCGAGCCAGCGTGTCGACTATCTGTCGATCCTGGAGAACCTCGAGGTCGATCCGGGCCAGGCGGTGGCGAAAGTCATCATCAATTCGCGCACCGGCACGATCGTCATCGGCCAGAACGTCAAGGTTTCCCCGGCCGCCGTGACCCACGGCAGCCTGACCGTGACCATCACCGAAGATCCGATTGTCAGCCAGCCAGGGCCATTGTCCAACGGCCAGACCGCTGTGGTCCCGCGTTCGCGGGTCAATGCCGAGCAGGAAGCCAAGCCGATGTTCAAGTTCGGCCCGGGCACGACCCTGGATGAAATCGTCCGGGCGGTGAACCAGGTCGGCGCGGCGCCGGGCGACTTGATGGCCATTCTCGAAGCCTTGAAGCAGGCCGGCGCGTTGCAAGCCGACCTGATCGTGATTTGAGGGGCGAGTCATGGATATGCGCAAGGGCGCTTTGATCAGCGGGGATTCGGGTTCCTACTCGGACTTGAATCGCCTGAACCAGCTCAAGGTCGGCGACAAGAACAGCGACGGCAACCTGCGTAAAGTGGCGCAGGAATTCGAATCGCTGTTCCTCGGCGAAATGCTCAAGTCCATGCGTTCGGCCACCGAGGCCTTGGGCAAGGACAACCCGTTGAACACGCCGGAAGCCAAGCAATACCAGGAAATGTACGACCAGCAATTGGCCGTTTCCATGTCCCGCGAAGGCGGCGGGATCGGCCTGGCCGATGTGCTGCTGCGCCAGATGTCGAAGAACAAGCCACTGGCGCCCGGTGAGGCGGCGACCTTGTCGGCGGCCAAGCAGCAAGAGGCCTTGGACAAGGTCGCCAAGGCGCCGGTCCCGACGCCGGTGGCGGCCGGGACCTTGCCCGCCGACGGTCCGTTGTCGCGCACCAATGGCCAGCGTCCGTTATGGGCTTCGCGGGCCGTGAGTGCGCCGCAAGGCGCCGAGGGCGTCCACCGCAACGACATGGAACTGCTCAACCAGCGTCGCCTGGCCCTGCCGCCGAAACTGGCTGACCGCCTGCTCGCCGGGCTGGTGCCGTCGGCCTCGGCCAATGCCGATGTCCCTGCGCAGAACCTGCTGCCGGATCGCGCCGTCGCCGCCGTCAAGCCGACCACCGGCGAACTGGCCAATGGCGACTGGCTGGCCGCGCTCAAGGCTGCCGAGCCGAAAGGGGACATGCAGGTCTATGGTCGCGCCGTGGCCCAGCCACCGCTGGCACCGGCGCGCAAGGCCTTCCGCGATGCCGATGAATTCGTCAACGCCATGCTGCCAATGGCCAAGGAAGCCGCCGACCGCATCGGTGTCGATCCACGCTACCTGGTGGCCCAGGCCGCCCTGGAAACCGGTTGGGGCAAATCGGTGATGCGCCAGCCCGATGGCAGCAGTAGCCACAACCTGTTCGGCATCAAGGCCAGCGCCAACTGGAAGGGCGATTCGGCACGGGCGATCACCAGCGAATTCCGCAATGGCGCGATGGTCAAGGAGACGGCCGAGTTCCGTTCCTACGCCTCGTATCGCGACAGTTTCCATGACTTGGTCAACCTGCTGCAAAGCAACAGTCGCTATCAAGATGTGCTGAAGTCGGCCGATAACCCCGAACAGTTTGTACGCGAGTTGCAGAAGGCCGGTTACGCCACCGACCCGCACTACGCCAGCAAGATTTCGAACATAGCCCGGCAGATGACGAGTTACCAAAACTACGCTTCTGCAGGCGCCACCACGACTTTATAAGGTCTGAACCATGAGTTTGCTCAATATAGGGATGTCGGGTCTGTCAGCAAGCCAGACTGCCTTGGTGACCACGGGTAACAACATTGCCAACGTCGATACCGCAGGGTATTCGCGTCAGCAGACCGTGCAGACCACCAAGGCCTCGAACCAGTACGGCAACGTGTTCATTGGTTCCGGCACGACCCTGGCCGATGTGCGCCGGGTGTACAACGCCTTCCTTGAAGCACAACTGAAAACCACCACGTCGCTCAACAGCGACGCGGCGGCCTACCAAGGGCAGATCACTCCGCTCGACTCCCTGCTGTCGGACAGCGGCACCGGCCTCAACGGCGCCCTGACCAAGTTTTTCGCCTCGGTGCAGAACGTCAACGCCAAGCCGGGTGACGATGCATCCCGGCAGTTGCTGCTCAGCGATGCCCAGGCCTTGAGCAACCGTTTCAATTCGATTTCCAACCAGTTGACGGAGCAGAGCCAGAACATCAACGGCAACCTGTCGAACATGGTCGACCAGGTCAATAACCTGGCGGCCACCGTTGCGCAGTTGAACAAGAAAATCGCCGAAGTCTCCAATGCCGGCGGCGCCCCCAACGACCTGCTCGATGCACGCAGCGAAACCATTCGCCAACTGTCGACCTTCACCGGCACACAGGTTGTCGAGAACGGCAGCAGCCTGGACATCTACCTGGGCTCCGGTCAGCCGTTGGTAATGGGCAACATCGTCAATACCCTGGAAGCGGTGCCGGACAAGAACGATCCGGGGCGCATGGGCATCCAGCTCAACAGCGGTTCCAGCTCCATGGACCTGACGTCGGTGCTCACCGGCGGCGAGATCGGTGGCCTGATGCGCTACCGCAGTACCGTGCTCGACCCGGCCATGAACGAGCTGGGGCGCGTGGCCCTGGTGGTTGCCGACCAGATGAACAGCGTCCAGGCCTCGGGCATCGACATGAACGGGGCCTTCGGCTCCAACCTGTTCACTAACATCAACAGCGCCACGCAGGTCAGCCAGCGCAGCGTTGCGTCGTTGAACAACAGCGCCGGTTCCGGCAACTTCAACATCGCCATCAAAGACTCCGGCAAGCTGACCACCAACGACTACAAGGTGACGTTCACCAGCGGCACGGACTACACCGTCCAGCGCCTGCCCGACGGCACCTCGATGGGCGCGTTCAACACCGCGACCACGCCACCGCCGGTGATCGACGGTTTTTCGATGACGTTCGCCAACGGCACCGCAGCCGCCGGCGACTCGTTCAAGCTCACCCCGACCCGCGACGCGGCGGCCAACATCAAGACCGAGATGACCGACTCCAAGCGGCTGGCGATTGCCGCGCCGTTGGGCGCCGCCATCGTGCCAGGGGGCAGCGGCACGCTGACCATCCCGGCCAGCGGCCAGCCGAGCATGACCACCAAGCTGGACATCTACGACGCAGCCACCACGACCATCATCCAGAACGGCATCAAGAACTCCATGCCGGTCAAGGTGGTGTTCGGCGCGACGTCCGCCGATGGCACCAGCCAGGCTTATCAATTGCTCGATGCCAAAGGTGTCCAGATCAGCAATGGCACGATCAAGCCCGGCGAAAGCAACACCTTGAGCCTGAGTGTTCCGCTCAAGGACGCCAGTGGCAATCCGATCATGGATTCGTCCGTGCCGCCGGTACAACGCACCGTCACGTTCGACATGTCCATTGCCGGTGCCCCATCCAACGGCGCCTCGATCAATGTCAGCCTCAGCCAGGCCGGCAGCCTGGATAACCGCAACGGTACTGTCCTGGCCGGTCTGCAGACCGCCAAGACCGTCGACACCGGCTCCAGTAGCAAGGGTATTTCCCTGAACGATGCCTACGGCAAGCTGGTGGAAGGCGTCGGCGCCAAGGCCGCCCAGGGCAAGCTCGACAGCGCCGCCACTGGGGCGATCCTGGACAACGCCAAGACCGCTCGCGATTCGCTGTCGGGCGTGGACCTGGATGAAGAAACCGGCAACCTGGTCAAGTTCCAGCAGTACTACACCGCGTCCTCGCAGATCATCAAGGCTGCGCAACAAATCTTCAGCACATTGATCAACAGTCTTTAAGGAGCCGTAGCCCATGCGCATTTCCACCTCTCAGTTCTACGAAAGCACGGCTGCGAACTACCAGAAAAACTTCGCCAAGGTGGTCAAGACCAGCGAGGAAGCCAGCAGCCTGGTGCGCGTGAACACCGCCGCGGATGATCCAGTGGGCGCTTCGCGCCTGCTGCAGTTGGGCAACCAGGCTTCGATGCTTTCCCAATACGAAGCCAACGTCACCACCATCAAGGCGACCCTGGGCACCACCGAAGCGGTCATGACCAGCATTGGCAACGTGCTGCAGCGCGCCAAGGAATTGGCCGTCAGTGCCGGTAACGCCGCCTACACCGACGCGGACCGTAAAGCGGTTGCCTCGGAACTGGGGTCGATCGAAGATCAGTTGCTGAGCCTGATGAACACCAAGGATGAAAACGGTAAGTACATCTTTGCCGGATCGAAGGGCGATGTCGTACCGTTCACTCGTAACGATGACGGCACCTACACCTACAACGGCGACCAGGTGACCCTGGACCTGCCGATCGGCGATACCATGTCGATGGCCACCAACAGCACCGGCTGGGAAGTATTCCAGCAGGCCGTCAACACCAGTCGCACCCAGGTCACCATGACTGCGCCAGCGGTGGATGATGGTCGCGTGGTGCTGACCAACGGCCAAGTCTCCTCCAGCGTGAGCTACAACAGCCAGTTCCGCAGTGGCGAGCCGTACACAGTGGAGTTCGTCAGCGGCACCCAATTGAAAATCACCGACTCGGGTGGCAACGATGTGACCGCCGAAGCCAGCAAGGGCGGGGTCATCGAGCCTAGTAACCAGCTCGGGCAGACGGTGAGCTTTCGCGGCGTCGACCTGACCTTGAACGTCAACCTTCATGCCGGTGACGTTGCGGGCACGATCTTGCCCGGTCATACCTTCACCCTGGCTGCCAAACCCGACTCGTTCACGCCGGCCCGCAGTCCGGGCAACGCCACCGCGACCCAGATCACCAGCAGCGCAATCACCGATCCGACGGCTTACCACGCCAGCTTCCCGACGGGAGCGGCGGTGCTGAAGTTCACCAGCGCCACGGACTTCGACCTGTACGCCGCGCCACTGACCGCCGACAGCAAGCCGGTGTCCAGCGGCACCCTGGCAGGCAACGTCGCCACCGCATCCGGCGTGAGTTTCACCCTCAATGGTGCCCCGGCCGCCAACGATCAGTTCAGCATCGCGGTCAATACCCACGAGACGCAGAACGTCCTGGACACCGTGAACCAGTTGCGGACTGCTTTGAACACGCCGGCCGATGGCGACAACATCGCCATCCAGAAACTGAATGCGTCACTGGCTTCGGCTATCGGTAACCTGGCCAGCGGCACTGACCAGTTGACCAGTGCATTGAGTTCGGTCGGTGGTCGTGGCCAGTCGCTCGATACCCAGAGCGATACCAATCAGAGCTTCGTCCTCGCCAACTCGCAGACCCAGTCGGCGATTCGTGATTCCGACCCGGCCGAAGTGATGACGCGCCTGACCTTGCAGCAGACGATGCTGCAGGCATCGCAGTTGGCGTTCAGCAAAATCACGCAATTGGGATTGTTCAACAAAATCTGATCCAGGGCAGGGACCGTGACGCTATAAGCGGTCCCCGACCGTTCCTTTATACGATTCAGGACGTCCTGCTCTCGCCTGAGTTGACGCCCACCGGTTGAGAGCCAAGCGTGTGAAATCAGCTCCTCTTGTCAGCATTGCCATCCCCGCGTACCACCCACGCTTTTTCCGCCTCGCCTTGCAAAGCGCGCTCGAGCAGACCTACGAGAACCTGGAGATAGTCATCTGCGACGACTGCCGCAGCGATGGAATCGAGCAGATTGTCCAGGAAGTTGGCATGGGTTCCACTGTTGCGGTGCGTTACCTGCGCAACCCGACCCGACTGGGGTTCCAGCAGAATCTGTTGCGTTGCCTTGAAGAGTCCCGGGGCGAGTTCATCAAGTTCCTGTGCGATGACGACCAGTTGCTGGCGTTCTGCGTCAGCCAACAGGCGGCCATCTTGCAGGAGCATCCTAAAGTATCGCTGGTGATCAACAAGCATCATTTAATCGATGCCGACAACTATGCCTTGCCGATCCGCGTTGAAAATACGGGCATCACGCAGTTCGATGCGTTGTTCAACGGCAACGACATGCTGGCGTATTTTGAAAAGACCACCCGGAATATTCTCGGTGGCTTGAGTGGCGCATTGATGCGCCGCACAGATGTCGAGGCCTTGCTGCCAGCGTTGGCGCGGCCCGGTGAAGGCTTCGAGGCTGTCCTCGATTTTGCCTTGTTCATCTGCCTGTTGCGCCGGGGCGATCTGGTCCAGCTTTATGCCGAGGGAAGCGGCCAGCGGTTGCATCCGGAGCGCCTGGCGCGTCAGGCCAAGATGCTTGAAGCGGCCACGGTGGAGCTGACCTGGCTCAAGGAAATGCTCGCCCAGCGCAGTGGCGAGCCGGCGCCAGCCAGTGGCTGGGTGCGTTACCAGTCGCTGGGGCAGCCCAAGGAGCCAGGCGCGCCCGAGTGGGAAGAAATCAACGTCTATTCAGTCATTGCGACTCGCCAGGGCGTCATCGGCTCGCAAGTCGGCACGGACATCGAAAGCTACGCAGACCTCTATGCGCAGTGGCTGACATGTCGACGTTTCAGTCCATTGCGCAAGCAAGTCTTGTCCCGGCAGATTGCCCGCTGGGCCTATCGGCCGATGATCGTTCCCGTCATCATCGATGAGCAGGACGATCCTTATGCGCTGGGTATTACCCTGCAGAGTATCGCTGCCCAAGCCTATGCCTGCGAATCGGTGCTGCTGCTGTCCAATGGGCGCCAGGCTGTGGACAACCATGTCCTGCGCCTTGGCCTGCAAGCGGACTGGGCGCAGCAGCTCAATGGGCTGTTGCCTCAACTGGACGGCGCCGACTGGTTCTATCTGCTGCGTGCCGGCGATCGCTTGACTGAATCGGCACTGCTGATCATGGCCGATCGGATTGTCAGCTCGCCGGCTGCTGCCTGTCTCTACAGCGATGAAGGTGCGCTGGTGGATGACAAGTCGGTGGAGCCGATCTTCAAACCTGACTTCAATCTCGACCTGATGCGCGGTTATCCCTATGTCGGTCGGACACTGGCTTTCGAGCGTGCCCGATTCCTGGCCTCGGGTGGATTCGATTCGAGCCTGGGCGAGCTGGCACCCCATGACTTGATCTGGCAGTTGGTGGAAACGGACGGGCCACAGGTCATTGGCCACATTCCCGAAGTCCAGGTCGAGTCAACGTTTTCGTTTGCCCAATGGCTGTCGTTGCCGCAAGTCATCGAGCAAAACGCCCGGCTGATCGAAGCTCATCTACAGCGTATCGGCGTGCCTTACCGGCTTCACCCAGGACCGCTCCTGGCGCTGGTCCCGCGCATCGAATACCTGTTCGACGAGCGACCCCTGGTGTCGATCGTCATCAGCGTCAAGGATGACCTGGGCGCACTGGAGCGTTGCGTCAACAGCCTGATCAGCACGACCGCGTATCCGCACTACGAGATCATCATCGTCGATAACGCCAGTGAAAACGCCGAGCTGCAGCATTGGCTGCGGGCCATGGCCGAGCTGGGCAGTGAAAAGTTGCGAATACTCCTGCACCCGGGAAGCGACAGCGAAGCGGTGATCCGCAATTTCGCCGTACAGCATGCCCGCGGCGAATACCTGTTGTTGCTCAACCCCAATTGCATCGTGCTGGAAGCCGCCTGGCTGGATGAGTTGCTCAATCATGGGCAACGTCCCGAGGTCGGTATCGTGGGGCCTCGCACACTCAACCAGCAAGGCCGGGTCATCGACTCCGGCATGATCATGGGGCTGGGTGGGTTGGCGGGCAGGGCCTTCGTCAACGAGTCGGTCACGTCTGGCGGCTATATGCAGCGCTTGCAGACGGTGCAGAACTGGAGCGCTGTCGGCGATCACTGCCTGTTGGTGCGCAGGCAGGTTCTGGAGGAAGCCGGTGGGTTCGATGAGTCGATCACGACGCAGCGCATCAACGCTCTGGAGCTATGCCTGCAGGTCGGAAAAAACGGCTACCTGATCGTCACCACGCCTTACAGTGATGTTGTGCTGGTGTCCGGCGTGGAAGCCAGTCGCGATCCTTCGTGGAAGCAGCGGCTGGAGCTCGAACAAGAGGCGTTCTATCAGCGCTGGCTGCCCAGGATCGCCAACGATCCTGCCTACAACCGTAACCTGACCCTGACCGGGAAAAGCTTCAGTCTCGAGCCCGGGCCACGCACCGGCTGGAATCCGCTGATCACCCGCAACGTCCCTTCGATCCTGGGGCTGGCGGTCAATACCTCGGCGGTGGGGCACTACCGGGTCAGCCAGCCGTTATTCGAACTGGAAGCGGCTGGGCGAGTCGTGGGACGTGTTGCCTACGATACGCCTTCGATCATCGACATCGAGCGCCAGTCACCGGATGTGATCATCCTTCAGGGTCGCTATAACGTGGGTAAGTTCAAGGACATCGCTCAAGTCAAGACTTACTCCAACGCCATGCGCATCTACGAATTGGATGACTACATCGCCAGGGTCCCGGAAAAAAACGAACACCGCCGTAATATGCCGGACAACCTCGAGGACTTGCTGCGTCAAGGGATCGGCCTGTGTGATCGGGTCGTGGTCTCGACCCATCCGCTGGCGGACGTCTTGTCCAGCATGCACCACGACATCCGCGTCGTACCGAACATGCTG
This sequence comes from Pseudomonas sp. NFACC13-1, assembly GCF_900104425.1. Lineage (NCBI taxonomy): Bacteria > Pseudomonadati > Pseudomonadota > Gammaproteobacteria > Pseudomonadales > Pseudomonadaceae > Pseudomonas > Pseudomonas sp. NFACC13-1. The sequence continues at coordinate 409,690 of NZ_FMXV01000003.1, read as the reverse complement.
GCTGCAGGCTTGTGGAACCGGCTCAGAAGCCAGCGTGCAACCTCCGGCAAGCCGCGTATCGGTTGGGGAGGCGGCACTAGCCACCGTGGCGACCTGGAGCTGATCGCCGATGTCGTGCGGGAGTTGGCCGACGAAGTCGAATGGGTGTTCTTTGGCATGTGCCCCGATTTGCTCAAGCCTTATGTCCATGAGTTTCATCCGGGCGTGAGCCTGGCGGCTTATCCGGCGAAGCTTGCCAGCCTGAACCTCGACCTGGCCTTGGCGCCGTTGGAGTTCCATATTTTCAACGACTGCAAGAGCAACCTTCGCCTGCTGGAATACGGTGCGTGCGGCTATCCGGTCATTTGTTCGGATACCGAGGCTTACCGGGGGCACCTGCCTTGTACCCGGGTCCTCACCAACAGCACCGAAGAATGGCTGGAGGCAATCCGTATGCACCTGGCGGATCCGATTGCCAGCTACCGGATGGGCGACGAATTACGTGAAGTGGTGTTGCGCGACTTTATCTTGCGCGGCGATAACCTGCAGTACTGGGCCAATGGTTGGCTACCGGATTGAGAGTTTCAACCTACGAAACTCCCGGTGTCGCTGATGCGGTCACCCCACTTGTTAAGGAATGAATATGCAAAGCAATGTCCCAACAGGATCGACTGCGCCGTTGAGTGAACGGTTTACCCTGGTGCTGCTCGCTCACGACCAGTCGACTGCCCTGCGGCGGGCGTTGCGCCACTACCGCGACAGTTCGTTCGCCGTACTGGTGATCGACTCATCGAACCTGATCGACGCTGATATCACGGTAGCGTTCCCTGGTGTGCAATACCTGCACGCGCCCACGGCCATTGGCTTCGGCGACAAGGTTCGCCAGGCCGTCGAGCGCGTCGCCACGCCTTACCTGGCGATTGCCGAGGTTGAGAGTTTCCTGCTGCCGCCGGCGCTGGAGCAGGCGTTGGGTTTCCTGGAGGCGCACGCTCAGTACAGTGCCTGCCAAGGCTACAGCCTGGCGTTCGAGGCCCATGCCGATCGTGTCGACTATTACTTGCTTGATCGCAAGGGCTGTGAGGATTATTCCGGCCCATCGGCCGAAGCCCGGCTGGCCGTGTTTGCCGAGGATTGCCCGTCCCTGGTGAATGCCCTCACGCGCACTGAAACCCTGCGGCGCAGTTACGCTGCGTTGCCTGCCGGTTTTGATTCGCGGTTGCAGGAGGCCGGCCATTGCTATGGGGTGATGGCGGATGCCAGGGTTCGCTTGCTGGACATCCCTTATGGCCTGCATGAACGTAGCCGCGTGGCGAAGCCACAGAATCTGGTTGCCACGGCGCCAGGTTCCGTGGACTTGCGTGCGGTCGCTGAACAGGAGCGTTTTGCCACGGCCCTGGCCGGTGCCTTCGGTACGGATACCTCGGTGCGGGACTATGCCAAGGCCATCGTCAAGAAACTGGACGAGCGTTCAGTGCCACAGACCAGGAAGCTGTTCGAGTCGATCTGGGATTCGCGGCGTGGCGAGCCGGTGCGTCGTTTCGAACCGACGCAATACGTTGAGATGCCGTTCTATAACCAGGCTTTTTTCGACGTGCTCACTTCGCTGGAGTTCCTGCTGCATGCAGCGCCAAGCGGGCAGGTGCAGTTGAAGGAGCTGGAAGCCGTCATGCTCAGGCAGAAGGAGCTCTCCCGCCCCCAGCGCAACACCAGCGCCGAGCCGCTTGATGAACAGCTGGCGAGGGCTTTCCTGAGCTATGCCTTCAACCAGGATCTGGTGGAGCAACTGCTCGAGGTCATGCAGGCCAAGGGTGACAAGCGCTACGTGCAAATGCTCCAGGCCTGGGAGCAACGGCTCAAGGCGGCGGCGTTTGAAAATACCGCCAGGTTGTTCGACACCACGCACTCCGGTCAATTGCTGCGCTGGCTCGAAGCGCGTGAACCGAGTGCCAGGGAAGCCCAGAAAGTGTCCGAGTACCTGGCTGCTCGCAACGGTGGTCCTACGTTCGGCATTTTGGTCCTGGATTTGGACGCCGACATCTTCAAGATGCAAACCACCTTCGATAGCGTGCTCAATGGCTATTGCCGGGCGTTCAAGATTGTTGTTTTCACCACCGGCGACCTGCCGGCCGAGACGACGCCAAAGCAAGTCCTGCATTTCGTCAAAGTCAACGAAAGCAATTACATCGACAAAATCAATCAGGTGGTCAGCCAGAGCGATTGCGATTGGATGGTCATGGTCGAGGCCGGCGATGAATTGACCCCCGGCGGGCTGTTCCGCGCGGGTGTGGAATTGCTGGCCGCGCCGCAATGCCAGGCCGTGGCAATGGACGAGTTCCAGCGCCAGCCTGACGGGACCCTGGCCGATGTCTTCCGGCCAGGGTTCAACCTTGACTTGCTGCAAAGTGCCCCGGCGTTGATGGCCCGTCATTGGTTGGTACGCCGCGAGACGTTGGTAAGGCTCGGCGGCTATTCACGCGAGTTCAAGAACGCAATGGAGTTCGACCTGTTGTTGCGTCTGATCGAGCAGGACGGCCTGGAGGGCCTTGCGCACCTGGATGAGCCTCTGCTGACTTGCCAGGCGCTGCCGGTGGAAGACAACGCCGATGAGCGCAAGACGCTGCTGCGTCATCTGGCGGTTCGTGGCTATCAGGCCGATGTGGGCGCGGTCGTGCCGGGCACGCATAAAATCGACTACCGCTTTGCCGAGCGCCCCATGGTGTCGATCATCGTCCACGGTGCCTGCGACCTGACGATCCGACAACGCGGCCTGCTCAGCGTCCTGCAGCGCACGCGATATCAGCGCTATGAGGTATTGCTCTGCGCCGCCGCGGCAGACAACGCTGTGCTGCGTACCTGGCTCCAGGGGCAGGGGCACCAGGCAAGTCGTGTTCGCTTGTTGGATATCGAACCAGGCACGGCGACGGGCACATTGATCAACGCGGCCAGCCAGGAGGCCAAGGGCGACTATCTGGTGACGCTGGCGGCAGACAGTGAAGTGGTCAACGTCAACTGGATCGAATCGCTGCTCAACCAGGCCTTGCGTCCGGAAGTCGGCGTGGTCGGTGCCAAGCTGGTCGAGCGCGATGGACGTATCACCCAGGCGGGCCTGATTCTGGGCTTGAACGACGAAGTCGGCTCGGCATTCGTCGGCGAGCCGAAGACTGCCAGAGGCTACATGAACAGGTTGGTCGTCGAGCAGAACTGTTCGGCGGTGTCGTTTGCCTGCCTGATGATTTCCAAGCAACTGTTCGAAGCGGCTGACGGCATAGACAGCGATTTGTTCGACGATGCCTTGGGTGATGTGGACCTGTGCCTCAGGGTTGGCCAGGCCGGTTACCTGACGGTATGGACGCCACATGTGCAGGTTATCCAGTCCGGTGTGCTGGCGAGTACGCCACAGACGCGTGCGGCGCTGCGTGAGAAGTGGTCCGGGGCGTTCGCTCAGGATCGGTTCTATAACGCTAACCTGGCGTTGCAAGGCGCTGGTTTCACCCTGGGTCCGGTGCGCAACGTACCCTGGACCGACTTGTTGGCATAACTCCGCCTTCCGAGGCGAGCCATCGACGCCGGCAGGTAGAACCTGCCGGCGCTCTCGCCCAATTGCACCGCCATCCTCAAGGTTCCTGTCCAGCATCCAATACCGTCGTGGGAAATGACACGGCTTCGTTTGTCATGAAAAAATGCTCCTCCAGGACAAAACGGCGTGACGCATAGGTCATAAAGTGCATCTTCACTGTATTGTATTCCCCGGAGTGGAGGCCTGTTCGTTCGCCTGATAAGGCCTGCGCCCTTGGAAATCAACCATTTTTGACGCGCCCCTGAGCTTTTGGGGGTGAACCTAGTCGCAGTTCATGATCGGGAAGCCATGATGATTGGCATAAAAAGCATAGCGAGTTATGTGCCGACCGCTGGTGTGGATAACTACGCTCAGGGTGCCAAATTCGAGAAGGATGAAGAATTCATCCTTGGCAAGATTGGTTCGGCGTTCCTGCCGCGCAAAGACGCTGACCAGGAAACCTCGGACCTGTGTGTCGAAGCGGTGAATGCATTGTTCGCCAACAACCCGCAGCTTTCGCGCGAATCCATCGACGCGTTGATCGTTGTCACCCAGAACGGTGATGAAGAAGGGCTGCCGCACACGGCCGCCATCGTGCAGGACAAGCTCGGGTTGCCGACCCATGTGGCGGCGTTCGATATATCGCTGGGCTGCTCGGGCTACGTATATGGCATTTATGCCCTGAAAGGCTTCATGGAGGCCGCAGGGTTGAAGAACGGGTTGCTGGTGACCGCCGACCCGTATTCGAAAATCGTCGACCCTGAAGACCGCAACACCACCATGTTGTTTGGCGACGCCGCCACCGCCACGTGGATGGCCGAGGGCGCCAGCTGGCAGTTGGGCAAGGCCAAGTTCGGCACCGATGGTTCCGGCGCGCCACACCTGAAGGTCAGCGACGGGGTGTTTTTCATGAACGGTCGCCAGGTGTTCAACTTCGCCTTGCTGAAAGTACCGGCTCATTTGCACGAACTGCTGGACGAATCCTCATTGCAAGCCAGCGACATCGACGCATTCTGCATCCACCAGGGCAGCGCGGCGATTGTCGATGCCGTGGCGCGACGCTTCGAGGGTGAACCTGAGAAATTCATCAAGGACATGGTCGAGACCGGCAATACCGTGTCGTCGAGCATTCCGCTGCTGCTGGAAAAGCACGTCCTGGATGCTGACTGGAAGCGCGTGGCAATCAGTGGTTTTGGTGTGGGCCTGTCGTGGGGCTCGGCGATTCTCTATCGCGATTGACCCGGTTACGTTCTTCTCAATAGCGCTTCAGGCTGGCCTGTGGCGCTATTTTTTTGCCCGCGACTTAATCCTGCGGTTTCTTGGCGCCATTTTTCAGACCTTGACCCTCCGCTAAACCCTTGTTTTGCAAGGGGTGGCAGTCTGCTAGCAAATTTTTTGAAAAAAGCCCTCAAGCAAGTTCCCAATCCGACGATAACTATTACGAAGGTTCTCTAGGCCACACCCCGGCGGTTGCCAAGGGCCGGAAGCCGCAGTACCCAACCAACGAGGAATTCGTCATGGCTTTAACAGTAAACACCAACACCACATCGCTGAACGTTCAGAAGAACCTGAACCGGGCTTCCGACGCTCTCTCCACTTCGATGACTCGCCTGTCTTCCGGCCTGAAAATCAACAGCGCCAAAGACGACGCCGCCGGCCTGCAGATCGCTACCCGTATGACCTCGCAAATCCGCGGTCAGACCATGGCGATCAAAAACGCCAACGACGGTATCTCCATGGCGCAGACCGCTGAAGGCGCGATGCAAGAGCAGACCAACATCCTGCAACGTATGCGTGAACTGGCCATCCAGTCCCGTAACGATAGCAACAGCGCAACCGACCGTGTCGCTCTGAACAAAGAGTTCTCGCAGATGAGCGACGAACTGACCCGTATCGCCAACAGCACCAACCTGAACGGCAAGAACCTGCTCGACGGTACTGCTAGCACCATGACCTTCCAGGTCGGTTCGAACACCGGTTCTGACAACCAGATCTCCCTGACCTTGAGCGCCAGTTTCGACGCTGCAAGCCTGGGTGTCGACTCGGCGATCACCATCATCGGTTCCGACAGCACCACTGCTGAAACCAACTTCTCGGCCGCCATGGATGCAATCACCAGCGCGATCGACACCATCAACAGTGCTCGTGCTGACCTCGGTGCTGCACAAAACCGTTTCGCCAGCACCATCTCCAACCTGCAGAACATCAACGAAAACGCCAGTGCTGCACTGGGTCGTGTACAAGATACCGACTTCGCTGCTGAAACTGCACAACTGACCAAGCAGCAGACTCTGCAGCAAGCGTCTACCTCGGTTCTGGCCCAGGCCAACCAACTGCCATCCGCTGTACTGAAGCTGCTTCAGTAATAGCTGGATGAGTTTTAGCGGGGGAGTGCGCTTGCGTGCTCTCTCGCTTTTTCCGTTCAAGAGGTGATGGACATGGATATGAGCGTGAAGCTGAACTTGTCTTATCCAGCGGCGAAGCCGGCACCTACAGTGGTCGACAAGCCAGTGGAGAAGCCTCAAGCCGAAGTTGCTACCGTGACCCCGGTGAAGGAAGCTCCTAAGGACGCTGCCGCCGAGCAGGACAAACTCAAGAAGGCCGTTCAGGAAATCGAGAAGTTCGTCCAGTCGGTCAAACGCAACCTGGAGTTCTCTATTGATGAGCCTTCAGGCAAAGTAGTGGTCAAAGTGATTGCCAGTGGTTCCGGTGAAGTGATTCGCCAGATCCCGAACGAAGAAGTTCTGAAACTGGCCAACAGTTTGAATGATGCAAACAGCTTGTTGTTCAGCGCTGAAGCCTGACAACCGGCACGAATTTTGTTGTTATGTTCTTTTGGGCGTTGTAAAGGTCAAAAGGCCGGCGACACACTGAAGGGAGTCCCACATGGCAAGTCCAATTCTACCTGGCTTGGGTCTAGGCTCTGGCCTCGATACCACTGCGATCGTCAAGGCGCTGGTCGATTCCGACAAAGCCGCCAAGCAAGGTCAGATCACCCGAGCGACGACGACGACTGCCAACAGTATCTCCGGGGTGGGAACCCTGAAGTCTTTGTTGGCAGCGTTCAATACCGCCATGAAGGACTTGTCCAGCACCACGACCCCGCAATTCTCGGGTTATGCTGCGACATCCTCCGCCCCAGGTGTTGTCACGGCTACCGCCGGCAACTCGGCGGTGAATGGCACTTACGCAATCAAGGTCACAAACCTCGCCACGGCATCCAAGGTCACTTCGGCGGCCTTTGCCGGGGGGACGGCCAGTGCCATCCCGAGCGGCACGCTGACCATCGCGCAGAAGGGGGTCAACTATAACCTCAATGTGCCGGATGGTTCGACCTTGCAGTCGGTTCGCGACGCGATCAATGCTGACACTTCGCTCAAGGCTGCTGGCGTCAGTGCCAACATCGTGACCGACTCCTTCGGTTCGCGCCTGGTACTGGGCTCCACCACTACCGGGGCGGGTTCCGATATCTCGGTGAGCGGCATCGCGGGGCTGGAGATCGATGGAACGAATGTCGTAGGTGCCAACAATGCTCCGCTGACGGCGACCTCGGCGGGTGCCATCGGTGCTTTGGCCCTGGATGCCAATTTCTCTGTCGATGGCATGGTGCTGACCAGCAAGAGCAATACGGTCAGCACGGCGATTTCCGGATTGACGTTGAATTTGGTCGGCGTAGCAGGCGACGGCACTTCAACCGTAACGGTGGCGCCGAACAACGACGGCCTGAAAGCCTCGATCCAGAAATTCGTCGATGCCTATAACGCGATCGCCAATAGCATCACCGCACTGACCAAGCCGTCGCTCGACGACGATGGGAAGCTGACGGTGCCGGCAAAATTGACCGGTGACGCGTTGCCTCGCTCACTGCTGGCGGCGATTCGAACGCCCTTGTCTGAAACCGGCGCTGGCGACAAGCTGACCTCGCTGGCCCAGTTGGGTATTACCACCGATCAGAAGACGGGCGCGTTGAACTTCAATACCGTCAAATTCACCGAAGCGATGAGCGATAAAAAGCTCAGCGGTGAAGTCCAGACGTTGTTCACGGGCACCAATGGACTGCTGGAGCGCATGGGTAAGGCGATCGAACCCTACACTCAGACCGGCGGCATCCTCGACCAGCGCACCAGTACGCTGACCAAGACCCAGACCCGCCTGAAGAACGATCAGGAGGCCCTGGATCGTCGGGTCGAAACCCTGACCGCTGTTCTGACCAAAAAGTACAACGACATGGATACCCTGGTTGGCAAGCTGAAGGCCACTGCCAGCAACATTACCTCGATGTTCGAGGCGTTGACGGCACAACAGAAAAACAGCTGATTTTCCAGAGATGCAAAAGGCCCGGCAACGTTTTGACCACGTTCCGGGCTTTTGGCTTTTCGACCTAAAGTTTTTTGACGCAGCGTCGATACGCTATTTATACGAACCGAAGTTTTTTGATGAGGTAGAACATGAATCCGATGTTGGCCCTTCGCCAATACCAGAAGATTGGCGCCCAGGCGCAAACCTCCGAAGCAAGTCCCCATCGTCTTGTGCAGATGCTCATGGAGGGCGGCCTGGATCGTATCGCCCAGGCCAAGGGCGCGATGGAGCGCAAGGATATTGCAAACAGAGGCATTCTGATCAGCAAGGCCATCGGCATCGTCGGTGGTCTGCGTGAAGGCCTGGACCTGGAAAACCAGGCCGAGTCGGTCGCCGAACTGGATGCTCTTTACGCTTACATGATGAAACGTCTGGCCGAAGCCAACGTCAAGGCCGATCCGAAGATCCTCGACGAAGTCGCCGATCTGCTTCGCACGGTCAAGGAAGGCTGGGATGCCATTGCCGCGCCTGGTCCGCAATTCTAAGGAGTGCCCTCATGAGTCTTGTCCTGCAGCGAATCGAACACACCCGTGATGCCCTGGTCGATGCCTTGGCTGAGCGCAACTGGGAAGCCATCGGACAATTGGACCTGGCCTGCCGTTCCTGCATGGAAGACGTCCTGAGCGAGTCCGAGGTGGATGAGGCGGCGTTGCGTAATAATCTTGAGGAGTTACTGGGGGTGTACCGGCAATTGCTGGAGGCGGCCACAGGAGCGCGTCAGGCGATCGTCGACGAGATGCAACAGATCCATCAAGCACAGAACGCCGCAAAGGTTTACCATCTGTTCGGTTAATGCTCAGTTAATCCGAGTCCGTTGCGCCATAAATTTGACTGTGCACGGTTTTTTGACTTAACTAGTAGCTGTTTACAGATTTAAGGCGTCTACAGGCATGACAAGTCTGCAAGCGTCTAGCTTGCCCCCTAATTTCGGGCATTGGGTTGACTAGGGAAGTTGCTATTGCATGTGGCGTGAAACCAAAATTCTCCTGATCGATGACGATAGCGTTCGGCGCCGCGACCTGGCGGTGATCCTGAATTTTCTTGGCGAAGAAAATTTACCCTGCGGAAGCCATGATTGGCAGCAGGCTGTCGGCTCATTGTCGTCCAGTCGTGAAGTCATCTGTGTCCTTATCGGGACCGTAAATGCTCCCGCAACGCTTTTGGGCTTGCTAAAGACACTCTCAACCTGGGATGAGTTCCTTCCGGTTTTGTTAATGGGCGAAAATTCTTCCCTTGACTTGCCTGAAGACCAGCGCCGCCGGGTACTTTCCACGCTCGAAATGCCGCCCAGCTACAGCAAGCTGCTCGATTCGCTGCACCGCGCGCAGGTTTATCGCGAGATGTACGATCAGGCTCGCGAGCGCGGCAGGCATCGCGAACCCAACCTGTTCCGCAGCCTCGTCGGCACCAGCCGGGCGATCCAGCACGTGCGCCAGATGATGCAGCAGGTCGCCGATACCGACGCCAGCGTGCTGATCCTGGGCGAGTCGGGCACCGGCAAGGAAGTGGTCGCGCGCAATCTGCATTACCACTCCAAGCGTCGCGAAGCGCCGTTCGTGCCAGTCAACTGTGGCGCGATCCCGGCCGAGTTGCTGGAAAGCGAACTGTTCGGCCATGAGAAAGGCGCCTTCACTGGCGCGATCACCAGCCGCGCCGGGCGTTTCGAGCTGGCCAACGGCGGTACGCTGTTTCTCGACGAGATCGGCGACATGCCGTTGCCGATGCAGGTCAAGCTGTTGCGCGTCCTGCAGGAGCGCACCTTCGAACGTGTGGGCAGCAACAAGACCCAGAGCGTCGATGTGCGCATCATTGCCGCCACGCACAAGAACCTCGAGAGCATGATCGAGGTCGGCAGTTTCCGCGAAGACCTCTATTACCGCCTCAATGTTTTCCCGATCGAAATGGCGCCACTGCGTGAGCGCGTCGAAGACATCCCGTTGCTGATGAACGAATTGATCTCGCGCATGGAGCACGAAAAGCGCGGTTCGATCCGCTTCAACTCGGCGGCGATCATGTCCCTGTGTCGCCATGGTTGGCCGGGCAACGTCCGCGAGTTGGCCAACCTGGTGGAGCGCATGGCGATCATGCACCCGTACGGGGTGATCGGCGTGAACGAGTTGCCGAAGAAATTCCGCTACGTCGACGACGAAGACGAACAGATGGTCGACAGCCTGCGCAGCGACCTGGAGGAGCGAGTGGCCATAAACGGTCACACGCCGGACTTTACCGCCAATGCCTTGTTGCCGCCCGAAGGCCTGGATCTCAAGGATTACCTGGGAGGCCTTGAACAAGGTCTGATCCAGCAAGCCTTGGACGATGCCAACGGTATCGTGGCCCGCGCGGCAGAACGCCTGCGCATCCGTCGTACCACCCTGGTGGAGAAGATGCGCAAGTACGGCATGAGCCGTCGTGAAGGAGATGAACAGGCGGATGATTGACGCCTGTTTTCCAACCGCCTGATTCTTGGGCGGTTTTTTTTCGGCACGGGTATTGCTATAGCCCTCGCAACGTTCCGTTTAACTGACGGTCAGCCAAGCGAGAGAGCACGATGACCCAAGCCGCCCAGATGTCTCCTGTCCCCGAACCGGGACACATGCCGTCCGCCGAACAGGCAAGCCGGCTTGGACTTGAGCAGGCATTTTCGCTGTTCAGCCAGATGTCCAGCCAACTGACGGATTCCTACAGCCTGCTCGAAGCCCGGGTCACCGAGCTCAAGGGCGAGCTGGCCGTGGTCAGCGCCCAGCGCATGCAGGAGCTGGCGGAAAAGGAACGCCTGGCCAATCGCCTGCAAAATCTCCTCGACCTGTTGCCCGGTGGTGTGATCGTCATCGACGCCCACGGCCGTGTACGCGAAGCCAACCCGGCGGCCTGCGAGTTGCTCGGCCTGCCCCTGGAGGGCGAGCTGTGGCGGCATGTCATCGCCCGCTGCTTTGCGCCCCGGGACGACGACGGCCATGAAGTGTCCCTCAAGGACGGCCGGCGCCTGTCCATCTCGACGCGTTCGCTGGACGCCGAGCCTGGGCAGTTGGTGCTGCTCAATGACTTGACTGAAACCCGTCACCTGCAAGACCAGTTGGCTCGCCACGAGCGCCTGTCTTCCCTGGGACGGATGGTGGCCTCGCTGGCCCATCAGATTCGTACGCCGCTGTCCGCCGCGCTGCTCTATGCCAGTCACCTGACCGAGCAGCAATTGCCGATGGAAACCCAGCAACGCTTCGCCGGACGCTTGAAAGAGCGCCTGCACGAACTGGAGCACCAGGTGCGGGACATGCTGGTGTTCGCTCGCGGCGAGCTGCCGTTGACCGACCGCGTCACCCCCAAGGCCTTGTTGCAATCGCTGCAGGCCGCGGCGTTGACTCATGTGCAGGAACTGCCGATCCGCTGGCAGTGCGACAGCCATGTCGGTGAAGTACTGTGCAACCGCGACACACTGGTGGGCGCGTTGTTGAACCTCATCGAAAACGCGATCCAGGCCAGCGGCGGCGACGTGCGGCTGAAAGTGCACTTGTACACGCGCGACAACACCTTGCGCCTGTCTGTCAGCGACAACGGCAGCGGTATCGAGCCGGCCGTGCTGGTGCGCCTGGGCGAGCCATTCTTTACCACCAAGACCACCGGCACGGGCCTGGGCCTGACCGTGGTCAAGGCCGTGGCCCGTGCTCATCAGGGAGAATTGCAATTGCGCTCGCGGTTGGGCCGTGGCACGTGTGCGACGGTGTGCTTGCCGCTGTTTTCCAATGCGCCAGGAGTGGAGTGAAAGCAATGGCGATCAAGGTGTTGCTGGTTGAGGATGACCGGGCCCTGCGCGAGGCGCTGGCCGATACCCTGGTGCTGGCCGGGCACGACTACGCCGCCGTCGGTTCGGCGGAGGAAGCGCTGCTGGCGGTGGGCCGGGAAGCGTTCAGCCTGGTGGTCAGTGACGTCAACATGCCAGGCATGGACGGCCATCAATTGCTCGGACTGTTACGGGCTCGTCAGCCGCAATTGCCGGTCTTGCTGATGACCGCTCACGGCGCCGTCGAGCGAGCGGTGGACGCCATGCGCCAGGGCGCGGCGGATTACCTGGTCAAGCCGTTCGAGCCAAAGGCACTGCTGGACCTGGTCGCGCGCCATGCCTTGGGCAGTCTCGCGGTCGAGGGCGAAGGCCCGGTGGCCATCGAGCCGGCCAGTGCGCAACTGCTGGAGTTGGCCGCACGGGTCGCTCGCAGTGATTCAACCGTGTTGATTTCCGGCGAGTCCGGTACGGGCAAGGAGGTGCTGGCCCGCTACATCCATCAGCAATCCCGGCGTGCCGGGGAACCGTTCATTGCCATCAATTGCGCGGCGATTCCCGACAACATGCTCGAGGCGACACTGTTCGGCCACGAAAAGGGTTCGTTCACCGGTGCCATCGCGGCCCAGGCCGGCAAGTTCGAACAGGCCGACGGTGGCACGATCCTGCTCGATGAAATTTCCGAAATGCCGTTGGGCCTGCAAGCCAAGCTGTTGCGGGTATTGCAGGAGCGGGAAGTGGAGCGGGTGGGGGCGCGCAAGCCCATCAGCCTGGACATTCGCGTGGTGGCGACCACCAATCGCGACCTGGCCGGCGAAGTGGCGGCGGGGCGTTTCCGTGAAGACCTCTATTACCGTCTGTCGGTGTTCCCGCTTGCCTGGCGTCCGTTGCGCGAGCGCACCGCCGATATCCTGCCGCTGGCCGAGCGCCTGCTGAACAAACACGTCAATAAAATGAAGCACGCGGCGGCCCGGCTTTCAGCCGAGGCCCGGGCCTGTCTGGTTGCCTACCCGTGGCCGGGCAATGTCCGAGAACTGGATAACGCCATTCAGCGGGCTTTGATCCTGCAGCAGGGCGGTTTGATCCAGCCGGAGGATTTCTGCCTGGCCGGTTCGGTGGCCTGCGCGCCATTGCCCGCATTGGCTCCGGCACCGACCGCGCCCCCCGTGCCGCCGATGGATGTCGAGGGCGATTCGGTTGGCGCCTTGGGCGATGACCTGCGGCGTCGCGAGTTCCAGATGATCATCGACACCCTGCGCGCCGAACGCGGTCGTCGCAAGGAGGCTGCCGAACGCCTGGGGATCAGCCCGCGCACCCTGCGCTACAAGTTGGCGCAAATGCGTGACGCCGGCATGGATGTCGAGGCTTATCTGTTCGCCAGTTGAATAAGCACCAATACCCCCTGTGGGAGCGAGCTTGCTCGCCGATAGCGGTGGGTCAGTCAAGTCGAGGTCGGATGTGATGGGTTATCGCGGGCAGGCTCGCTCCCACAATGGGGTTGTGTGCGCATTTGTTTTCTATCGCCATGGAGCTGGCACCCTTGTTGCTAATACCTGAATACCCGCTGAGCAAGTGTCAAAAAAATGCGGGCCGCCAGAGAGAGTAGACCATGAGCCAAGGTATTGAATTTAATCGGTTGATGTTGGACATGCGGGCCATGCAAATGGACGCCATGGCCCAGCCTAAATCGGTCGCGGTCCCCCAGGTGGGTGGCAGCAGCTTTTCCGACATGCTCGGTCAGGCCGTCAATAAAGTGAACGATACCCAGCAGGCGTCGAACCAGTTGGCCAGTGCTTTCGAGATTGGCAAAAGTGGCGTCGACCTGACGGACGTAATGATCTCCTCGCAGAAAGCCAGTGTCTCGTTTCAGGCGCTGACCCAGGTTCGCAACAAACTGGTTCAAGCCTACCAAGACATCATGCAGATGCCGGTTTAAGGAAATTATTGAGTCATGGCAGAAGCAGCCGTTGATAACGTTCCAGCCAAGGCCACTCCGGTAGACGGCAAACCGCCGTTGTTCGGCCTGTCCTTCCTGGAAAATCTCTCCGAGATGACCATGCTGCGTCAGGTTGGCCTGTTGGTCGGCCTGGCTGCCAGCGTGGCGATTGGTTTTGCCGTGGTGCTGTGGTCCCAGCAACCGGACTATCGTCCGCTGTATGGCAGCCTGGCGGGCATGGACGCCAAGCAAGTCATGGAGACCCTGGCTTCCGCCGACATTCCTTACACCGTCGAACCCAATTCCGGCGCCTTGCTGGTCAAGGCCGATGACGTCGCTCGTGCGCGCCTCAAGCTCGCCGCGGCCGGCGTGACGCCGACCGATGGCAACATCGGTTTCGAGATCCTCGACAAGGACCAGGGCCTGGGCACCAGCCAATTCATGGAAGCGACCCGTTATCGTCGCGGCCTTGAAGGTGAGCTGGCGCGGACCATTTCCAGCCTGAACAATGTCAAGGGTGCCCGCGTTCACCTGGCGATCCCGAAAAGCTCGGTGTTCGTGCGCGACGAACGCAAGCCCAGTGCTTCGGTATTGGTCGAGCTGTATTCGGGCCGTTCCCTGGAGCCAGGCCAGGTCGTGGCCATCGTCAATCTGGTGGCGACCAGCGTACCCGAGCTGAGCAAATCGCAGATCACCGTGGTTGACCAGAAGGGCAACCTGCTGTCCGACCAGGCGGAAAACTCCGAACTGACCATGGCCGGCAAGCAATTCGATTACAGCCGTCGCATGGAAGGCATGCTGACCCAGCGGGTGCACAACATCCTGCAACCGATCCTGGGTAACGATCGCTATAAAGCCGAAGTGTCGGCCGATGTCGACTTCAGCGCCGTCGAGTCCACTTCCGAGCAGTTCAACCCGGATCAGCCGGCGTTGCGCAGCGAGCAGTCGGTGAATGAACAACGCACCGCCAGCAATGGCCCGCAAGGCGTCCCGGGTGCCCTGAGCAACCAGCCGCCGTCGCCGGCCAGTGCGCCGCAAACCACCGGTGGCGCCACGGCGGCCGCCGGCATGGTGCAGCCAGGCCAGCCGCTGATCGATGCCAACGGCCAGCAGATCATGGACCCGGCCACCGGCCAGCCGATGCTGGCGCCGTACCCGGCCGACAAGCGTCAGCAGTCGACCAAGAACTTCGAACTCGATCGTTCCATCAGCCACACCAAGCAACAGCAGGGCCGTTTGAATCGCCTGTCGGTCGCGGTGGTGGTGGACGATCAGGTCAAGGTCAACCCGGCCAACGGTGAAACCAGCCGTGCGCCATGGAGCGCCGATGAATTGGCGCGCTTTACCCGCCTGGTGCAGGACGCCGTCGGTTTCGACGCCAGCCGCGGCGACAGCGTCAGCGTGATCAACGTGCCGTTCTCCCTGGAGCGCGGTGAAGTGGTCGCCGATATTCCATTTTATTCGCAACCCTGGTTCTGGGATGTGGTCAAGCAAGTACTGGGTGTGCTGTTCATCCTGATACTGGTGTTCGGCGTACTGCGTCCGGTGCTCAATAACATCACCAATGGCGGCAGGAACAAGCAGCTGGCCGGCCTGGGTGATGTGGAACTGGGCGGCATGGGCGGCCTGGATGGCGAATTGGCCAATGATCGCGTCAGCCTCGGCGGGCCGCAGAGCATTCTGCTGCCAAGCCCGAGCGAAGGCTATGACGCTCAGTTGAACGCTATCAAGAGTCTGGTGGCAGAAGACCCGGGTCGTGTGGCCCAGGTCGTGAAAGAGTGGATTAACGCAGATGAGTGATAATCGAGCCGCTGTTGCCAAATTGTCCCGGGTCGACAAAGCCGCGATCCTGCTGCTGTCCCTGGGGTCGACCGACGCCGCCCAGGTGCTGCGCCACATGGGGCCCAAGGAAGTCCAGCGCGTGGGCGTGGCCATGGCGCAGATGGGCAATGTGCACCGCGAGCAGGTCGAGCAGGTGATGAGTGAGTTCGTCGACATCGTCGGCGATCAGACCAGCCTGGGCGTGGGTTCCGACGACTACGTGCGCAAGATGCTCACCCAGGCTCTGGGCGAGGACAAGGCCAACGGTCTCATCGACCGGATCCTGCTGGGTGGCAATACCAGCGGCCTGGACAGCCTCAAGTGGATGGAGCCGCGGGCGGTTGCCGACGTGATCCGTTACGAGCACCCGCAGATCCAGGCGATCGTGGTGGCTTACCTCGACCCGGACCAGGCCGGCGAAGTGCTGGGCAACTTCGACCACAAGGTGCGCCTGGACATCATCCTGCGCGTTTCTTCGCTCAATACCGTGCAGCCGGCGGCCCTGAAAGAATTGAACCAGATTCTCGAGAAGCAGTTCTCGGGCAACTCCAATGCCTCGCGCACCACCCTGGGTGGCATCAAGCGTGCGGCGGACATCATGAACTTCCTCGACAGTTCGATCGAAGGTCAGTTGATGGACTCGATCCGCGAATTCGACGAAGACCTGTCCGGTCAGATCGAAGACCTCATGTTCGTGTTCAACAACCTGTCCGATGTCGACGATCGTGGCATCCAGGCGCTGTTGCGCGAGGTGTCGTCCGACGTGCTGGTACTGGCCCTCAAGGGCTCGGACGAAGGCGTCAAGGAAAAAATCTTCAAGAACATGTCCAAACGAGCGGCCGAACTGTTGCGCGACGACCTCGAGGCCAAGGGCCCGGTGCGCGTCAGCGATGTGGAAACCGCACAGAAGGAAATCCTCACCATCGCCCGCCGCATGGCCGAAGCCGGGGAGATCGTTCTCGGTGGCAAGGGCGGCGAAGAGATGATCTAAGGTCGTTATGTCTGCCAAGAGTGATGAAGCCCCCAGCGACCTGATCCGCGCCCGGGACGTCGGTGGTTTCGACGTCTGGTCGCTGCCCAGCTTCGACCCCCATGTGCCCGAGCCTGAGCCGGAGCCGGTGGAAGAGCTGCCGGAAATGGAGGAGGTGCCGCTGGAAGAAGTCCAGCCGCTGACCCTCGAGGAAGTCGAGAGCATTCGCCAGGAAGCCTATAACGAAGGTTTTGCCGTGGGTGAAAAGGAAGGCTTCCACAGCACCACACTCAAGGTTCGCCAGGAAGCCGATGTGGCGCTGACGGCCAAGCTCCGTGCGTTGGAATCGCTGATGCTCAACCTGTTCGACCCCATCGCCGAGCAGGACAGCCAGATCGAGAAATCCCTGGTGGGCCTGGTGCAACACATTGCCAAACAAGTGATCCAGCGCGAACTGGCCATCGATTCGAGCCAGATCGAACACGTCATGCGTGAAGCGCTCAAGTTGTTGCCGCTGGGCGTGGGTAACGTGCGGCTGTACATCAATCCCCAGGACTTCGAACTGGTCAAGGCCCTGCGCGAGCGCCATGAAGAAACCTGGCGCATCGTCGAGGACGCGGCGCTGCTGCCGGGCGGTTGCCGGGTGGAAACCGAACACAGCCGCATCGACGCCACCGTTGAAACCCGTATCAGCCAGATCATGGCCAAGTTGTTCGACCAACTGCACGAACAGGCCCTGCATCCGGCCGCCGCCGACCTGAGCCTGGAGTTGCCGGACGATCCCCTGATCAGTGCCGATGCCGCGCCGGCCGATGTGGGGCTGGAGGTGCCTGAATTGGACGCTTCTGTACCGGACAGCCGCGATGCGCCTTGAGCGAACCAGCTTCGGCAAGCGCCTGGGCAGCTACGCCGAGGCCAGTGAGCTGGCCGGCCAACCGATCCTGGAAGGTCGCCTGCTGCGCATGGTCGGCCTGACCCTCGAAGCCGAGGGCCTGCGTGCCGCCATGGGCAGCCGCTGCATGGTGATCAACGACGACAGCTACCACCCGGTGCAGGTCGAAGCCGAAGTCATGGGTTTCTCCGGCAGCAAGGTCTTCTTGATGCCGGTGGGCAGTGTCGCCGGTATCGCGCCCGGCGCGCGCGTCGTGCCCCTGGCCGACAACGGTCGCCTGCCCATGGGCATGAGCATGCTCGGGCGCGTGCTGGACGGGGCCGGGCGCGCCCTGGACGGCAAGGGCGGCATGAAGGCCGAAGATTGGGTGCCGATGGATGGCCCGACGATCAACCCCCTCAAGCGTGACCCCATCAGCATGCCGCTGGACGTGGGTATCCGTTGCATCAACGGTTTATTGACGGTCGGGCGCGGCCAACGCCTGGGCCTGTTTGCCGGTACCGGGGTGGGTAAGAGTGTGCTGTTGGGCATGATGACCCGCTTCACCGAAGCCGACATCATCGTGGTGGGGCTGATCGGTGAACGGGGCCGTGAGGTCAAGGAGTTCATCGAGCACATCCTCGGCGAGGAAGGGCTCAAGCGTTCGGTGGTGGTGGCTTCGCCTGCGGACGATGCGCCGTTGATGCGGCTGCGGGCTGCCATGTATTGCACGCGCATTGCCGAGTATTTCCGCGACAAGGGCAAGAACGTTCTGCTGCTGATGGATTCGCTGACCCGTTTCGCCCAGGCCCAGCGGGAAATCGCCCTGGCCATCGGCGAACCGCCGGCCACCAAGGGCTATCCGCCTTCGGTCTTCGCCAAGCTGCCGAAACTGGTCGAGCGCGCCGGCAATGCGGAAAAAGGTGGCGGCTCGATCACCGCGTTCTATACCGTGCTGTCCGAAGGTGATGACCAGCAAGACCCCATCGCCGACTCGGCCCGGGGTGTGCTCGACGGTCACATCGTGCTGTCCAGGCGCCTGGCCGAAGAGGGTCACTACCCGGCCATCGACATCGAGGCTTCCATTAGCCGGGTCATGCCGTCGGTGATCAGCGCCGAGCACATGAAACGGGCCCAGCAGTTCAAGCAGTACTGGTCGCGCTACCAGCAAAGCCGTGACCTGATCAGCGTCGGTGCCTATGTGCCGGGCGGTGACCGCGAGACCGACACCGCTATCAGTCTTTACCCGGCCATGGCCGTCTACCTGCGCCAAAGCTTGAACGACAACATCGGCATGGGCGCCAGCGAGGCGCACTTGCAGACTATTTTCGCGCCGGTCTCGGGCACGTAACCGGCCATGGCCACAAGTCGTGCGGCGCGCCTGGCACCCGTGGTGGAAATGGCGGAAAAAGCCGAGAAGACCGCTGTCCAGCGACTGGCGTATTTCCAGGGGCAAGTGGCCGTTGCCGAGAGCAAGCTGGCAGACTTGGAAAACTTTCGACTCGAATACCAGGAGCAGTGGATCGCCCGAGGCAGCCACGGGGTCTCCGGGCAATGGTTGCTGGGCTACCAGGGGTTCCTGGCACAGTTGGGCACCGCCATCGACCAGCAGCGCCAGAGCCTGGTCTGGCACCAGAACAACCTGGAGAAGGCTCGCCAGAGCTGGCAAGAGGCGTTTGCCCGAGTCGAAGGGTTGCGCAAACTGGTGCAGCGTTATATCGATGAAGCGCGTCAGTTGGAAGACAAGCGCGAACAGAAACTGCTCGATGAATTGTCCCAGCGTCTGCCGCGACAGAACCCCTACTGATGGGAAATGAGGTTTTTGTCGTATGAACGAGGCAAAACCTTGCTCAGACCTTTACCAGATGCTACACCTTGTACACGTATGTCCATGACAAGGAAGCCGATCATGTCAGTCGTTACCGAAGTATCCCCCGATGGGCATAAGCTGACGATCTCGATCAAGGGTCGATTCGATTTCGGGCGGCATCAGGAGTTTCGTGAGTCCTATGAGCGGCTCATCACGAAACCCGAGTCCATCGTGGTGGATTTGAAAGAAGCCACTTATCTCGACAGTTCCGCCCTGGGCATGCTCCTGCTGTTGCGCGATCATGCCGGCGGCGACGAGTCGGATATCCGGGTCGTCAACAGCAGCTCCGACGTCAAGAAAATCCTCGCGATCTCCAATTTCGACAAGCTGTTCGACATCAGTTGATCGCCATGCAATCGTCGTCGGAGCCACTGACGGTCCTGATTGCCGAAGACAGTGCCGCTGATCGACTGCTGTTGTCGACCATTGTCCGCCGCCAGGGTCACCACGTGCTCACCGCGGCCAATGGCGCCGAAGCGGTCGACGTCTACCTGGAACAGCGTCCGCACCTGGTGCTGATGGACGCGATGATGCCCGTGATGGACGGCTTCGAAGCCGCGCAGAGAATCAAGCAGCTGGCTGGGGACCAATTGGTCCCGATCATTTTCCTCACTTCGCTGACTGAGAGCGAAGCCCTGGCCCGTTGCCTGGAGGCGGGCGGCGACGACTTTCTGGCCAAGCCCTATAACCAGGTGATCCTGGCGGCCAAGATCAAGGCCATGGACCGTTTGCGCCGGTTGCAGGCCACGGTGGTGGAGCAGCGCGACCAGATCGCCCGGCACCATGACTATCTGCTCAACGAACAACGGGTCGCCAAGGCCGTGTTCGACAAGATCGCCCATTCCGGCTGCCTGAGCGCGCCGAACATCCGCTACCTGCAATCACCTTATGCCTTGTTCAATGGCGATTTGCTGCTGGCCGCGTTCAATCCGGCCGGCGACATGCACGTCCTGCTGGGGGATTTCACCGGGCACGGTTTGCCGGCGGCGGTCGGCGCGATGCCGCTGGCGGAAGTGTTCTACGGGATGACGGCCAAGGGCTACGGCCTGGCGCAGATCCTGCGGGAGATGAATGCCAAGCTCAAGCGCATCCTGCCGGTGGATATGTTCTGTTGCGCAACGCTGTTGTGCCTCAGTTTCCAGCGTTGCACGGTGGAAATCTGGAACGGTGGCATGCCCGATGGTTACCTGCATGACAGCCTCAGCGGCGAGCGTACGCCGTTGCCGGCGCGGCACTTGCCGTTGGGCGTGCTCACGCCGCACTTGTTCGATGACCGCACCGAGGTGCATTCGATGTCCCTGGGGGACCGGGTGTTCCTGTTGTCCGATGGCGTAATAGAGACCAGTGACCGCGATGACCAGCCGTTTGGCGTGGAGCGGTTGCAGCAGGTATTTTCGGCCAACCGTGAGCCTAACCGTCTTTTTGAGGACATCCAGCAGGCCCTGCGGGATTTTCGCGGTGAGGCCCGTGACGACTTCAGCATGGTCGAGGTGCGACTGGTCGCACCGACGCAACTCAATCCGCCGCCACCGGTCTATTCCGATAGCGGCCAGTCCAGCCCACTGGACTGGTCGGTGAGCTTCGAGTTCCGGGCCCAGACCCTCAAGCGCTTCAACCCGATGCCCTACCTGTTGCAGTTGCTGCTTGAGGTCCATGGGCTCAGGGCCCAGAGTGGCGCCCTTTATAGTGTCATGTCTGAGCTCTACTCCAATGCCCTGGATCACGGGGTGCTGGGGCTCGACTCGAGCCTCAAGCGTGATGCCGCGGGTTTTGCTCGCTACTACAGCGAGCGCAATACGCGCCTGGATGAACTGAGTGACGGTTACGTGCGGGTGCACTTGCACGTTTCGCCAAGCGGCGAGGGTGGTCGCCTGGCCATCGAGGTCGAAGACAGTGGCGAGGGTTTCGATGTCGCCCGGGTGCTGGCACGGCCCGTGGACAGTGATCGGTTGTCGGGGCGCGGCGTGAGCCTGGTGCGCCAGTTGAGCCACCAGGCCCGCTGGTCAGACGATGGTCGTAGTGCGCGCGTGGAGTTTTTCTGGGAGGCTCTGGCATAATTGGCGTCATTCTTGATCAGGGAGCGAACAAGTGAACGAGATTCATCTGGACCGCGACGTGCTCAGCACGTTGAAGGAAGTCATGGAGGAGGGGTATCTGGAGTTGCTGGATACGTTTCTCAACGACTCCGAGGCTCGCCTGCGCGTGCTGCATGAAGCGCGGGACGCTGAAAAATTGAGCGCCACGGCCCACAGTTTCAAGGGCAGCAGCAGCAACATGGGCGCCATCCGCCTGGCCGAGCTGTGCGGCGAACTGGAACAGCGTGCCAAGCAGCCGTCATTGGGCGGTATCGAAAACCTGGTCAACGAAATCGACAGCGAATTCGCCCATGTCCGCAAGCTTTGCCGGGAAGAGCGTGAAGGCTTCCACTGCTGAGATTTGAGGGTCCAGGTAAGTTTTGGCCCGTGCCTTGCATTGCCTAGTCTCGACTGTACCTATGATTCCAGTGCAGCGGAGACCTTTTTATGCCCGTTACCCCCAATTCATTGCTTCAGGCCTCTGTCCAGGCCAAGCCCAAGGTCGCCGTCAATTCACCGGCAGCGGCCCCGGACCTCGGGGTTAGAGCCTCCAGCTTCGCTCAAGTCTTCGCCAAGCAGGCGCCTTCCAAAACGGCGGCGGCCCCGGAGCCTGTGGTGAAATCGGCGCGCGACAAGGCCGCCGATAACACCGTCAAAAAAGACACCGGCAACGAAAGCCCTGCCGCCCCGGAACCGACGGTTGCCGATAGCGGCAAACCCTTGCCCGCGGACAAACCAGCCAGCACCGACGACAAGGCCGCCAGCGATACCAGCGCCGACTCGGCTGAAACGCCCGTGGCGGATGCGGCGCCGGTCGATCCGAGCCTTGATCCTGGTGTGCTGCCGGACATGACGGTGCCGGTCGCGACAGCCCCGGCGGAACCTGCCCCCGTGGCGGTCACGGCTGAGGCCCAGGTCGCCACGGCAGTTGCGGCGCCCGTTGTCCCATTGGCCGCCGCGGCCCAGCCAGCAGCCCCGGTCGTCGATCCAGCCTTCGACCCGGAAGCCGACCCTCTCGACGCATTGCCCGCCTTGCGCTTGGCGATGGAGCAGGGCGGTCATGTTTCCGCCACCAGCCAGGCGCAGCCCAAGAGCGCTGCCCCGGTGTCGCTCGACGGTGAACCGACGTCGGCGCAGACCTTTGCCGCCGGGATGGCCAGCATGCTCAGCGTGCAAGCCGATCAGAACAGCACCGAGTCCGGTAGCCAGGGGGGTGACAAGGCCTTCGGCGGCTTGATCAGCGAGGGCCTCAAGGACCTGGGCGCGGCGTCCAGCGACACCCGCGTGGATGATTTCGCCAACCGCCTGGCCGCGCTGACCCAGGCCGCCACACCCAAAACCGCCAACGCAGTGCCGGTCAACCAACCTATCGCGATGAATCAGAGCGGTTGGACCGAAGAGGTGGTCAACCGGGTGATGTACCTGTCCAGCGTCAATCTCAAGGCGGCCGACATCCAATTGCAGCCCGCGGAGCTCGGACGCCTGGATATCCGGGTGAACATGGTTCCGGACCAGCAGACTCAGGTCACGTTCATGAGCGCCCACTCCGGCGTTCGTGAAGCCCTCGAAGGCCAGTTGCATCGCCTGCGGGACAGTTTTAGCCAGCAGGGCATGGGCCAGGTCGACGTCAGCGTGTCGGATCAATCCCGTGGTTCGCAGAACCAGGAGCAGCAAGCCCAGCAGCAGGCCCGGGCCGGGCGTACGACGTCATCTGGCGGGCGGGTGGATTCAGCGGAGGAAGCTGGCCCGGTCGGTATCGCTGAAGTGGCCGCCAGCACCACCAGCGTCATTGGCACCAGCGCGGTCGACTACTACGCCTGATCCAACGATGCTCACCCCTGTGGGAGCGAGCTTGCTCGCGATAGCGGATTGTCAGTCACTTTTGCAGGGACTGGTTCATCGCTATCGCGAGCAAGCTCGCTCCCACAGTGGTTTCATGGGGCTGAAGATTCTATTTGCCCGTCATCCTGGGTGCTGACACTTCTGGCATAACACTTGCTCCTGCCTTGCCGTGCAACAGTGAAAACCCCGATTAGTGACGGATTATTGGCATGGCGAAGAGTGAAGCAGCAGCTGTAAAAGACCCTGCAACCAAAGGCAAACTCAAGCTGATCATCATGATCGTGGTGGGTTTGCTCCTGGCGATCGGCGTGTCCGTGGGGGCGACCTGGTATTTCATGCACAGCGCTCAGAGCAAGCCGGCAGCGGCGGTCGAGGCTGCGCCGGTGGGCAAGCAGCCGGCGATTTTCGAACCGATGGCGCCCGCCTTCGTGGCCAACTACACCGTGAACGGTCGTCAACGCTACATGCAGGTCAGCATTACTTTGCAAGGTCGCAACCAGGCTGACCTGGAAGCGCTGCGGGTGCACATGCCGCTGATCCGCAACAACCTGGTAATGCTCTTTTCCGGACAGAATTTCGACACCCTGGCCACGCCCGTCGGCCAGGAAATGCTGCGTCAGAAAGCCACGGCCAGCGTGCAGGAAGTGGCTCAGAAAGAGCTCGGCAAAGTGGTGATCGAACAGTTGCTCTTCACTAACTTCGTATTGCAGTAGGAACACGACATGGCCGTGCAGGACCTGCTGTCCCAGGACGAAATCGACGCGCTGTTGCATGGTGTCGACGATGGTCTGGTACAGACCGAAAACGCTGCTGAACCGGGCAGCGTCAAAAGCTATGACCTGACCAGCCAGGATCGCATCGTTCGCGGACGCATGCCGACCCTGGAAATGATCAACGAGCGTTTCGCCCGGTACACTCGCATCAGCATGTTCAACATGCTGCGCCGCTCGGCCGACGTGGCTGTCGGTGGCGTGCAGGTGATGAAGTTCGGCGAGTACGTGCATTCGTTGTACGTGCCCACCAGTCTCAACCTGGTGAAGATCAAGCCGTTGCGCGGCACCGCGTTGTTCATCCTCGACGCCAAGCTGGTGTTCAAGCTGGTGGACAACTTCTTTGGTGGCGACGGTCGTCACGCCAAGATCGAAGGTCGTGAATTCACCCCGACCGAGCTGCGGGTGGTGCGCATGGTGCTGGAACAGGCCTTCATCGATTTGAAGGAAGCCTGGCAGGCGATCATGGAAGTGAACTTCGAGTACATCAACTCGGAAGTGAACCCGGCCATGGCCAACATCGTCGGGCCGAGTGAAGCCATCGTGGTCTCGACCTTCCACATCGAACTCGATGGCGGTGGCGGCGACCTGCACGTGACCATGCCGTATTCGATGATCGAGCCGGTGCGCGAAATGCTTGACGCCGGTTTCCAGTCGGACCTCGACGATCAGGACGAACGCTGGATCAACGCCTTGCGCCAGGACGTGCTCGACGTCGATGTGCCGATCGGCGCGACAGTCGCCCGGCGCCAGCTGCGTCTGCGAGACATCCTGCACATGCAGCCGGGGGACATCATCCCCGTCGAGATGCCGGAAGATATGATCATGCGCGCCAATGGCGTGCCGGCCTTCAAGGTCAAGATGGGCTCTCACAAAGGCAACCTGGCGTTGCAGGTGATCGAGCCGATCGAACGCCGCTGAGGGGTGTCAACTTCTTAAGTTTGTAACGGATTTTACGTTTTTTACTGATTTTTGCCCGCCGAGGACAAATGATGGCTAACGATATGAATACCCAGGATGACCAGGCGCTGGCCGACGAATGGGCTGCGGCCCTGGAAGAAACCGGCGACGCCGGGCAGGCCGACATCGATGCCTTGCTGGCCGCCGATAGCGGTAATCACGGGTCCAACCGCCTGCCGATGGAAGAATTTGGCAGCGTGCCCAAGAGCAACGAGCCGGTCACGCTGGATGGGCCGAACCTGGATGTGATCCTCGACATCCCGGTGTCGATCTCCATGGAAGTGGGCAGCACCGATATCAACATCCGCAACCTGCTGCAGCTCAACCAGGGCTCGGTGATCGAGCTGGACCGCCTGGCCGGCGAGCCGCTCGACGTGCTGGTCAACGGCACCTTGATCGCCCATGGCGAAGTGGTGGTGGTCAACGAGAAGTTCGGCATTCGCCTGACGGACGTGATCAGTCCGAGCGAACGCATCAAGAAGCTGCGCTGAGTGAAAGGTTTCTTTGCCGCAGCGTCGATGCTGCCGTTGAGCGTGCTGGCGGCCGAACCGGTTGCCACGGCGGCCGTTGCGCCGACGGCAGGCAATGGGGTCGCCGGACAACTGGCGCAACTGGTGCTCGGCTTGCTGTTGGTGCTGGGCCTGATCTTCTTTCTCGCCTGGTTGTTGCGCCGCGTGCAGCAGGCGGGACCGGCCGGCAAGGGCCAGGTCATCGACATCGTCGGTTCGCGCGCGCTCGGGCCGCGCGACCGGCTGGTGCTGGTGCAGGTCGGCAACGAGCAGATCCTGCTGGGCCTGAGCCCGGGCACCATCACCGCCTTGCACGTCCTCAAGGAGCCGGTGCAGGTACCTTCCACCGAGCCGGCCAGCCCCGAATTTGCCCAGCGCCTCATGGAGCTGCTGGGGAAAGACCAGAAGGATAAAAAGTAATGCCGTTGCGCATTCTGTTGGCATTGGCCCTGATGCTGGCCGCACCGTTGGCGTTCGCCGCCGACCCGCTGTCGATCCCGGCGATCACCCTGGGGACCAACGCCGAAGGGGCCCAGGAATACTCGGTCAGCCTGCAGATCCTGCTGATCATGACCGCGCTGAGTTTCATCCCGGCGTTCGTCATGCTGATGACCAGTTTCACCCGGATCATCATTGTCTTTTCGATCCTGCGCCAGGCCCTGGGTCTGCAACAGACCCCCTCGAACCAGATCCTCACCGGCATGGCGCTGTTCCTGACCATGTTCATCATGGCGCCCGTGTTTGATCGGGTGAACCAGGATGCGCTGCAACCCTACCTGGCAGAAAAAATCACTGCTCAGGATGCCGTGGCCAAGGCCGAGGTGCCGATCAAGGATTTCATGCTGGCCCAGACCCGCAGCAGCGACCTGGAGCTGTTCATGCGCCTGTCCAAGCGCACCGACATCCCCAGTGCCGACCAGGCGCCGCTGACGATCCTGGTGCCGGCGTTCGTGACGTCCGAGCTGAAAACCGCGTTCCAGATCGGGTTCATGATCTTCATCCCGTTCCTGATCATCGACCTGGTGGTCGCCAGCGTGCTGATGGCCATGGGTATGATGATGCTCTCGCCGCTGATCATTTCCCTGCCGTTCAAGATCATGCTGTTTGTGCTGGTGGACGGCTGGGCGTTGATCATCGGTACGCTGGCGGGCAGTTTCGGCGGTGTTTAGGCCTTTTGTGCAGGTAGGACGATATGACGCCTGAAGTAGCGGTAGACCTGTTCCGTGAAGCGCTCTGGCTGACGACCATGATGGTTGCCATCCTGGTGATCCCCAGCCTGCTGGTGGGGTTGCTGGTGGCGATGTTCCAGGCCGCGACCCAGATCAACGAACAGACCTTGAGCTTCCTGCCGCGCCTGCTGGTGATGCTGGTGACGCTGATCGTCGCCGGCCCCTGGATGGTACAAACCTTCATGGAATACATCCTGCAGCTGTACGGCAGTATTCCGCAGTTGATCGGCTGACCTGATGTCGATGCTCGCGCTGACGGACACCCAGATCAGTTCCTGGGTGGCATCGTTCGTCCTGCCGCTGTTTCGCGTCACCGCGGTGCTGATGAGCATGCCGGTCTTCGGCACGACCCTGGTGCCCCGGCGCGTGCGCTTGTACTTCGCCCTGGCGATCACGGTGGTCATCGCGCCCGGGCTACCGCCGATGCCGCCGGTCAGTGCCTTGGACCTCAGTGCGCTGATGCTGGTGGCCGAGCAAATCCTCATCGGTACCTTGATGGGGTTCTCGTTGCAGCTGTTCTTTCAGGCATTCGTGGTGGCCGGGCAAATCATCTCGATCCAGATGGGCATGGCCTTCGCGTCCATGGTCGACCCCACCAATGGCGTGACGACGGCGGTGATCGGTCAGTTCCTGACGATGCTGGTGACCCTGTTGTTCCTGGCCATGAATGGGCATCTGGTGGTGTTCGAGGTGTTGACCGAGAGCTTTACCACCATGCCGGTGGGCAGTGCGTTGCTGGTCAATCACTTCTGGGAAATCGCCGGCAAGCTCGGCTGGGTCCTGGGTGCGGCGATGGTGCTGGTATTGCCGGCGATCACCGCGTTGCTGGTGGTCAATATCGCGTTTGGCGTGATGACCCGCGCAGCGCCGCAATTGAATATTTTCTCCATTGGCTTCCCGCTCACCCTCGTGTTGGGCATGGTGATTTTCTGGGTCAGCCTGGGGGATATCCTCAATCAGTATCAGCCGCTGGCCATCCAGGCCTTGCAGCTTTTACGCGACATGGCACAGGCACGCTGAACCATGGCCGAGAGCGAGAGTGGCCAGGACAAGACAGAAGACCCCACGGAAAAGCGCCTGCGCGAATCCCGGGAAAAGGGCGAGACCGCCCGCTCCAAGGAGCTCAACACGCTGGCGATCATGCTGGCCGGGGCGGGCGGGCTGCTGGTTTATGGCGGCGGGCTGGCTCTGGACCTGCTGGAAATCATGCGCCTGAATTTCTCCCTGCCCCGCGAGGTGCTGCTGTCTCCGGGGGCCATGTCCCAGCATCTGCTGCACTCGGGCAAGATCGCGATACTGGCGGTGCAGCCGGTTCTGATCTGCTTGCTGCTGGCCGCCGTGATCGGCCCGATTTCCCTGGGCGGCTGGTTGTTCGCTGCCGGCAGCCTGGCTCCCAAGTTCAGCCGGATGAACCCGGCCGCCGGTCTCAAGCGGATGTTTTCCACCACGGCGCTGATGGAGTTGCTCAAGGCGTTTGGGAAATTCCTGCTGGTGCTGTTCGTGGCGCTGACGGTGTTGCAATCCGACATCGATGATCTGGTGCGCATTGCCCACGAGCCACTGGAGCAGGCGATTATCCACAGTGTGCAGTTGGTGGGCTGGAGTACGTTGTGGATGGCGTGCGGCCTGATCCTGATCGCCGCCATCGACGTGCCGATCCAGCTGTATCAGAGCAAGCAGAAGCTGATGATGACCAAGCAGGAGGTGCGCGACGAGCACAAGGACGCGGAGGGCAAGCCGGAGGTCAAGCAGCGTATCCGTCAATTGCAGCGCGAGGTCTCCCAGCGGCGGATGATGGCGGCAATCCCCGAGGCGGATGTGGTCATCACCAACCCGACTCACTACGCCGTCGCCCTCAAGTACGACCCCGAAAAAGGCAACGCGCCCGTGTTGCTGGCCAAGGGCAGTGACTTCCTGGCGCTGAAGATCCGTGAGATCGCCGTGGCCAATGAGGTGATGCTGCTTGAGTCCCCGGCGCTGGCGCGATCGATTTACTACTCCACCGAGCTCGATCAGGAAATCCCCGGGGGGCTGTACCTGGCCGTGGCCCAGGTATTGGCCTACGTCTACCAGATCCGCCAACACCGCGCGGGCAAGGGCAAGCGCCCCGAGCCGCTGAAGGATTTGCCGATCCCTCCGGATTTGCGGCGTGATTCCTGAGTGAGCTTTGTTCGCGAAGCATGCTATGTGTCGGCTAAGGCTGGAGCTCAAAGGCAGGAGGATTTGCCGATTTGCGGCGTCACTCGCGTCTCGTTCTGTATAAAAGCTCATCCAAAGGCGTAGGCGGAATCTCTTTCGCTCTTATATGGCTAATTGAAATCGGGTCGACTCCCGGTAAGCGTCCGGACTTTGCTTTGTGTAGTACTGCGTTGAATGCAAGACGGTGATCAAGTTCTCTGTATGGGGCGTTTGAAATGAGTTGTTCTGCTGCGATCTTGTTTTCAACGTGATTTTGAAAGTTGATTTCTGAGTAGTTACGTATCGCTGTCTGGTTGTTTTTTCTCAACTGTTTGAACTTGGGTTTGTTGTAATTGGTTAGCTTGGAAAAAGCTAGCTCTTGAAGCGTCGGATTCTTGGGGATTTGTATGTTCTTTTGGGCTTCAAATTCGCGAACTAATTGATTGTCGGAGTTAAATATTCGTCTGGTTATGGTTGTTTCTAGTATGTCATGGCTTTGCTCGCCTATGATGCGTCTCACGACACTTGTCTCAGTGGTTGTGTGTTGCACCTCGCGCGGAGTCGTGCCAGATCTCGCTTTTGAAAAAAATTTTATAATCCTTGTAAAAAAACCAGCCGTCCCGTTCGGATCTCTCCTGTTTATCGGGTCGCCAGTACAATACGCATAAGTGTTCACACCACCGACGCCAAACGGACTCAAACGATCCGGGCTATTAAATCGCATCAACACCGGGTTAAAAGCCCGATAACCATTTCCCAGCAAATAATGCCCCGTCACCGAGTCTGCTCTTTCTCCGTTGAAACCGAGCAGGCTCAGCAGGCCGCCGCCAGCAGGGCGATGGCCATAGGGTGAATAGGCGAAGGACTGCGATTTGTTGGCGGCGAGGGCCTGTAATACCGAGCGATGTTGATCGGTCGCCACCAGCGTTGCTTGTCTTATGTTGCCCAAGGTTTCGGTCAGGGCCAGCAGGTGCTCATCGTGCTGAACAATTGATCGGTTGATGGCGCCTTCGATTTCCGTAGCCAGGCGGGACTTACAATAAAAGCGCTGGACAGGCGCATGAGTTGACACGGACTGGCCGGTGAGGCGATCCAAGGGGTCATAACTGTAGACCCAGAGACGAGTGGCTGGCATGATCGACACTCCGTTCGGATGAGGTCCAAGAGGATTGTCGGGGCTCGACGTAGAAAGGGGAACTGGCAGAACTGTTAGGTATTCGTGAATATCGACACGAGTATGGCGAGCGAATATCTGCAGCTGGCTGCCCACCTATGCCTTGCCGCTATTGCGGGGCGTAGCGCAGGCACGCTGAAACCATGGTTCAGAACAAGAGAGGTCAGGACAAGAGGGGAAATAGCTGGCCAAGGGCAACGACTTCGTGGCGTTGAAGATCCGCGAAATCGCCGTGGCCAATGAAGTGATGCTGCTCGAATCCCCGGCCCTGGCGCGGTCGATCTACTACTCCACCGAACTCGACCAGGAAATCCCCGGGGGCCTGTACCTGGCTGTGGCCCAGGTATTGGCCTACGTCTACCAGATCCGCCAACACCGCGCCGGCAAGGGCAAGCGCCCCGAGCCGCTGAAGGATTTGCCGATCCCTCCGTATTTGCGGCGTGATTCCTGAGTGAGCTTTGTTCGCGAAGCATGCTATGTGTCGACTAAGGCAGGAGCTCAAAGGCAGGAAGATTTGCCGATTTGCGGCGTCACCAGAGTCTCAGGCGGTGTAAAAGCTTACCCATAGGCAAAGGCGGAATCTCTTTCGCTTCTTTATCCCTAATCGAAGTCGGGTCGACTCCCGGTAAGCGTCCGGACTTTGCGTCGTGTAGTGTTTGGTTGAATAAAATACGGTGATCAGGTGCACTGTAGAATAGGGCGTTTGTAGCGAGTTGCTCTGCTGCGATCTTGCTTTCAACGTGATTTTGAAAGTTAATTTCCGAGTAATTACGTATCGCTTTCTCGTTTTTTATTCTCAACTGTTGGAACTTGGCTTCGTTGTAATTGGTTAGCTTGGAAAAGGCTAGCTCTTGAAGCGTCGGATTCTTGGGGGTTTGTATCTTTTTTTCGACTTCAAATGTGCGAACTAATTGATTGTCGGAGTTAAATATTTGTCTGGTTGTGGTCGTTTTTAATATGTCATGGCTTTGCTTGCCTATGATGCGTTTCACGACATTTGTATCAATGGTTGTGAATTGCGCCGGGCGCGGAGTCCTGCCAGATATTCCTCCTGCAAATAAGCCAGCCCTCCCGTTCCGATCTATCCTGTTTATCGGGTCGCCAGTACAATACGCATAAGCGTTCACACCACCGACGCCAAACGGACTCAAACGATCCGGGCTATTAAACCGCATCAACACCGGGTTAAAAGCCCGATAACCATTTCCCAGCAAATAATGCCCCGTCACCGAGTCTGCTCTTTCTCCGTTGAAACCGAGCAGGCTCAGCAGGCCGCCGCCAGCAGGGCGATGGCCATAGGGTGAATAGGCGAAGGACTGCGATTTGTTGGCGGCGAGGGCCTGTAATACCGAGCGATGTTGATCGGTCGCCACCAGCGTTGCTTGTCTTATGTTGCCCAAGGTTTCGGTCAGGGCCAGCAGGTGCTCATCGTGCTGAACAATTGATCGGTTGATGGCGCCTTCGATTTCCGTAGCCAGGCGGGACTTACAATAAAAGCGCTGGACAGGCGCATGAGTTGACACGGATTGGCCGGTGAGGCGATCTAAGGGGTCATAACTGTAAACGCAGAGACGCGTGGCTGGCATGATCGACACTCCGTTCGGATGAGGTCCAAGAGGATTGTCGGGGCTCGACGTAGGAAAGGGAACTGGCAGAACTGTTAGTGGTATTTGCTGCATTCTGCCGATTGCGCCGGATTTGCGGCGTGATTCCTGAGTCCGGCCGATAGCCAAAAAGATCGCTCTTGGGTCGTATGCCCCTGCACCTGTTAGTTCTGACAGTAGACGGACCTCTCCCCTGGTCATCTAATTTGGGATATCTCCATTGACTTCATCTGTGCTGTCGAGTGAGGCGAAGCGCGGCGGGCAATATCGGCAACAACGCTGCGTTGTTCCGTCTCTTCATCAATCCCAATGATTGCCAGAACACTTGGTCAAGTGGCGAGCTGCAAAGGCGCTATGGCAAGCCTGAATTTGAAATCTTTGATTCGCGCTTGCGCATGAACGCGCGCACAGACTTTCGATGGGAAGATCCCAAGCGGATGATCGAAATCGCCGATTTGCCGATCATTTGGTTCCAGTGGGCCCTGGGACTGATGGAGGGACATGACGTTTCGCCTGATTCGCCGCCCTCTGATACAGAGGCGCCTGCGACGAAAGTCGTTGGCATGTATCCCAGTGACGAACTGGTTGGTATCGGAGAAGGGCTTCAGATCTTCAAGGGCATGGTTATGTCCGGGGCTCAACGCTGAATTTTGGTCGAATTCTGCAGGAACAGATGCTTATAGCGTAGTGATCGGCATGGTGGGTGGGGCGTCAGCCTCTGACAGGCGCCACTGCGCCATCGCGAGCAAGCTTTGCTCCTACAGCCTGCGTGCAACGCTTCTATTCCAGCCTCCCGCGAAAGTTGGAAGGCTTCTTGCAATACCCCGTCTGCGTCCCCTCTGGGCGTCAAAAGTTTGCTTCACAGGAACGGGGAAAATCGGTGGATCGCTCACAGTTACTCAGCACCGCGCGCAGCAA
Source organism: Pseudomonas sp. NFACC13-1 (assembly GCF_900104425.1). Lineage (NCBI taxonomy): Bacteria > Pseudomonadati > Pseudomonadota > Gammaproteobacteria > Pseudomonadales > Pseudomonadaceae > Pseudomonas > Pseudomonas sp. NFACC13-1. The sequence goes on along the minus strand of NZ_FMXV01000003.1, from coordinate 377,297 downwards.
TGTCGTAGACCTCAGCCGGGGTAATCTGGGCGTGCCGCTGTTGCTGCTGGTCATGCTTGCCATGATGATGCTGCCGGTGCCGCCGTTCCTGCTGGACGTGTTCTTCACGTTCAACATCGCCCTGTCGATCGTCGTGCTGCTGGTGTGCGTCTACGCCCTGCGGCCGCTGGATTTCGCCGTCTTCCCGACCATCCTGCTGGTGGCCACGCTGTTGCGCCTGGCGCTGAACGTGGCGTCCACCCGCGTGGTGATGCTCCACGGCCAGGACGGGCACGCCGCCGCCGGTAAGGTGATCCAGGCCTTCGGTGAGGTGGTGATCGGCGGTAACTACGTGGTCGGTATCGTGGTCTTCGCCATCTTGATGATCATCAACTTCGTCGTGGTGACCAAGGGTGCCGGGCGGATTTCCGAGGTGAGCGCGCGTTTCACCCTCGATGCGATGCCCGGCAAGCAGATGGCAATCGACGCCGACCTCAACGCCGGTCTCATCGACCAGAGCCAGGCCAAGCTGCGTCGCCTGGAAGTGGCCCAGGAAGCCGAGTTCTACGGTTCCATGGACGGTGCCAGCAAATTCGTGCGCGGTGACGCCATCGCCGGCCTGTTGATTCTGTTCATCAACCTGATCGGCGGCATGGCTGTCGGCATCTTCCAGCACAACATGTCGTTTGGCGACGCCGGCAGGGTCTACGCCTTGTTGACGATTGGTGACGGTTTGGTGGCGCAATTGCCATCACTGTTGTTATCCACAGCGGCCGCGATCATGGTGACCCGTGCTTCGGGCTCCGAAGACATGGGCAAGCAGATCGGTCGGCAGATGTTCGCCTCGCCCAAGGCCCTGGCCGTTGCCGCTGGCCTGATGGCCGTGATGGGCCTGGTGCCGGGGATGCCGCACATTTCCTTCCTGACCATGGCCGCCGCCGCCGCGGGTGGTGCCTACCTGTTCTGGAAGAAGCAGAACGCGCAGAAAGTCCAGGCCCTGCAAGAGGTCAAGCGCCAGCAGGAGCTGCTGCCGTCGCCGGCCCGCGCCATGGAAACCAAGGAACTGGGCTGGGATGACGTGACGCCTATCGACATGATCGGCCTGGAAGTCGGCTATCGCCTGATTCCCTTGGTCGACCGTAACCAGGGTGGTCAGTTACTGGCGCGGATCAAGGGCGTGCGCAAGAAGCTCTCCCAGGACCTGGGCTTCCTGATGCCCACCGTACATATTCGCGACAACCTCGACCTGGCGCCGAGCGCCTATCGCCTGACCTTGATGGGGGTGATCCTGGCCGAAGCCGAGATCTACCCCGACCGCGAATTGGCGATCAACCCGGGCCAGGTCTACGGCAGCCTCAACGGCATCACCGCCAAGGATCCGGCTTTCGGCCTGGAAGCGGTGTGGATCGAAATCAGCCAGCGGGCCCAGGCCCAGTCCCTCGGTTATACCGTGGTGGACGCCAGTACCGTGGTGGCGACCCACTTGAACCAGATCCTGTACAAGCACTCCAGCGAGCTGATTGGCCACGAAGAAGTCCAGCAACTCCTGCAGGTGCTGGCCAAAGGCTCGCCGAAACTGGCTGAGGAGCTGGTGCCGGGCGTGGTTTCGTTGTCGCAGTTGCTCAAGGTGCTGCAGGCGCTGCTGGCCGAACAAGTGCCCGTGCGCGACATACGCAGTATCGCCGAGGCCATCGCCAACAACGCCTCCAAGAGTCAAGATACCGCCGCCTTGGTGGCTGCGGTTCGGGTCGGCGTGTCCCGCGCAATCGTCCAAAGCATTGTAGGCACTGAGTCTGAGCTGCCTGTGATCACCTTGGAGCCAAGGTTGGAACAGATATTGCTCAATAGTCTGCAGAAGGCAGGACAAGGCTCGGAAGAGGGTGTTCTGCTGGAGCCAAGCATGGCCGAGAAGCTGCAGCGTTCGCTGATCGAAGCAGCCCAGCGGCAGGAGATGCAAGGCCAACCGGTGATCCTGCTGGTGGCCGGTCCGATTCGCGCGATGCTCTCGCGATTCGGTCGCCTCGCGGTCCCGGGGCTGCATGTGCTGGCGTATCAGGAAATACCGGACAACAAGCAAGTGACCATCGTTGCGACAGTAGGGCCCAACGGCTGAGGTAGTGGTTTATGCAAGTGAAGCGTTTTTTCGCCGCCGACATGCGTCAGGCCATGAAACTGGTTCGTGACGAGCTGGGCGCTGAAGCAGCCATCATTGGCAACCGTCGTATCGCCGGCGGTGTCGAGCTGACGGCGGCCCTGGATTACAAACTGTCTGCGCTGGCCCCGCGGGTTCCGAACATGGAACTCGAAGACGAGCTGCGCAAGACCCAATCGCGCATCGCCAGCGCCCAGGCCGAACTGAGCCTGCGCAGCAGCGAAGGCGAGGGTGCCCCGGGCACCAATCGTCAATTGTTCGCCGGTCAGCCGCTGACCGCCGGCCTGCCGTTGACCGCTGCCGAGCCGCTGATCGAGCAGGCCCAGGCCCAACCGCGTCGTCCGGAGCCGGCACCCGCCGCGCCTGCCCGTGGGCTCGACCCGCGCGCCCTGGACTCGATGCGCTTCGAACTCAACAGCCTGCGCGAGCTGATGGAAGTCCAACTCGGCTCCCTGGCCTGGAACCAACTGCAAGGCAGCCGTCCGGCCCAGGCCAACCTGTGGCGTCGCCTGCAACGCATCGGCTTGTCCGGGCCGCTGTCCCGGGACCTGCTGGCGCTGATCAATGGTATCGAAGAGCCTCGCCAGGCCTGGCGCATGTTGCTGGCGCACCTGGCACGGATGATCGCCACGCCGGAAGTCGAGCCGCTGGAGGAGGGCGGGGTGATTGCCATGGTCGGTCCTGCCGGCATGGGCAAGACCACCACCCTGGCCAAGCTCGCCGCCCGCTACGTACTCAAATACGGCGCCCAGAGCATCGCCCTGGTGAGCATGGACAGTTTCCGCATCGGTGCCCAGGAACAACTCAAGACCCTGGGCCGGATCCTCAATGTGTCGGTGACCCATGTGGATCCGGGCCAATCCCTGGCCCAGGCGCTGGAGCCGCTGCTGCGCAAGCGCGTCGTGCTGATCGATACCGCGGGCCTGCAAGCCAGCGATCCGGCCCTGCGCATGCAGCTCGAAAGCCTGGCCGGACGCGGTATCAAGTCAAAAAATTATCTCGTGTTGGCAACCACCAGCCAGAAACAGGTTCTAACCGCCGCATACCACAGCTACAAGCGCTGCGGACTGGCTGGCTGCATCCTGACCAAGCTGGACGAAACGGCAAGCCTGGGCGAGGTGTTGAGCCTGGCGATCGGTCATGAACTGCCGGTGGCCTACCTGACCGATGGGCCGCGGATCCCGGATGATTTGCATCTGCCGCGTCGTCATCAACTGGTCAGTCGTGCCGTGAGTGTGCAAATGCAGGAAGAACCCAGCGAAGAAGCCATGGCTGACATGTTCGCTGACATCTACCACAGCCCGACCAAGCAGGTCGGCTGAGGTAATCATGAATATTTTTTGTACCTACATCGATGGTCTGCCATGCATTGTTCCTTATGCGAACGCGCAGCCAGTAATGTGGCCTCCGTCTAAGAAGACAAGGTAAAGAACGAACATGGGCAGCATGCATCCCGTACAGGTGATCGCGGTGACCGGCGGCAAAGGTGGCGTCGGGAAGACTAACGTGTCAGTGAACTTGTCCCTGGCTCTGGCAGAGCTTGGCCGACGGGTCATGCTGCTGGACGCCGACCTGGGCCTGGCGAACGTCGACGTGCTGCTGGGGCTCACCCCCAAACGCACCCTGGCGGACGTGATCGAGGGCCGTTGCGAACTGCGCGACGTGCTGTTGCAGGGGCCGGGCGGGATTCGCATCGTGCCGGCTGCCTCCGGCACCCAGAGCATGGTTCACCTGACCCCGGCCCAGCACGCGGGCCTGATCCAGGCTTTCAGCGACATCGGCGACAACCTCGATGTGCTGGTGATCGACACCGCGGCCGGCATCGGCGACTCGGTCGTCAGTTTCGTCCGCGCCGCCCAGGAAGTGCTGCTGGTGGTCTGCGACGAACCGACGTCCATCACCGACGCCTACGCCCTGATCAAACTGCTGAACCGCGACTATGGCATGAACCGCTTCCGCGTCCTGGCCAACATGGCCCAGAGCCCGCAGGAAGGGCGCAACCTGTTCGCCAAGTTGACCAAGGTCACCGATCGCTTCCTGGACGTCGCCCTACAATACGTCGGCGCCGTGCCGTACGACGAAAGCGTACGCAAGGCCGTCCAGAAGCAACGTGCCGTTTATGAAGCTTTTCCACGTTCCAAATGCGCGCTGGCGTTCAAGGCGATCGCCCAGAAGGTCGATACCTGGCCACTGCCGGCCAACCCCCGCGGGCATCTGGAATTTTTCGTCGAGCGTCTTGTGCAACAAACAGCAGGGCCCGTGCTATGACAGCCAGCGGTTACAACCATCTCTATAAAAAATCGGCACGGGACGCCCAATACGAATTGATCGAGCGTTATGCGCCACTGGTCAAGCGTATTGCCTACCACTTGCTGGCGCGGTTGCCGGCCAGTGTCCAGGTCGAGGACTTGATCCAGGCCGGCATGATCGGCCTGCTTGAAGTGTCGAACAAATACGACGCCAGCAAAGGCGCCAGTTTCGAGACCTATGCCGGTATTCGCATCCGCGGGGCGATGCTCGATGAAGTCCGCAAGGGCGATTGGGCGCCGCGTTCGGTGCACCGCAATACCCGCATGGTCAGTGACGCAATTCGGGCAATTGAAGCGAAAACCGGGCGTGACGCTAAAGATCACGAAGTTGCGGCCGAACTCCAGTTGAGTCTCGACGATTATTACGGGATCTTGAACGATACCTTGGGCAGCCGCCTGTTCAGTTTCGACGACCTCTTGCAGGACGGCGAACACGAAGGGCTGCACGAGGATAACGCGAGCGCTCACATGGAGCCGTCGCGTGACCTGGAAGATGAACGTTTCCAGAGTGCGCTGGCGGATGCGATTGCCAATTTGCCGGAGCGTGAGCGGCTGGTCTTGGCGCTGTACTACGACGAAGAGCTGAACCTCAAGGAAATCGGTGAGGTCCTGGGGGTCAGCGAATCGCGGGTCAGCCAGTTACACAGCCAGTGCGCGGCCCGTTTGCGGGGGCGTTTGGGGGAGTGGCGAGCGCGTTGACAGGCAGTGTGGGGACACTGCGACGAGGCTGGCCTGGCGAGTGCTGCGCCAGTCTCCATCCGTTGTGCTCCAGACCGTTGTCGAGTGTTGTGCCGGATTGATTGAAATGGCGCGTCCAGGTGCTGGGCGCGTTTAAGACTGCTTGGAGGTCGAATTGGACAAGAACATGAAAATCCTCATCGTTGATGACTTCTCAACGATGCGGCGGATCATTAAAAACCTGTTGCGTGACCTTGGGTTCACCAACACGGCCGAAGCAGATGACGGGACCACTGCGCTCCCGATGTTGCACAGTGGCAACTTCGATTTTCTGGTCACCGACTGGAACATGCCGGGCATGACCGGTATCGACCTGCTGCGCCAGGTGCGTGCCGACGAAAAACTCAAGCACCTTCCGGTGTTGATGGTCACTGCCGAAGCCAAGCGCGAGCAGATCATCGAAGCGGCCCAGGCCGGTGTGAACGGCTATGTGGTCAAACCCTTCACGGCCCAGGCGTTGAAAGAGAAGATCGAAAAAATCTTCGAACGCATCGGTTAACGGCGCCACGGGGGAGCTATGGACAACGAATCTTCAATGGGCGATTTCGAATCGACCCTGAAAAAACATGCCCGCGAACTGGTCGACAGCCTTGAAAAAGGTCGCTTTGGCGATGCGGTTCAAATGATCCATGAGCTCAACCAGACCCGTGACCGCGGTCTGTATCAGGAAGTGGGCAAGCTCACGCGTGAACTGCACAGTGCGATTGTCAATTTCCAGATCGACCCGCACATGCCGCAGGCCGAGGAAGTCTCGCAGATCACCGACGCCACCGAGCGCCTGGGGTATGTGGTCAAGCTGACCGAAGCCGCGGCCAACCGCACCATGGACCTGGTGGAAAGCGCAACGCCGCTGGTCAATGGCCTGAGCGAAGAAGCCCAGGCCTTGAGCACCGACTGGGGCCGGTTCATGCGTCGTGAAGTCGGTGCTGAAGAGTTTCGGGAGCTGGCCCGACGGGTCGACGGTTTCCTGACGCGCAGCAGCACCGAGAACCGCGCCGTGGCAAGCAACCTCAACGACATTCTGCTGGCCCAGGACTATCAAGACCTGACCGGCCAGGTGATCAAGCGTGTGACCCAGTTGGTCACCGAAGTGGAAAGCAACCTGCTCAAACTGGTGTTGATGGCTAGCCAGGTCGACCGCTTTGCAGGCATCGAACACGACCGTGAAGCGATGCTTGCTGAAAAAGATCCACAAAAACATCTCTCTCAGGGTGAAGGTCCGCAAATTCATGCCGATAAAAGAGAAGACGTTATGTCCGGTCAGGACGATGTGGACGATTTGCTGTCCAGCCTTGGATTCTGAGTTTTAGCCCTGTTTTAGGAGCAGCCATTAATGAGCTTCGGCGCCGATGAAGAGATCCTTCAGGATTTCCTGGTTGAGGCCGGCGAGATTCTAGAGCAACTATCCGAACAGCTGGTCGAGCTGGAAAGCCGACCTGATGATGCGGATCTGCTCAATGCAATTTTTCGCGGTTTCCACACTGTAAAAGGAGGCGCCGGCTTCCTCCAGCTCAACGAGCTGGTGGAGTGCTGTCACATTGCCGAGAACGTGTTCGACATCCTGCGCAAGGGTGAGCGTCGCGTTGACTCGGAATTGATGGACGTGGTGCTCGAAGCGCTGGATGCGGTCAACAGCATGTTCAGCGAAGTGCGCGAGCGCTCGCCGATCACCCCTGCCACCCCCGAGTTGCTCGCCGCGCTGGCACGCCTGGCCGAGCCGCAATCGGCTGACGAAGCGGCACCGGTTGCCGAAGCGGTGGTTGAGGAGCCGGTCGCCGAAGAATCGGAAGACATCACCGATAACGAATTCGAACAACTGCTGGACTCCCTGAATACTGTCAAGGCCCAGGCCGAGGCGCCGGCCGCTCAGGTCGCTCCTGCTGCGCAAGCCGCCGGGGCTGGCAGCGATGAAATCACCGATGCCGAGTTCGAGTCGCTGCTCGACCAGCTTCACGGCAAAGGCCAGTTCGCGCCGGATGCGGTCGTCCCGCCGACGGCCCCGGCCGCCCCGAAAGCGGCGGGCGACAGCTCCGACATCACCGACGACGAATTCGAAGCGCTGCTCGACCAGTTGCATGGCAAGGGCACCTTTGCCGTTGACGCGCTGGATTCGGCCATCGCTTCGACGCCGACCCCGGCCAAGCCTACCGCCGCTGCCGCTGGCAGCGATCTGATCAGCGACCACGAATTCGAATCGCTGCTCGATGAGCTGCACGGCAAGGGCAAGTTCAGCGAAGTCGGTACGGCGTCTGCCGCGCCTGCCGCCACCGCGGCGGCACCGGCGGCCAAGGCTGCTGCACCCAAACCCGCCGCCAAGGCACCGGAACCCAAGGCCGAGCCCGCCAAGCCTGCCGCTGCCGCCGCGGCGCCAGCCCGTGCTCCGGCGGCTGCGCCAGCGGAAAAACCGGCCAGCGAAGCCGAGACCACCGTTCGGGTCGACACCGCACGCCTGGACGAGATCATGAACATGGTCGGCGAACTGGTGCTGGTGCGTAACCGTCTGGTGCGCCTGGGCCTCAACAGCCAGGACGAAGCCATGTCCAAGGCCGTGTCGAACCTCGACGTGGTCACGGCCGATTTGCAGACCGCGGTCATGAAGACCCGGATGCAGCCGATCAAGAAAGTCTTCGGGCGCTTCCCGCGCCTGGTTCGTGACCTGGCTCGCCAGCTCAAGAAAGAAATCAACCTGGAACTGGTGGGTGAAGAGACCGACCTCGACAAGAACCTTGTCGAGGCCCTGGCCGACCCGCTGGTCCACTTGGTGCGCAACGCGGTCGACCACGGCATCGAGTCGCCGGAAGAACGCGAAGCCTCGGGCAAGGTCCGCAGCGGCAAGGTGATCCTGGCCGCCGAGCAGGAAGGCGACCATATCCTGCTGTCGATCTCCGACGACGGCAAAGGCATGGACCCGAACGTGCTGCGTTCCATCGCGGTGAAACGCGGTGTAATGGACAAGGATGCCGCCGACCGCCTGAGCGACACCGAGTGCTACAACCTGATCTTCGCCCCGGGTTTCTCGACCAAGACCGAGATTTCCGACGTGTCGGGCCGTGGCGTGGGCATGGACGTGGTGAAAACCAAGATTTCCCAGCTCAACGGTTCGATCAACATCTACTCGACCAAGGGCCAGGGCTCGAAGATCGTCATCAAGGTCCCGTTGACCTTGGCGATCATGCCGACCCTGATGGTGATGCTGGGCAACCAGGCCTTCGCCTTCCCGCTGGTCAACGTCAACGAGATCTTCCACCTCGACCTGTCGCGCACCAACGTGGTCGACGGCCAGGAAGTGGTGATCGTACGGGACAAGGCATTGCCGCTGTTCTACCTCAAGCGCTGGCTGGTCAGTTCCGCGGCTCATGTGGAGCAGGGCGAGGGCCATGTGGTGATCCTTTCGGTGGGCACCCAGCGGATCGGCTTCGTCGTCGACCAGTTGGTGGGCCAGGAAGAAGTGGTCATCAAGCCGTTGGGCAAGATGCTACAGGGCACCCCGGGCATGTCCGGCGCCACCATCACCGGCGACGGCCGCATCGCGTTGATTCTCGATGTGCCAAGCATGCTCAAGCGTTACGCCGCCCGGCGTATTTGATTCTGGAGGGGGGCGGCCCAGGGCCGCGCCTCGTCTAACGGAGTGTTTATGGTAGTTAAAGTCCTGGTGGTGGACGATTCGGGGTTTTTCCGTCGCCGCGTCTCGGAAATTCTTTCGGCGGACACGAGTATTCAGGTCGTCGGTACCGCGACTAATGGCAAAGAGGCGATCGATCAGGCCCTGGCACTCAAGCCGGACGTGATTACCATGGACTACGAGATGCCGATGATGGACGGCATCACGGCCGTGCGGCATATCATGCAGCGCTGCCCGACCCCGGTCTTGATGTTCTCGTCCCTGACTCACGAAGGCGCCCGGGTAACCCTCGATGCGCTGGACGCCGGGGCGGTGGATTTCCTGCCGAAGAATTTCGAAGACATTTCGCGCAACCCCGACAAGGTCCGGCAGTTGCTGTGCGAAAAGGTCCACAGCATTTCCCGCAGCAATCGTCGTGTCGGTGCCTACAGCACACCGGCGCCAGCCCCGGTTGCGGCGCCAAGCCCCGCGCCATCGCCGACGGCATCGAGCAGCTTCAATCCGGCCCCGGTACGCAGCGCCCCGGCACCTGCGCCGACGCGTTCGGCACCTGCCAGTGCAACGTCGCCGGCACCCAAGCGCAAAGCCTACAAACTGGTGGCGATCGGTACGTCCACGGGCGGCCCGGTGGCGCTGCAACGGGTCCTGACCCAGTTGCCGGCCAACTTCCCGGCGCCCATCGTGCTGATCCAGCACATGCCGGCGGCGTTCACCAAAGCGTTTGCCGAGCGTCTGGACAAGCTGTGCAACATCAACGTCAAGGAAGCCGAGGATGGTGACATCTTGCGTCCGGGCCTGGCATTGCTGGCGCCGGGTGGCAAACAGATGATGATCGACGGCCGCGGTGCGGTGAAGATCCTGCCGGGCGATGAGCGCCTGAACTACAAGCCTTGCGTGGATATTACCTTCGGTTCCGCGGCCAAGTCCTACGGTGACAAAGTTCTGGCGGTGGTGCTCACCGGCATGGGCGCCGACGGTCGCGAAGGCGCACGGCTGCTCAAGCAGGGCGGCAGTGCGATCTGGGCCCAGGACGAAGCCAGCTGCGTGATCTACGGCATGCCGATGGCCATCGTCAAAGCCGATCTTGCCGACGCGGTGTACGGGTTGGACGACATCGGTAGACACCTGGTCGAGGCCTGCCTGTAATGGATGTGCTCAGCCTGATTGGCATCATCATGGCGTTCGTCGCCATCATTGGCGGCAATTATCTGGAAGGCGGTCATCTGGGCGCTTTGGCCAACGGCCCGGCGGCGTTGATCGTGCTGGGTGGCACCATTGGCGCGGCGCTGTTGCAGTCGCCCATGAGTGCTTTCAAGCGGGCCATGCAGGTACTGATCTGGATTCTGTTTCCGCCCCGTGTCGACCTGGCCGGTGGCATCGACCGCGTGGTGAACTGGAGCCTGACCGCTCGCAAGGAAGGCCTGCTGGGCCTGGAGGGGGTGGCCGATGCCGAACCCGACAGCTACTCACGCAAAGGCCTGCAATTGCTGGTGGACGGCGCCGAGCCGGAAGCCATCCGCAGCATCCTGGAGGTGGATTTCTACACCCAGGAAAGCCGTGACATCGAAGCGGCCAAAGTATTCGAAAGCATGGGCGGCTACGCGCCGACCATTGGCATCATTGGTGCGGTGATGGGCCTGATCCATGTGATGGGCAACCTGGCCGATCCATCGCAGCTGGGCAGTGGTATCGCCGTGGCGTTCGTCGCCACGATCTACGGCGTGGCCAGTGCCAACCTGGTGCTGCTGCCCATCGCGGCCAAACTCAAGTCCATCGCGTTGCGCCAGTCGCGTTATCGCGAAATGCTGCTGGAAGGGATCCTGTCGATCGCCGAAGGTGAAAATCCGCGTTCCATTGAGTTGAAGCTCCAGGGTTTCATGGACTGATGGGAGGCATGGGAAATGGCACGTCGCAGGCATCGTGAAGAACACGTCAATCATGAACGCTGGCTGGTTTCCTATGCTGACTTCATCACGTTGCTGTTCGCTTTTTTCGTGGTCATGTATTCGATTTCGTCGGTCAACGAAGGCAAATACAAAGTCATTTCCGAGGCGTTGATCGGGGTCTTTACCGACTCCGACCGCGCCCTCAAGCCGATTCCCATCGGTGAAGAGCGGCCCAAGACCACCACCCCGGCCAAACCCTTGGTCAAGGACAGCGAGCAGGTCGATGCCGGTATCGCCGGCAGTAGCGATCCGTTGAAAAGCATCGCCGACGACATCAGTGCGGCGTTCGGTGACCTGATCAGCTCCAACCAGATGACCGTGCGCGGCAATGAGCTGTGGGTCGAGATCGAACTCAATTCCAGCCTGTTGTTCGGCAGCGGCGACGCCATGCCCAGCGACATGGCGTTCAACATCATCGATAAGGTCGCGGCGATCCTCAAGCCTTTCGACAACCCGATCCATGTCGAAGGCTTCACGGACGACCAGCCGATCCGTACCGCGCAATACCCGACCAACTGGGAACTGTCCTCGGCCCGTTCGGCGAGCATCGTGCGCATGCTGGCGATGCAGGGCGTTAACCCCGGTCGCCTGGCCTCGGTGGGCTACGGTGAGTTCCAGCCGGTGGCCAACAACGCCACGGCCGAGGGGCGTGCGCGCAACCGGCGGGTGGTGCTGGTGGTGTCGCGTAACCTCGATGTACGTCGTAGCCTGACCGGTACCGGTACGGCCAATGCAACCCCGGATGCGGCATTGAAGCGGGCTGGCACACAAACTGCACCGGCTCCGGTCAAGTCGCCGGGAAGACAGAGTGCCGTCAATTCTCCGTCACCCGCTTTATAACCGAGCTATTTCTCGGTCGAGCCTGTTTCGGCCGGGAGGAACGATCCGAATGAGAGTCTGGGCAGTCGCCAATCAAAAAGGTGGTGTGGGCAAGACCACATCTTCCATCGCTTTAGCCGGGTTGCTGGCCGAGGCGGGCAAGCGCGTGGTCATCGTCGATCTGGACCCCCATGGCTCGATGACCAGCTATTTCGGCTACGATCCCGATAGCCTTGAGCACAGCAACTTCGACCTGTTCCTGCACAAGGGCGTCGTGCCCGAAGGCTTGCCGGGGCAATTGCTGTTGTCCACCAGCGACGAGCGGATTTCCCTGTTGCCGTCGAGCACCGCCCTGGCCACCCTGGAGCGACAATCGCCCGGGCAGAGCGGCCTGGGGCTGGTGATCGCCAAGAGTCTGGCGCAGCTGTGGCAGGATTTCGATTACGCGATCATCGACAGCCCGCCGTTGCTGGGGTTGCTGATGGTCAATGCCCTGGCCGCCAGTCAGCAATTGGTGATCCCCGTGCAGACCGAACATTTGGCCGTCAAGGGGCTGGAGCGCATGGTCAATACACTGGCAATGGTCAACCGCTCGCGCAAACAGACGCTGGCCTTCAACATCGTGCCGACGCTGTTCGACCGTCGCACCCAGGCGTCCCTGGGGACTCTGAGGGTGTTGCGGGACAAGTACCCGGATGACATCTGGCAGGGCTATATCCCCGTCGACACCCGCCTGCGGGATGCCAGCCGCGCCGGTGTGACCCCATCGCAATTCGATGGCAAGAGTCGTGGCGTGTTGGCTTACCGAGCGCTGCTCAAGCATCTGCTGGCCCAACAGCTTGTTCCGCAGCAGGTGGCTTAAGGTGACGAGGCTTTCCACTGCCAGTGTGTTCGCTTGCGAACGCTCAAGTCCTGCCACATTCATGCCGATAACCTCTTCAAGTGGCGCACTGTTCCCATGAACCGCCCAGTAAAGACAACCTCGCGTCCGCAAATGGCCCTGCAGTCCTATCTGGATGGGCTGTTGCAGGAAGCGACCGAAGAACTGCCACCGCCGCCAAGCGTGATCGAGGCGTTGCCCGAACACGTCGAAGCCGAGGGTGTGCTGGATGAATTTAAAGCGGCCGTGCTCGAAGAGCAGGCCCGTGACGCACAGAAATCAGTGGTGGCCGCAGCGGTCGAAGCGCCGTTCATCAAGCCACAACTGGCGGTAATGGAGGCACCTGCTCCGATCCTGGCGCCGGTCTCGACCGTTGCCCCGTTGCTGCAGGGGCTGGTGACGCCGGTGGTGGAAGTCCACTTGCCGCCGAGCAACCCACCGCCACCGGTGCCGGGCGACGACCGTCCGGCCTGGGCCGCCGAGCCGTTCGAATGTTTGTTGTTCGATGTGGCCGGGTTGACCCTGGCGGTGCCGCTGGTCTGCCTGGGATCGATTTACTCCCTGGCCGGGCAGGAACTGACGCCGTTGTTCGGCCAGCCGGAATGGTTCCTCGGGATCCTGCCGAGCCAGGCGGGCAACCTGAAGGTACTGGATACGGCACGCTGGGTGATGCCGGACCGTTATCGCGATGATTTTCGCCAGGGCCTGCAATACGTGATTTCGGTGCAAGGTTATGAGTGGGGATTGGCGGTGCACCAGGTCAGCCGTTCGCTGCGCCTGGATCCGAACGAGATCAAGTGGCGCAGCCATCGAGGGCAACGGCCATGGCTGGCCGGTACGGTGATCGAGCACATGTGCGCCTTGCTGGACGTTGCCGAACTGGCGGAGTTGATCGCCAGCGGCGGGGCAAAACACCTGGGCGGCAGCAAGAAGCCGGTCCAGAAACCGAAATAAGACAACCGGTGGCGCACAGCGTCGCCGGACAGAATACACGCCGCCACAGGCGGTTTTTCGAGGGGTCAAGGTATGAATGATAAGGCGTCGTCTCAAAAGGGTTCTGAAGATCCGATTCTGCAATGGGTGACCTTCAAGCTCGATAACGAAACCTACGGCATCAACGTGATGCGCGTTCAGGAAGTGCTGCGCTATACCGAGATCGCCCCGGTACCGGGTGCACCCAGCTATGTGCTGGGCATCATCAACCTGCGTGGCAACGTGGTCACTGTGATCGATACCCGTCAGCGCTTCGGCCTGATGAACGCCGAGATCAGCGACAACACCCGGATTGTCATCATCGAAGCCGACAAGCAAGTGGTTGGCATCATGGTCGACAGCGTCGCCGAAGTGGTTTACTTGCGCCAGTCGGAAATCGAGACGGCGCCTAACGTGGGTAACGAAGAGTCCGCCAAGTTCATTCAAGGCGTGTGCAACAAGAATAACGAGTTGCTGATTCTGGTTGAACTGGACAAGATGATGAGCGAAGAAGAGTGGTCGGAACTGGAGAGTATCTGATTGATTCTTGAGGTAGCAGTCATTGTCCTGTTCCTTTTCTGGGCAGGTACGCTGGCGATGTTCTTGGCATACATACGTGGCCAGCGGCAGATTGCCGCTCAGCAGGCCCAGGGCGATGCGCTGCGCGACCAGCGCATCAAGGACCTGGCCAAGCGCGTCGACGATTACCAGAACGGCACTGTGCGCATGGGCGAAGCGCTCCATGAGCTGCGTGCCGTGGTTGCGCCGTTGCCGGACAAACTCGCCCAGTTGGAACAACGTGACCCCTCCAGCCTGTCCTTCGCCCAGGCCGCCCGCCTGGTGGGCATGGGCGCCAGCGTCGACGAACTGACCCAAGCCTGCGGCCTGACCCAAGCCGAGGCGGAGTTGATGAGCAAGCTGCACCGAGGCGGCTGATCGCTTTCTTCGCAGCATTCATGTGGGAGCGAGCTTGCTCGCGATAGCGGTGTGACCGTCGACAGCGATGTCGGATGTGCGCCCGTCATCGCGAGCAAGCTCGGCTCCCACAGGTTTTTCTGGCGTTCTTGTGGCTGTGATCAGTAATCGTCGCCGCGGTCGGTCACGTCCTTTTCGACACTCGGCGCATTCGGGTCATGGCCTTGGGGGAACTTGCCCTTGAGGTTCCAGGCGAACGCGATGATCTCGGCAATCGTGCGGTACAGCTCTTCCGGGATGCTGTCCCCCAACTCCATCCGTGCCAGCAGCTTCACCAGCTCGGCATTTTCATAGATCGGTACTTCACTGTCCCGGGCGATGCGCAGGATTTCCTCGGCCAGGGCTTCGTCGCCCTTGGCGGTGAGGGTCGGGGCGTGGTGGCCGTCGTATTTGAGGGCGATGGCCTGGCGGGGTTCGGTGTGGGTTGTCATGCGGTTTCGTCCACCCAGCGTTGTTCCAGGCGAGTCTTGGGGCCTTGGGGCGGAGTGCCAAGGTGACAGTCCAGGTCGCCGACGTTCAGGCCACAGGTCACCAGGCGTTCACGCAGGGCTGTCAGGTTGCTTTCGATCAGGCTCGCGGTGTACGGCCGTTCGGCCCACAATTGGCTGGACAGGCTGCCGCTGAGCAACTGGGCTTGAATCTGCAGCGGACCGAGCGGCTCCATGTCGAATGCCAGTTCGACCCGCCAGAGCTGCTGTTTCGGCTCGCGTTCTTCCCGGCGTTCCTCTGGCTGTTCCCGGGGCGGGGTTTCCTCGCGCTGGAACTTGACCTGCAACGGCACGATGTCCTGCAGGTTGCGCATCGGGATCTCCAACTGCCAGGTGCTCATCAAGCGACCGTCGTCGGTCAGGCCGGTTTGTTCCAGGCTCGACAACTGATGGCTTTGCAGGCGCGACACGGCAGCGGCGGCCAGACGCAGCAGATGCTCCAGATCGCCGCCTTCGTCCTGGTCTTTCAACTGGCGCGAGGGCAGCGGAAAACTGGTGGGTTGCGGCTTGGCGCTGACCTGGCCGAGCATCCCCAGGGCGCTGCGCACGAAACTCGGCAGGACCTGGGCCAGCGTATTGGCGGCAATGATGGCGCTGAGGTTGGTGGAGGCAGGCAGGGCCGGTGTCAGTTGGGCGATCAGTTTCAGCAGGTCGCCTTTCATGTCCGGCGCCAGGCTCGGTGGCTGGCCGGCGAGCAGTTTGCTTTCCAGGAACACCCCGCTGGCGACCATGGCCTGGGCCAAGCCCCTGGGCGTGCTCAGTTGCTGGACATCCGGCAGCCCGGCCAGCAAGCGAGTCGCCGCGGCGCGCAGCTCGGTGCCGGTGTCGTCGGTGACCGGCAGGTTTTGCAGGGCAGTGATCAGGCTGTCCAGCGAGCCCTGGCGGCTCACTTGGGTGAGCAGTTGCTGGCTCACCGCCAGTTGCTCCTGGCGGTTGCTCAGGGGAACGAATTTCAGTGTCTGGGCATCTTGCACCTGGGCGCTCAAGAGCGTGCCGATGCGCAGCGGTCGGGGGCTGTCGATGTCCAGGGTACTGCCGGCCTGGGCGGTGTTGAGCAGGCTCACCAATGACCGGTAGACCGCTGGCTGCCCAGGCAATGACGGCAATGCCTGGCTGGTCAGCACCTTGCCTTGCAGCAGCGTGCCGACCGGCATCTGCGCCGTGTCGATGCGCGTCAAGGTGGCGACGCTGGAGGCAACGGCCTGCTGCACGGCAATCGTCAGGTTGCTGGGGGACGGTTGGGTCACGGCCAGGCTGGTGCCCTGGGGTAATGGCTGGGTGCTGGTGGCTTGCACGGTAGTCTGGCGGCCGCTCTCCAGGGTGACCTTGAGCAACAGCTGGAAAGTCTGGTCGGCCTGCTTGAGCGACAGCACTTCGGCCTGGGCGGTCTGGCCGGGGCCGATCAGCCCTTCGGCCGGTGCCAGCAATTTGAGCAACTCGCCCGTCACCGCTGGCATACGCGTCGTTGCCGTGGCCTGGGGCAGCGGCAGGATGTTGATGTCGCCTGTCATCTGCGGTCTTACCCTGGGGAAAATAAGCCCTCTTGAGAGTAGGGCATCACATGTATAATGCCGCCCGTCTTTCAGGGAGTGGCGAAAACCTTGCAATTGTTTGACGCAGCTCTGTGGAACAGGCCGTCAAAGCATCTATGCTGCACCTCTTTAACGGCCGCTGCACCGCCGACTTGAACCGTATAAGGCCCGCGATCCCTTGACCAGTCCTCTCCTGCAAACCGTTGGCCTCGCCTGTGAGCGAGACTTGCGGCTGCTTTTCGAAAATCTCGAATTGAGACTCTCGCCGGGCGATATGGTGCAGATCAGTGGCCCCAACGGTAGTGGCAAGACCAGCCTGTTGCGCCTGCTCGCCGGATTGATGCAGCCCACCGCGGGCCAAGTGTTGCTCAATGGCCAGCCTTTGCACAGCCAGCGCAGCGAGCTGGCCCGTAACCTGCTCTGGATCGGCCATGCCGCCGGCATCAAGGACTTACTGACCCCCGAAGAAAACCTCAGCTGGCTCTGCGCTCTGCACACGCCGGCCGGCCGCGAGGCGATCTGGCAGGCGTTGGCGGCGGTCGGGCTGCGCGGCTTCGAGGATGTACCGAGCCACACCCTGTCTGCTGGCCAGCAGCGCCGGGTGGCCCTGGCCCGGTTGTACCTGGACGGTCCACCGCTGTGGATCCTCGACGAGCCGTTCACTGCCCTGGACAAGCAGGGCGTCGCGCAGCTCGAGGAACACCTGGCACGGCATTGCGAAAACGGCGGCATGGTGCTGTTGACCACCCACCACACGCTGGCGCGGATGCCGTCCGGCTATCGCAACATCGATCTTGGGAACTGGGCCGTATGAGTGTGTTTGGCCTGTTACTGGCCCGCGAGGCGCGCCTGCTTTTTCGTCGTCCGGCCGAATTGGCCAATCCGTTGGTGTTCTTTGCCATCGTCATCGCGCTGTTCCCGCTGGCGGTCGGTCCGGAGACTCAATTGTTGCAAACCTTGTCTCCGGGACTGGTCTGGGTGGCCGCGCTTTTATCGGTCCTGCTCTCGCTGGACGGGCTTTTCCGCAGTGATTTCGAAGACGGTTCCCTGGAACAGTGGGTCCTTTCGTCGCACCCCCTGGCCCTTCTGGTTTTGGCCAAGGTACTGGCACACTGGGTTTTTTCCGGGCTGGCGCTGGTGCTGCTTTCGCCGCTGTTGGCGATGATGCTGGGTTTGCCCGCCGCGTGCATGCCGGTGCTGCTGGTGTCGCTCCTGCTGGGCACGCCGGTATTGAGCCTGCTCGGTGCGGTAGGCGCGGCGTTGACGGTGGGGTTGAAGCGCGGTGGCCTGTTGCTGGCGCTGCTGATCCTGCCCTTGTATATCCCGGTGCTGATCCTGGGCAGTGGTGCTTTGCAAGCCGCGTTGCAGGGCATGCCCGCGACCGGTTATCTGCTGTGGCTTGGGAGCCTGACCGCCCTGGCGATAACCCTTACACCCTTTGCAATAGCCGCTGGCCTGAAGATCAGCGTCGGCGAATAATAATGAGGCCTGGTCAAGCATTGACCACTTCTGCGGAAGTTAAGGCAGACCTGGCAGCTCGTGATGACGAGCCGCAACCGTGATGGAAACAGCAATGAACTGGACCTGGTTTCATAAGCTCGGCTCACCCAAGTGGTTCTACGGCATCAGCGGCAAGATGCTGCCCTGGTTGAGCCTCTTCGCTCTGCTGCTGATCGGCTCCGGCGTCGTCTGGGGCCTGGCCTTCGCCCCGCCGGATTACCAGCAGGGCAACAGCTTCCGCATCATCTACATCCACGTTCCCACCGCGATGCTGGCCCAGTCCATCTACGTGATGCTGGCCGTGTGTGGTGTGGTCGGGCTGGTGTGGAAGATGAAGCTGGCCGACGTGGCCCTGCAATGCGCCGCGCCCATCGGCGCCTGGATGACCGCGGTGGCGCTGGTCACCGGGGCCATCTGGGGCAAGCCGACCTGGGGTTCCTGGTGGGTCTGGGATGCCCGACTGACGTCCATGCTGATCCTGCTGTTCCTGTACTTCGGTCTTATTGCGCTGGGCAACGCCATCAGCAATCGTGACAGTGCCGCCAAGGCTTGCGCGGTGCTGGCGATTGTCGGCGTGATCAACATCCCGATCATCAAGTACTCGGTGGAGTGGTGGAACACCCTGCACCAGGGCGCGACGTTCACCCTCACCGAAAAGCCGGCGATGCCCGTGGAAATGTGGCTGCCGCTGTTGCTGACGGTGCTGGGCTTCTACTGTTTCTTCGGCGCGGTGCTGTTGCTGCGCATGCGCCTGGAAGTGCTCAAGCGCGAATCCCGGGCCAGTTGGGTGAAGGCCGAAGTACAGAACAGCCTGGAGGCCGCTCGATGAGTTTCGCTTCATTCGGCGATTTCCTCGCCATGGGTCATCATGGCCTGTATGTCTGGTCGGCCTATGGCATTTGCCTGGTGGTGCTGGCCCTCAACGTGGCGGTGCCGATCCTGGCCCGCAAGCGGTATCTGCAACAAGAGGCGCGTCGTCTGCGCCGGGAGAACGGTCAGTGAATCCGCTGCGCAAAAAACGTCTTGTCATCATTCTGGCGATCCTGGTGGGTGTCGGTGCCGCGGTCGGCCTGGCCCTGAGCGCCTTGCAGCAGAACATCAACCTGTTCTACACCCCAACCCAGATCGCCAGTGGCGAAGCGCCCAAGGACACCCGCATCCGTGCTGGCGGCATGGTGGAAAAAGGCTCGCTGGTGCGCTCCGGGGATTCACTGGACGTGACATTCAATGTCACCGACTTCAACAAGACCGTGACCATCACCTATCGCGGCATCCTCCCGGACCTGTTCCGCGAAGGGCAGGGCATCGTCGCCCTGGGCAAGCTCAACGCCGATGGCGTGGTGGTGGCCGACGAAGTGCTGGCCAAGCACGATGAAAAATACATGCCGCCGGAAGTGACCAAGGCCTTGAAAGACAGCGGCCAGTCGGCGCCCGCTCCCGTGAAGGAGGGCTGATCGATGACTGCTGGCATCTTTATTCCCGAGTTGGGCCACCTGGCGATGATCCTGGCCCTGTGTTTCTCCCTGGTACAGGCCGTGGTGCCCTTGCTCGGCGCCTGGCGCGGCGACCGCTTGTGGATGAGCCTGGCCCAGCCGGCGGCGTGGGGGCAGTTCGCCTTCATGCTGTTCGCCTTCGGTTGCCTGACCTATGCGTTCATGGCCGACGACTTTTCCGTGGAGTACGTCGCCAGCAACTCCAACAGCGCCTTGCCCTGGTACTACAAGTTCAGCGCCGTGTGGGGCGCCCACGAAGGTTCGCTGTTGCTTTGGGCGTTGATCCTCGCCGGCTGGACTTTCGCGGTCTCGGTGTTTTCCCGGCAGTTGCCCCAGGTGATGCTGGCCCGGGTGCTGGCGGTGATGGGCATGATCAGTACCGGCTTCCTGTTGTTCCTGATCGTCACATCCAACCCGTTCAAGCGCATCCTGCCGCAGATGCCGATGGATGGCCGCGACCTCAACCCATTGTTGCAGGACATCGGCCTGATCGTTCACCCACCGATGCTCTACATGGGCTACGTCGGTTTTTCCGTGGCCTTCTCCTTCGCCATCGCCGCGTTGCTCGGTGGTCGCCTCGATGCCGCGTGGGCACGCTGGTCGCGCCCGTGGACCATCGTCGCCTGGGCCTTCCTCGGTATCGGCATCACCCTCGGTTCGTGGTGGGCCTACTACGAACTCGGTTGGGGCGGCTGGTGGTTCTGGGACCCGGTGGAAAACGCCTCGTTCATGCCCTGGTTGGTGGGCACGGCGCTGATTCACTCCCTGGCTGTCACGGAAAAGCGCGGTGTGTTCAAGAGCTGGACCGTGCTGCTGGCCATCGCGGCGTTCTCCCTGAGCCTGCTGGGAACGTTCCTGGTGCGTTCCGGCGTGCTGACGTCGGTGCATGCCTTCGCCTCGGACCCTGAGCGTGGCGTGTTCATCCTGATGTTCCTGCTGTTCGTCGTCGGCGGTTCGCTGACGTTGTTCGCCCTGCGTGCGCCGGTGGTCAAGAGCCAGGTCGGCTTCAACCTCTGGTCACGGGAAACCCTGTTGCTGGGCAACAACCTGGTGCTGGTGGTGGCCGCGTCGATGATCCTGCTGGGGACGTTGTACCCGCTGGTGCTCGATGCGCTGTCCGGCGCCAAGCTGTCGGTCGGCCCGCCGTACTTCAACGCGTTGTTCATTCCGCTGATGGCGATCCTGATGGTGGTGATGGCCATCGGTGTGCTGGTGCGCTGGAAGGACACGCCGGTCAAGTGGCTGCTGGGCATGTTGACCCCAGTGCTGCTGGGCACGGCCGCCCTGGCCGTGGTGGCCGGCGTGGCCTATGGCGACTTCAACTGGGCGGTGCTGGCGACGTTCGTGCTGGCGGCCTGGGTGTTGCTGGCCGGCGTCCGGGATATCTTCGACAAGACCCGCCACAAAGGCCTGATCAAAGGCCTGCCGACCCTGACACGCAGTTACTGGGGCATGCAGATCGCCCACCTGGGCATCGCCGTCTGCGCCCTGGGCGTGGTGCTCTCCAGCCAGAACAGTGCCGAGCGCGACCTGCGCCTGGCGCCGGGCGAGTCCATGGACCTGGGCGGTTACCAGTTCGTGTTCGAGGGCGCCAAGCATTTCGAGGGGCCGAACTTCACGTCCGACAAAGGCACCGTGCGGGTCATTCGCGACGGTCAGGAAGTCACTGTGTTGCATCCGGAAAAACGCCTCTACACCGTGCAGAACTCGGTCATGACCGAGGCTGGGATCGATGCCGGTTTCACCCGCGACCTCTATGTGGCCTTGGGCGAATCCCTGGGCGACGGCGCATGGGCGGTGCGGGTCCACGTCAAGCCGTTCGTGCGCTGGATCTGGTTCGGTGGCTTGCTCACCGGCCTGGGTGGGGTGCTGGCGGCGCTGGATCGGCGCTATCGGGTCAAGGTGAAAGCCCGGGTGCGTGAAGCCCTGGGCGCGACAGGAGCCACTGCATGAAACGTTGGTTGATGGTGTTGCCGCTGGCGCTGTTCCTGTTGATGGCGGTGTTTTTGTACAGGGGGTTGTACCTGAACCCGAGTGAATTGCCCTCGGCAATGATCGGCAAGCCGTTCCCGGAGTTTTCCCTGCCCTCGGTGCAAGGTGACAAGACCCTGACCCGCGCCGACCTGCTGGGCAAGCCGGCGCTGGTCAACGTGTGGGGCACCTGGTGCATTTCCTGCCGGGTCGAACACCCGGTGCTGAACAAGCTGGCCCAGAACGGCGTGGTGATCTACGGCGTCAATTACAAGGACGTCAATGCCGACGCCTTGAAGTGGCTGGCCGAATTCCACAACCCGTATCAATTGGACATTCGTGATGAAGACGGCTCCCTGGGCCTGAACCTGGGTGTCTATGGCGCACCGGAAACCTTCTTCATCGATGCCAAGGGTGTGATCCGCGACAAGTTCGTCGGCGTGATCGACGAACAGGTCTGGCGCGAGAAACTGGCCGCCAAGTACCAAGCCCTGGTGGACGAGGCCAAGCCATGAAGCGTTGGTTAGCCGCCGCCATCCTCGGCTTGAGCCTGGTCGGAGTGGCCCGGGCCGCCATCGACACCTACGAATTCGCCAACGACGGCGAGCGCGAGCGGTTTCGCGAACTGACCAAGGAACTGCGCTGCCCCAAGTGCCAGAACCAGGACATCGCCGACTCCAATGCCCCGATTGCCGCCGACCTGCGCAAGGAAATCTTTCGCATGCTCGGCGAGGGCAAGGACAACCAGCAGATCATCGACTTCATGGTCGATCGCTACGGTGAGTTCGTGCGCTACAACCCCGCCCTGTCCTCCAAGACCGCGCTGCTCTGGTTCGGCCCCGCCGGGCTGTTGCTCGGCGGTTTCGTCGTCATCGCGGTGATCGTGCGCCGCCGCCGGGTCCAGCGTACAGCCGCCCCGGACACGCTTTCCGTCGAAGAGCGCCAGCGCCTCGACCAACTGTTGGATAAAACCAAGCATGATTGATTTCTGGCTCGCCGCAGGTCTGCTTCTTCTGGTTGCCCTGAGTTTTCTGTTGATCCCTGTGCTGCGTGGTCGTCGCGCCCAACTGGAGGAGGACCGCACCGCGCTCAATGTGGCGCTGTATCAGGAACGCGTGGCCGAATTGCAGGCTGAACGGGAGGAGGGCGTGCTCAACGCCGCGCAACTGGATACCGGTCGCGCCGAAGCCGCCCGTGAACTGCTCGCCGATACCGAGGGCGCCGACGCACCGCGCGAATCCCGGCTGGGCAAGCCATTGCCGTTGCTCGCCGCCGTACTGGTGCCGGTGTTGGGCCTGGCGCTGTACCTGCATTTCGGTGCCAGTGACAAGGTCGAGCTGACCCGTGAATTCGCCCAGGCGCCGCAGTCGATGGAAGAGATGACCCTGCGCCTGGAGCGCGCGGTGGCGGCGCAGCCGGATAATGCCGAGGGCCTGTATTTTCTCGGGCGCACCTACATGGCTCAGGATCGTCCGGCGGACGCGGCGAAGATCTTCGAACGCACCGTGACCGTCGCCGGTCGTCAACCGGAACTGTTGGGCCAGTGGGCTCAGGCGCAGTATTTCGCCGATGGCAAGAAATGGTCGGATAAAGTCCAGGCCTTGACCGACGAAGCGCTCAAGCTCGATCCGAAGGAAGTCACCAGCCTCGGCCTGTTGGGCATCGCCGCGTTTGAAGGCGAGCGTTATCAGGATGCGATCGACTACTGGGGGCGTCTGCTCGCGCAACTGCCGGAAGGCGACAAATCCCGCGAGGCGCTGCAGGGTGGCATTGCCCGTGCCACCGAGAAGCTGCAAGCCAGCGGTGGCAAAGTCGCCCAGGCCCCGGTGGCCAAGACCAGGGCATTGCTCAAGGTCCGCGTCGATCTGGCACCGGCACTCAAGGCCAAGGTACAGCCGGGCGACAGCGTGTTCATCTTCGCCCGTGCCGTCTCCGGCCCACCGGCGCCGCTGGCCGCCAAACGCCTGACGGTGGCCGATCTGCCGGTCACGGTGGAACTGGGCGACGCGGACGCCATGATGCCGCAGTTGAAACTGTCGAACTTCCCCGAAGTCCAACTGATGGCGCGCATCTCCCGGGCCGGTCAGCCGACCGCGGGTGAGTGGATCGGCCGCAGCCAGCCCCTGGCGAGCAGCACCACCGCGCAGCAGCAATTGACCATCGACAGCCCGGACAAATAACAGGAATTCGCACCATGACCGCCATCGCTCGTATCACCCTGCTCACGCTCGTCATGGGCTTGAGCGCTTGTGCGGTCCAGCGTCCGTCGGAGCCCTCGGCGCCGCTGCCACCGATTCCACCGTCGACCCCGACCACCAAGCCGGCCCCGTCCACGCCTCCAGGCAAGCCGGCCATCCCGAACAAACCGGCCAAGCCGTTGCCGCGCACTTCCGCCAGCTTCGCCCCACCACCGGGTGGCAACAGCCATTGGGATGCCAAGCTGGGGGTCTATGTGCTGGACAACCAGACCAATACGTTCTATCGCCAGCGTACCTATTACCGCTGGAACAACGGTTGGAGCCGTTCCGTCAGCCCGAATGGCCCATGGGAAGACACCACCATCGAAGGCGTGCCGGCGGGCCTTGGGCGCCAGTTTCATTAAGGTCCCTGCGGCGAGGGGATTTATCCCCGCTGGGCTGCGAAGCAGCCCTGAAACCTGATGACTCGGTATGTCAGGCAGATTGAATCCACAGTGATGGGGCCGCTTCGCGACCCAACGGGGATAAATCCCCTCGCCACAGCTTTCCGGGGCAGGCCGGGATTTTTGTGTTTCTGGATATTCTTTGAACGAAATTTTCACTAAATCTTGCGGACAATCCCCCGCGCTCATATCGCCGCCGGTTATTTAATGGCAATGCCCTAGCCGTTCGTGCAACATTTGCGCACTCGCGCAAGCCCCGGGGCCAGGCTTTGGCCAACAGAGGGCGCGCCGTTGTTTCTCTTTTGTCACTCCAATTCCAATAGGGTCCTTAAACGACATGGCAATCCCGGACGCCCTGAGTCAGCAGCGCACCACGCATCGCCTGCTGCAACCGACCGTCAAATCGCACCTGGCCTACACGTTGCTTTGCGCCCTGGTGATGATGGTTATGCTAAGCCTGCTGCGCGTGGCGCTGCTGGTCTATAACCGCGAGATGATTCTCGACACCCCGGCCTCGACCTTCGTTGAAGCGTTCGTCAACGGCCTGCGCTTCGACTTGCGCCTGGTGGTCTACCTCTGCATCCCGTTGCTGCTGGCGTTGTTCAGCGCAAGGGCCATGGCTGCCCGCGGTTTTTTTCGTTTCTGGCTGACTGTCACCTCCAGCATCGCGCTGTTCCTCGGCTTGATGGAGATGGACTTCTACCGTGAATTCCACCAACGCCTCAACGGTCTGGTCTTCCAATATGTGAAGGAAGACCCGAAAACCGTGATGAGCATGCTCTGGTACGGTTTCCCGGTGGTGCGCTACCTGCTGGCCTGGGTCGGCGGCACCGTCATCCTCGCCCTGGCGTTCAAGGGCGCCGACCGCGCCACCCGTCCCCGTGGGCCGTTCAGTGGCGGTACTATCGGCACCCGGCAGATCGCCCCGTGGTATGGGCGTGTCGCGGTGTTCATGGTTTGCCTGCTGGTAGCCGTGGTCGCCGCGCGCGGCACCCTGCGCCAAGGTCCGCCGCTGCGTTGGGGGGACGTCTACACCACCGATTCGAACTTCGCCAACCAGCTTGGACTCAATGGCACGTTGTCGCTGGTGGCGGCAGCCAAGAGCCGGATGTCCGAAGACCGTGACAACATCTGGAAAGCCACCCTCGAGCAGCCGCTGGCCCAGCAGACCGTGCGTGACATGCTGGTGATGCCTGACGACAAACTCGTGGACACCGAGACCGCCGCCGTGCGCCGCGACTACACGCCGCCGGCGGACAAGACCCTGCCGATCAAGAACGTGGTCGTGATCCTCATGGAAAGCATGGCCGGGCACTCGGTGGGCGCCCTCGGCGCGCCGGGCAACATCACGCCTTACATGGACAAACTGTCCAAGGAAGGCCTGCTGTTCGACCGTTTCTTCTCCAACGGCACCCACACCCACCAGGGCATGTTCGCCACCATGGCATGCTTCCCGAACCTGCCGGGTTTCGAATACCTGATGCAGACGCCGGAGGGCAGCCACAAGCTGTCAGGCTTGCCGCAACTGCTCAGCGCCCGAAACTACGACGATGTGTATGTCTACAACGGCGATTTCGCCTGGGACAACCAGTCGGGGTTCTTCAGCAGCCAGGGCATGACCAACTTCATCGGGCGTAACGACTTCGTGAACCCGGTGTTTTCCGACCCCACCTGGGGCGTGTCCGACCAAGACATGTTCGACCGTGGCCTGATCGAGCTCAAGGCCCGGGAAAATGGCAAGCCGTTCTATGCCTTGCTGCAAACCCTGTCCAACCACACGCCTTATGCGCTGCCGACGCCGTTGCCGGTCGAGCCGGTCACCGACCGTGGCAGTCTGAACGAACACTTGACGGCCATGCGCTACGCCGACTGGGCGCTGGGCCAGTTCTTCGAGAAGGCCCGCAAGGAGCCTTACTTCAAGGAAACCCTGTTCGTGGTGGTGGGCGACCATGGCTTTGGCAACGAACGCCAGATCACCGAAATGGACCTGGGCCGTTTCAACGTGCCGATGCTGTTGATCGGCCCCGGCGTCCAGGAAAAATTCGGCCAGCGTAGCCATACCGTGGGTACCCAGGTCGACATCGTACCGACCATCATGGGCCGTCTCGGTGGGCAGGTACGGAACCAGTGCTGGGGCCGTGACCTGTTGAACCTGCCGGAAGGCGACACCGGTTTTGGCGTGATCAAGCCGTCGGGCAGTGAACAGACGACGGCGATCATTCGCGACGACAAGATCCTGGTCCTGCCGAAGGAGAAGGAAATGCCGCCGAAGATGTACCGCTATGAATTGGGCGCCAACCCTCATGCGCAAATCATCCCGGACGCACCGGACACTGCCGAGATGAAGCTCAAGCTCGAATCGTTCCTGCAAACCGCGACCAAGAGCCTGTTGGATAACACCGCGGGCGTTGTTGACGGCAAGCCGGACTGATAAACGGCGAGCATAAAAAAAGAGGCCTGCAAAGGCCTCTTTTTTTTGCGCTTACTTAGCGGTTTATATCTTGCCCAGTAATAGCAGGACCAACAGCACCACCAACACTACACCAATGATGCCGGACGGACCGTAACCCCAACTTCTGGAGTGCGGGAAGACCGGAAGACCACCGATCAGCAGGAGGATCAGGATGATGATAAGTATTGTGCCCATTGTAGATTTCCTTATTGGTCAGTTTTGGAGTGTTGTAACTTCCAACTACCAGCACGCATGTGTTAAATCCGGGCGGCTTATTAAGTCCGACCGTTACGTCTGGTAAAAAATTCAAAGTTTTTATAGCGGCTACGGTTTGCCCTCGCCATTCAGCAATCTGATGGAGCGTGGGTCCGGCAGGCGCCTTCGCTACACTCGGCCTATCTCTCCCGGAACAAGGCTGTTTGCTATGCAAAATCGCATGATGATCACTGGTGCCGGCTCCGGCCTGGGTCGCGAAATCGCGCTGCGCTGGGCCCGTGAAGGCTGGCGCCTGGCCTTATCGGATGTCAGCGAACCAGGCCTTGTGGAAACCCTCAAACTCGTGCGCGCGGCGGGTGGCGACGGCTTCATCCAGCGCTGCGATGTGCGCGACTACAGCCAATTGACGGCGTTCGCCCAGGCTTGCGAAGAGAAGCTCGGCGGCATCGATATCATCGTCAACAATGCCGGCGTCGCCTCGGGTGGGTTCTTCAGCGAACTCTCCCTGGAGGATTGGGACTGGCAGATCGCGATCAACCTGATGGGCGTGGTCAAGGGCTGCAAGGCGTTCCTGCCGCTGCTGGAAAAAAGCCGCGGCAAGATCATCAACATCGCTTCCATGGCCGCCCTGATGCAGGGGCCAGCCATGAGCAACTACAACGTGGCCAAGGCCGGTGTGGTGGCGTTGTCGGAAAGCCTGTTGGTTGAACTGGCGCAGCAGGAGGTCGGCGTACACGTGGTGTGCCCATCGTTCTTCCAGACCAATCTGCTGGACTCCTTCCGCGGTCCGACCCCGGCCATGAAGGCCCAGGTTGGCAAATTGCTGGAAAGCTCGCCGATCAGCGCCGCCGACATTGCCGACTACATCTACCAGCAAGTCGCCCAGGGTCAGTTCATGATCCTGCCCCATGAACAGGGACGCATGGCGTGGGCCCTCAAGCAGAAGAACCCACAGTTGCTGTACGACGAAATGACCGTCATGGCCGACAAGATGCGCGCCAAGGCTCGGCAGAACCTGAATTGACCTGGCTGCCCGATGTCCTCAGGATGGCGCCATTCGGCCTTCCTGATGGACATCTGCATGCTCAATTACTTATGGTTTTTTCTCGCCGCGCTGTTTGAAATCGCCGGTTGCTACGCCTTCTGGATGTGGCTGCGCCAAGGCAAGAGCGCCTGGTGGATCGCCCCGGCGCTGCTCAGCCTGACCTTGTTCGCCCTGTTGCTGACTCGCATCGAAGCGACGTACGCCGGCCGTGCCTACGCCGCCTATGGCGGCATCTATATCGTTGCCTCGATTGGCTGGCTGGCCGTGGTGGAGCGGGTCCGGCCACTGGGTTCCGACTGGATTGGCGTGGCGCTCTGCGTGCTGGGGGCGAGCGTGATTCTATTCGGCCCGCGGTTCTCGGCGTCCTGAAATAACCTACGGTCCAGCAGGGTTTTGCAGGAAGTTTCCTTCAGTCGCAAGAACTTTGCTTGTAGGGCCTTACTGAATTCTCGCCGGTGTCTTGAGAACGGAAAGCAGGCCGGGCATGGTCAGGGTCCAGACATTCTTAAGGACAAGAACCATGCTCGTATTAAGCCGCGCTGTGGGTGAGTTGATTTCCATCGGTGACGATATTTCCGTCCGTGTGCTGTCGGTCAGCGGCACCACCGTGCGTTTTGGCGTGGAAGCGCCACGGCACGTCGATGTCCATCGCTCCGAAATCTACGAAAAGATCCAGAGGAAAAAGGCCCACGCCGCCCGCAAGGCGTGTTCAGTCGAATAGGTGCTTGGGCACGTCGTGCTTGAGCATCAGTTGGCACTGTTCGCTTTCGGGGTCGAAGACGATCAACGCCTGGCCTTTGGTCAGCGCTTGCCGGACCCGTAGAACCCGGGTTTCCAGCGGGGTGTCGTCACCGTTGTCGGTGCCGTCGCGGGTCACGAAATCCTCGATCAGGCGAGTGAGTGTGTCGACTTCGAGTTGGTCGTGGGGGATGAGCATGGGGTACCTCGGCTAGACAATGAGGCGATGCTACGGCCAATGGGCTTTTGCGGCTAGCCTTGGGTTTTGTGGGGCCTGTTCTGGCCTCATCGCGAGCAAGCTCGCTCCCACAGGGCTCTGAGCCGCACTGAAGACTCAATGTGGGAGCGAGCTCGCTCGCGATGGCGATATTCCAGGCAATTAAATGCTGGATCAGCTATCCGACCGCTGCCCCACCAGGCTATCCACCGATGGCACCCGGGTATCGCTTTCCATCTGTGCATCATGCTCGATCTGGTGACTGAAGCGGTCCAGCGAGCCTTGGGCCGGTTGTGCGTCGCTGGCAAACACCGGTGGGCTGAGAATGTAGGCGCTGAGCAGGCGGCTGAGGGCGGCCAGGCTGTCGATGTGGGTGCGTTCGTAGCCATGGGTGGCGTCGCAGCCGAAGGCGAGCAGGGCGGTACGGCTATCGTGGCCGGCGGTGATGGCCGAATGAGCATCGCTGAAGTAATAGCGGAACAGGTCACGGCGGGCCGATATGTCGTTCTCCTTGGCCAGTTTCAGCAGGTGCCGCGACAGGTGATAGTCGTAGGGGCCTCCGGAGTCCTGCATCGCCACGCTGACCGAATGTTCGCTCGAGTGCTGGCCGGGGGCGACGGGCGCGATGTCGATGCCGACGAATTCGCTGACGTCCCAGGGCAGCGCGGCTGCGGCACCGCTGCCGGTTTCCTCGGTGATGGTGAACAGTGGGTGACAATCGATCAGCAGTTCTTCACCGCTGTCCACAATTGCCTTGAGCGCCGCCAGCAGCGCCGCGACCCCGGCCTTGTCGTCCAGGTGCCGGGCGCTGATGTGGCCGCTTTCGGTGAATTCCGGCAGGGGATCGAAGGCCACATAATCGCCGATGCCCACCCCCAGGGTTTCGCAGTCGGCGCGGGTGGCGCAATAGGCATCCAGGCGCAATTCGATGTGGTCCCAACTGATGGGCATTTCATCCACGGCGGTGTTGAACGCGTGCCCGGACGCCATCAATGGCAGCACGCTGCCGCGAATCACGCCGGTGTCGGTGAACAGGCTGACCCGGCTGCCTTCGGCAAACCGGCTGGACCAGCAACCTACCGGGGCCAGGGTCAGGCGACCGTTGTCCTTGATGGCCCGCACCGAGGCGCCGATGGTATCCAGGTGCGCCGAGACGGCCCGGTCGGGGCTGCTCTTGCGGCCCTTGAGCGTGGCGCGGATCGTGCCGCGACGGGTCATTTCGAACGCGATACCCAGCTCCTCGAGCCGCTCGGCGACGTAGCGCACGATAGTGTCGGTAAAGCCGGTGGGGCTGGGAATGGCGAGCATTTCCAGCAGGACCTTTTGCAGGTATTCGAGATCCGGTTCGGGAATTTTACTGATCATGGAAACTCCTGATGGGTTGAGCGCATCGATGGTTTCGATGAGTGAGTCCGACTGTTGGATAAGGGGGCTTGCACTGGCCTTATCGCGAGCAAGCTCGCTCCCACAGGGTTTCCGCAGTGAACACAGAATGTATAAACACCAAAAATTCCATGTGGGAGCGAGCTTGCTCGCGATGGGGACTGTTCAGGCACCACATTTCTGCTAGGCCACCGTCTGGCTATGAGGAAACAACAAGTCCACAAAGCGCTCGGCGGTGGGCTGGGGTTCGTGGTTGGCCAGGCCGGCGCGTTCGTTGGCTTCGATGAACACGTACTCGGGTTGATCGGCCGCCGGCACCAGCAGGTCGAGGCCGACCATGGGAATGTCCAACGCCCGGGCGGCGCGCACCGCCGCATCGACGAGGGTCGGATGCAGGATGGCGGTGACATCCTCCAGCACGCCGCCGGTATGCAGGTTCGCCGTACGCCGGACGAACAGGTGTTCCCCGGCCGGCAGCACGCTGTCGTAGTCGAACCCCGCCGCGTTGAGTGTGCGCAGGGTCTCGGCATCCATCGGGATCTTGCTTTCACCGCCCGTGGCGGCCTGCCGTCGACGGCTCTGGGCTTCGATCAAGGCGCCAATGGTGTGTCGGCCGTCGCCGATCACTTCCGCCGGACGCCGGATCGCCGCCGCCACCACTTCAAAGCCGATCACCAGGACGCGCAGGTCCAGCCCTTCGTGGAAGCTTTCCAGCAACACCTGGCTATCGAACTGCCGAGCCGTCTCGATGGCGCTCTGCACTTCCTCGATGGTGCGCAGATCCACCGCCACACCTTGGCCCTGTTCCCCGTCCAGCGGCTTGACCACCACCCGTTCGTGCTCATCGAGGAACGCCAGGTTGTCATCGGCGTTGCCCGCCAACTGCTGGGCCGGCAGGTTCAGGCCGGCGCTTTTCAGTACCTTGTGGGTCAGGCTTTTGTTCTGGCACAAGGTCATGCTGATGGCGCTGGTCAAGTCGCTCAGGGATTCGCGACAGCGCACCCGGCGGCTGCCGTGGACCAGTGTGAACAAGCCGGCCTCGGCATCGTCCACCTGCACTTCGATGCCGCGACGGTGGGCTTCCTCGACGATGATCCGTGCATAGGGGTTGAACTGCGCCTCGGGGCCCGGCCCGAGAAACAACGGCTGGTTGATGCCGTTCTTGCGCTTGATGGCGAAGGTCGGCAGGTTGCGAAAACCGAGCTTGGCGTAGAGGTTTTTCGCCTGGCGATTGTCATGCAGCACCGACAGGTCGAGGTAGCTCAAACCCCGGCTCATGAAATGCTCGATGAGATGGCGCACCAGTACTTCGCCAACACCAGGGCGTGAACATTGCGGGTCTACGGCCAGGCACCAGAGGCTGCTGCCGTTTTCCGGGTCGTTGAAGGCCTTCTGATGATTCAGGCCCATGACGCTGCCGATCACCGTGCCGGTGTCGTCGTCTTCGGCCAGCCAGTAGACCGGGCCGCCCTCGTGACGCGGGGTTAGTCGCAGCGGGTCGATGGGCAACATGCCCCGGGCCTGGTAGAGCTGGTTGATGGCCTGCCAGTCGGCCTCGCTCTGGGCCCGGCGAATCCGGAAACCGCGAAACACCCGGGTGGATTGGCGATAGTCGCTGAACCACAGGCGCAAGGTGTCGGATGGGTCGAGGAACAGTTGCGCCGGCTCCAACCCCAGCACCTGCTGGGGTGCGGCCACGTACAAGGCAATGTCGCGTTCGCCGGGTTGTTCGTTGAGCAGTTCCCGGGCCAGGCTCGCCGGGTCCGGGAAGGTGTGGCCGATCAGCAGTCGGCCCCAGCCACAATGCACCGCGATCGGGTCGGCGCCCAATTCGCTGCCGTCTTCGGCCAGGCGTGCCTGCAGGCGTTCGTAAGAAGGCGCCTGGCCGCGCAAGAGGCGTTGGTTGTGAACGGTTGCGTGAGGTTTCATCGATCAGATTCCTTGCTCGCTGAGCCACAGGTTCAGCGCCGCCAGCTGCCATAGCCGCGAACCGCGCAACGGCGTGAGCTGGCCGTTGGGGTCGGTGAGCAGGCGGTCGAGCATGGCCGGGTCGAACAGGCCGCGATCCTGGCTCGGATCCAGCAGCAGTTCGCGGACCCAGGCCAGGGTGTGGCCTTCCAGATGCTTGAGGCCTGGCACTGGGAAATAACCTTTCTTGCGGTCGATCACCTCGCTGGGGATCACCCGTCGGGCGGCTTCCTTGAGTACCTGCTTGCCACCATCGGGCAACTTGAACTTTGCCGGGACCCGGGCCGAAAGCTCCACCAAGCGGTAGTCCAGGAACGGCGTGCGCGCTTCCAGGCCCCAGGCCATGGTCATGTTGTCGACGCGCTTGACCGGGTCGTCCACCAGCATCACGGTGCTGTCCAGGCGCAGGGCCTTGTCCACCGCGGCATCGGCCCCGGGTTGGGCGAAATGTTCCTTGACGAAGTCACCGGCCGCGTCATTGGCCGTCAGCCAGTTAGGCTGCACGGTGGCGGCATATTCTTCGTAGCTGCGGTCGAAGAACGCAGCGCGATAGGCGGCGTACGGATCGCTGGCGCCATCGACCTGCGGGTACCAGTGGTAACCGGCGAACAGCTCGTCGGCGCCCTGGCCGCTTTGTACGACTTTGCAATGCTTGGCCACTTCCCGCGACAGCAGGTAGAAGGCGATGCAGTCGTGGCTGACCATCGGCTCGCTCATGGCGCGGAACGCCGCGGGCAGTTGCTCGATGATCTCTTTTTCGTCGATGCGCAGTTGGTGGTGGCGGGTGCCGTAGTGCTTGGCGATCAGGTCCGAATATTGGAATTCGTCACCGCGCTCGCCGCCGGCATCCTGGAAACCGATGGAGAACGTGGACAGGTCTTCCACGCCCACTTCCCGCAACAGACCCACCAACATGCTTGAGTCGACGCCCCCGGACAGCAGCACGCCGACATCCACGGCGGCACGCTGGCGAATGGCGACGGCTTCACGGGTGCTGTCGAGCACGCGGTCGGTCCAGTCTTCCAGGTTCAGGTGCTGTTCGTCGGCCCGAGGGCCGTAGGGCAGGGTCCACCAGGTTTTCTGCTCGGTGGTGCCGTCGGCTTCGATGCGCATCCAAGTAGCGGGCGGCAGTTTTTCAACACCGGCCAGCAAGGTACGGGGCGCCGGGACCACGGCGTGGAAATTCAGGTAATGGTTGAGGGCCACCGGGTCGAGCATGGGGTTGATGTCGCCGCCCTTGAGCAGGGCCGGCAATGCCGAGGCGAAACGTAGCCGCTGGCCGGTGCGCGACAGGTACAGCGGCTTGACGCCGAGGCGGTCGCGGGCGATGAACAGCCGCTTGGCATCGCGCTCCCAGATGGCGAACGCGAACATGCCGTTGAGCTTGGGCAGCAGCGCTTCGCCCCAGGCGTGGTAGCCCTTGAGCAGCACTTCGGTGTCGCCACCGGAATAGAAGGTGTAGCCCAGGGTTTCGAGCTCGGTGCGCAGTTCCGGGTAGTTGTAGATCGCGCCGTTGAAGGCCAGGGACAGGCCCAGTTGATTGTCGATCATCGGCTGGGCCGAGCCGTCCGACAGGTCCATGATTTTCAGGCGCCGATGGCCCAGGGCAATCGGCCCCTGGCTATGAAAACCCCACGCGTCAGGGCCACGAGGGGCCAGGTGATGGGTGATTCGCTCCACGGCCGCAAGGTCCGCAGGTTGTTGATCGAAACGTAACTCTCCAGCTAATCCGCACATAAGTCCTTACCGGTTTTTCCGTTGGGGAGGGGTCAAGCAGCACCTGCCAAAAGGGCAGGTACCCTGAAACTGACCGGAGGGATTGCTGTGAGTTTTAGATCGATGCGTTATAAGCCGGCGGGCGGGGTTGGGTTGAATGTCGCGTGATCCTTGTGGGAGCGAGCTTGCTCGCGATAGCGGAGGATCAGTTGACCTCTGAGTTGACTGACCCAACGCTATCGCGAGCAAGCTCGCTCCCACAAGGGTTGTGACATGTCTTAAGAAGTCGGTGCTAAGCCTTGCCCCGAATCAAGGCCCGCAACGCAAACCGGTTCGGGTGGCAGGCCTCGGCCACGCTGCGGGGCAGTGGCAGGGGGTCGTTGTCCAGCCAGGCGGCGATCAGTTCGCCCGACAGGGGCGCGGTGATCAGGCCTCGGGAACCGTGGCCGCTGTTGATGTACAGGCCCTCGAGCCACGGGCAAGGGACGTCCGGTACTTGGCGGGCATCTTTGCCCAGGGCCGCATAGGCGTCGGTAAAGGCTTGGCGGTCGGCCAACGGTCCGACAATCGGCAGGTAATCCGGGCTGGTGCAACGAAACGCCACGCGGCCTTCGAGGTGCTCCGGGTCCAAGGTAGCGGCGTTCAAGCGCTGCACCAGGTCTTGGGAGATTTCTTCGAGCATGCGCAGGTTGCCGGCGTGCTCGGCGGCGGTGGGGGTCAGGTCGTCGCTGTTGAAGTCGAAACTGGCGCCCAGGGTATGTTCACCCTGCCGCGGCGGCGCCACATAACCTTCGGCGCAGACCACCGTCGCCAGGCTCTGGCTGCGGCGGGTTTGCGGCAGACGGGTGATCTGCCCGCGAATGCGCTTGAGCGGCAAGTCGGCAGCCGGTTCGAAGCGTTTGATCTCGGCAGCACTGGCGAGGATCACCACCGGCGCACTGGCCAGGCAGCGTTCGCGGTCCCATGCCTGCCATTGGCCATCGACGCGGCGCAAGTGCAGCACGTCATGATGGGGTTGCACATCGATCGCCGGTCCCGAGGCTTGCCAGCGACACAACGCTGGCGGATGCACCCAGCCGCCCTCGGGATAAAACAAGCCTCCACAGGCCAGGCCGATACCGGATCGGGCCTGGGCCTCGGACTGATCCAGAGTGCGCAGTAGATCCGTTGGGAACGCCTCGGCCAGTTGTGCCTGGCGTTCGGCTTCCTTGCTGTTGAAGGCCAACTGCAAAACGCCGCAGGCATCCCAGTCAACGCCGCGTTGCAGTTGCTCCAGCACGCGTCGGGTGTAGCCGAAGCCGCTGAGGATCATCTGCGACAATGCGGTGCGGTGGGCCGACAACTTGAGGTACAGCACGCCCTGGGGGTTGCCGGAGGCCTCCTCGGCCAACCCGGCATGACGCTCCAGCAGCGTCACCTGCCAACCACGTGCGGCCAGGCTCGCCGCGCTGGCACAACCGGCCAGGCCGCCCCCGATCACCAGGGCCCGGCGCTCGCCGGTGGGGGGCACGGGGCGGGCGTACCAGGGTTTTGCCGGGGATGGCGCCGCCATCTGCTCCGGCCAGCCAAGAAACACGCCCCGCAGGATTTCCCACTTATGGCCGATGCCCGGCGTGCGCTTCATCTTGAAGCCCGCCGCGTTCAGCAAACGCCGGACCCAGCCGGTGCTGGTGAAGGTGCTGAGGGTGGCGCCGGGTGCGGCCAGCCGGGCCAGTTCGGCGAACAGCTCGGCGGTCCACATTTCGGGGTTCCGGGCCGGTGCGAAACCGTCCAGGAACCAGGCGTCGATCTGCCCGTCCAGTTGCGGCAACTGCTCCAGGGCATCGCCGATCAACAGGGTCAGCGTCACCCGCCCATTGGCCAGGACCAGGCGCTGGAACCCCTGATGGATCGCCACGTATTGCCCAAGCAGTTGCTCGGCCTGGAGGGCGAGCTGCGGCCAGAGGGCCAGGGCCCGGCACAGGTCCTGCGGAGTCAATGGATATTTCTCGACGCTGACGAAATGCAGCCGCGCCCCGGCCGGCGCGCATTGTTCGAACAACTGCCAGGCGCAGAGGAAATTCAAGCCGGTGCCAAAGCCGGTTTCGCCGATCACCAGGCGCCCGTCGGCGGGCAGCGTGGCAAAGCGCTCGGCCAGGTTGTTCTGTTCGAGAAACACGTAACGGGTTTCTTCCAGCCCGGACTGATCGGAGAAATACACGTCGTCGAACACCCGCGAACGCGGGCGACCCTGGTCGTCCCAGTCGAGTTGGGCGTGGTGCTGTACAGGCGTCATGGCAGGCTCGGTCGAAACTGAGCGGCCATTCTAGCCGATCGACTACCGATTGCTCCTGTGCATACGCATCCGTAGGAGCTGACGAGTGCAACGAGGCTGCGATCTTCGCTTGAGACTCAATTGACTGGGACAAGATCGCAGCCTCGTCGCACTCGACAGCTCCTACACAGCTCCTACACAGCTCCTACACGGGCCGCATCCAATCCGCTAGTCTTGCCCCAATCCCTGGAAGGAGCTGTCCATGTTCGAATCCGCTGAAATCGGTCACGTCATCGATAAAGACACCTTTGAGGCCGAGGTGCCGGCCCTGCGTGAAGCACTGCTGGAAGCGCAGTTCGAGTTGCAGCAGCAGGGTCGGTTTCCGGTCATCGTGTTGATCAACGGCATCGAAGGCGCGGGCAAGGGCGAGACGGTGAAGTTGCTCAATGAATGGATGGACCCGCGGCTGATCGAAGTGCGCACCTTCGACCAGCAGACCGACGAGGAACTGGCGCGGCCTCCCGCGTGGCGTTATTGGCGGATGCTGCCGGCCAAGGGGCGCATGGGGATTTTCTTCGGCAACTGGTACAGCCAGATGCTGCAAGGCCGGGTCCATGGCGAGTTCAAGGACCCACGGCTCGACCAGGCGATCGCCGGGGCCGAGCGCCTGGAAAAAATGCTCTGCGATGAGGGCGCGCTGATCTTCAAGTTCTGGTTCCACCTGTCCAAGAAACAAATGAAGGCCCGCCTCAAGGGGCTCAAGGATGACCCGCTGCACAGTTGGCGCATCAGCCCGCTGGATTGGCAGCAATCCCAGACCTATGACAAGTTCGTCAAATACGGCGAGCGTGTGCTGCGCCGCACCAGTCGCGATTACGCACCGTGGCATGTGATCGAAGGGGTGGACAGCTGTTATCGCAGCCTCACCGTCGGGCGGATCCTGCTCGACGGCTTGCGCCAGGCCCTGGACCGGCCGAAGATCAAGCCGCAAAAGGTCAGCGTGGCGCCGCTGCCCGAGTTGGATGGCCAGATCACGTTGCTCGACAGCCTGGACATGACCCGGCGCCTGGACAAGGCCGACTACGAAGAACAACTGATCACCGAGCAGGCGCGCTTCGCCGGGCTGCTGCGGGACAAACGCATGCGCCAGCATGCCTTGGTGGCGGTGTTCGAAGGCAATGACGCGGCGGGCAAGGGCGGGGCGATCCGGCGGGTCACGGCGGCCCTGGACCCGCGCCAATACAACATCGTGCCCATCGCCGCGCCCACGGAAGAAGAGCGCGCCCATCCCTACATGTGGCGGTTCTGGCGGCATATTCCCGCACGCGGCAAGTTCACCATGTTCGACCGCTCCTGGTACGGCCGGGTGCTGGTGGAGCGGGTCGAAGGGTTTTGCAGCCAGGCCGACTGGCTGCGGGCCTACGGGGAGATCAACGACTTCGAGGAACAGCTCGCCGATGCCGGTGTGGTGGTGGTCAAGTTCTGGCTGGCGATCGACAAGGAAACCCAGCTGGAACGTTTCCAGGAGCGCGAGGACATCCCGTTCAAACGCTTCAAGATCACCGAGGATGACTGGCGCAACCGCGACAAGTGGGATGACTACCGCGCCGCGGTGTGCGACATGGTCGACCGCACCAGCACCGAGATTGCACCCTGGACCTTGGTGGAGGCCAACGACAAGCGCTGGGCGCGGGTCAAGGTGTTGCGCACCCTCAACCAGGCGCTGGAGGCGGCTTTCGAGCGCAGTGCGAAACAGGCTCGCAAGAAGAAGCGCTAGGGCGATGGGTGCGCATACGCGAGGTGAATGATTGTCGCGGTCGGTTATCCGGTGGATCTATGCTCGATCCACTCTCAACCGACTACAACAATGAGGTGCAGCCATGCGTGAAGTGGTGATCGTCGACAGCGTACGGACCGGCCTGGCCAAGTCCTTTCGTGGCAAGTTCAACATGACCCGTCCGGATGACATGGCGGCCCATTGCGTCAATGCCTTGCTGGCGCGCAACGACATCAACCCGGCCAGTGTCGAGGACTGTATCGTCGGGGCCGGCTCCAATGAAGGTGCCCAGGGCTACAATATCGGGCGCAACGTGGCGGTGCTCTCGCAATTGGGCATCGGCACGGCCGGCATGACCCTCAACCGCTTCTGTTCTTCGGGCTTGCAAGCCATTGCCATCGCCGCCAACCAGATCGCTTCCGGTTGCAGCGACATCATCGTGGCCGGCGGGGTGGAGTCCATCAGCCTGACGATGAAAAGCGTCAACACCGACAACCTGATCAACCCGCTGCTCAAGGAGCAGGTGCCCGGGATTTATTTTCCCATGGGCCAGACCGCCGAAATCGTCGCCCGACGCTACCAGGTCAGCCGCGAGGAGCAGGATCGCTACGCCTTGCAGAGCCAGCAACGCACCGCCAAGGCCCAGGCGGCCGGGTTGTTCGATGACGAAATCATCCCGATGGCGGTCAAGTACCGGATCGAGGACAAGAACACGGGTGCCGTGCAGATCCTCGATGGCGTGGTCGATCGTGATGACTGCAACCGTCCCGACACCACCTATGAAAGCCTCGCGGGCCTGAAGCCGGTGTTTGCCGAAGACGGCTCGGTGACGGCGGGCAACTCCTCGCAGTTGTCCGATGGGGCTTCGATGACCTTGGTGATGAGCCTGGAAAAAGCCCTGGCCCTGGGGCTCAAGCCCAAGGCGTTTTTCCGTGGCTTTACGGTGGCCGGTTGCGAGCCGGACGAAATGGGTATCGGCCCGGTGTTTTCGGTGCCCAAGCTGCTCAAGGCCAAGGGCTTGCGGATCGCCGATATCGACCTGTGGGAACTCAACGAGGCGTTTGCATCCCAGTGCCTGTACAGCCGCGACCGGCTGGAAATCGATCCGCAGAAATACAACGTCAATGGCGGTTCGATCTCCATCGGCCATCCATTCGGCATGACCGGTTCGCGGCAGGTGGGGCATCTGGTGCGTGAGCTGCAACGGCGCAACCTGCGTTACGGCATCGTGACCATGTGCGTGGGCGGCGGGATGGGGGCTACGGGGTTGTTCGAGGCGGTGAGATAAGCATTGCACAGCGCTTTTGTGGCGACTGGACTGCGTAGGAGCTGTCGAGTGCAACGAGGCTGCGATCTTTCCCCAGCCGCTTGAATCTCAAGTAAAAGAGCAAAAGATCGCAGGCTTCGCCAGCTCCTACAGAGCCCAGTGGGAGCAAGAGCGCGGTGCGCTAGCTGGCGACCTGCGTCAGTTGCAGCATTCGCTGTACATACGCC
Organism: Pseudomonas sp. NFACC13-1; assembly: GCF_900104425.1. Lineage (NCBI taxonomy): Bacteria > Pseudomonadati > Pseudomonadota > Gammaproteobacteria > Pseudomonadales > Pseudomonadaceae > Pseudomonas > Pseudomonas sp. NFACC13-1. Next base: position 338,020 of record NZ_FMXV01000003.1, on the reverse strand, counting down.
TCTACCTCCCGCAACGCATCCTCGCGACTGGCGAACGGCCCTTCCTGGGTGCCTTCCCGGGTGTTGAAGTAAAATTCGCCGTTTATCCGGCAAATCCGATCACTGGGAAAGACCATCGCAGGGGCGAGGTCCTGGGCGCGTTTGCCGAGCATGAGGGGCTCCAAAAGAGGCGGCGGATCAGGTTGAGTGAAGTTTAGGGGCTGGCGTTGACGGCTGCTTGGCGAGCCGATAGGCGGCCATGTGCCATATCCGTACCCGGTTCAATTAATCCACAACTGTTCCTGTGTTGCTGGGCGATAGATGCCTAGAATGGGCGTTCTTTGTCCTGGGCTTCGAGGGTTGCATGCACATATCGTCCGGTCGCTGGGTCTACGGCTTGTTCCTTGCCCTGTTGACTGCCCTGCTCTGGGGAATCCTGCCGATCAAGCTCAAGCAAGTGCTGCAAGTGATGGACCCGGTCACCGTGACCTGGTTTCGCTTGCTGGTGTCCGGCGGTTTGCTGTTCATCTATCTGGCGGCCACCCGGCGCCTGCCCAGTCGCAAGGTGCTCGGCCCTCGCGGCGGCTGGCTGGTGGCGATGGCGGTGCTCGGGCTGGTGGGCAACTACGTGCTGTACCTGATGGGCCTGAATCGCTTGAGCCCCGGCACCGCGCAACTGGTGGTGCAGATGGGGCCGATCATGTTGCTGGTCGCCAGCCTGTTCGTGTTCAAGGAGCGGTTCAGCGTGGGGCAGGGCATCGGCCTGCTGGTGCTGCTGATCGGTTTCACGCTGTTTTTCAACCAGCGCCTGGGCGAGCTGCTGACGTCCCTGAGCGACTACACCGCCGGGGTGCTGATGGTGTTGCTGGCGTCGACGGTCTGGACGTTCTATGCCCTGGGCCAGAAGCAATTGTTGACGGTGTGGAACTCGTTGCAGGTGATGATGGTGATCTACCTGTTCTGCGCGTTGCTGCTCACACCCTGGGTGCATCCGTTGGAGGCGCTGCAATTGAGCCCGTTGCAAGGTTGGTTGTTGCTCGCTTGCTGCCTCAACACACTGATTGCCTATGGCGCGTTTGCCGAAGCCCTGGCCCATTGGGAAGCGTCGCGGGTCAGCGCGACCCTGGCGATCACGCCGCTGGTGACCTTCGCCGCGGTGGCGATGGCGGCCTGGTGGTGGCCTGATTATGTCCATGCCGAGCAGATCAATCTGTTGGGCTATGGCGGGGCGGTGCTGGTGGTCCTGGGGTCGGCGCTGGTTGCCCTGGGGCCCTCGCTGATCGCCGGGCTCAGGGCCCGGCGCGAGCGCTTGGCTGTCGGGCGTTAGCCCCTGTGGGAGCGAGCCTGCTCGCGATAACGGCTTGTGAGGCAACAGTGATGTCGAGCCTGCCGGCCTCATCGCGAGCAAGCTCGCTCCCACAGTGGATCTTCAGTGGATGTCCTATCGCGGTCCACGCTGTCCCTGTGGGAGCGAGCTTGCTCGCGATAGCGCACTATCGATCAAGGCAAAACTCAGCCCTGGCTACCCGCTTCCAGCATATTCTCCGGCCTCACCCAGGCATCGAACTCTTCATCGGTCAGGTACCCCAGCTGCAACGCCGCCTCGCGCAAGGTCAGCCCTTCACCGTAGGCTTTCTTGGCGATTTCCGCTGACTTGTCGTAGCCGATGTGTGGGTTCAGCGCGGTCACCAGCATCAACCCTCGTTCCAGGTGCGCGGCCATCTGCTCGGCGTCCGGCTCGAGCCCGGCGATGCAGTGCTGCTGGAAGTTGCTGCAGCCGTCGGCCAACAGGCGAATCGATTGCAGCAGGTTATGGATGATCACCGGCTTGAACACGTTCAACTGCAAATGCCCCTGGCTGGCGGCGAAACCGATGGTCACGTCGTTGCCCATGACCTGGCAGGCCAGCATCGACAAGGCTTCGCACTGGGTCGGGTTGACCTTGCCTGGCATGATGGAACTGCCTGGTTCGTTGGCCGGCAGTTTCACCTCGGCGAACCCGGCCCGTGGCCCGGAGCCCAGCAGGCGCAGGTCGTTGGCGATTTTCATCAGGGTCACGGCGAGGGTTTTCAGCGCGCCGGACAACGAGGTCAGGGGTTCATGGCCGGCCAACGCGGCAAACTTGTTGGGTGCGGTGACGAACGGCAGGCCCGACAGCGCCGCCAGTTCAGCGGCAATCGCTTCGCCGAACCCATGGGGTGAATTGAGCCCGGTGCCCACTGCCGTGCCGCCCTGGGCCAGTTCGCAGACCGCCGGTAGCGCGGCGCGAATCGCCCGTTCGGCGTAATCGAGCTGTGCAATGAACGCCGACAGCTCCTGGCCAAAGGTGATCGGCGTGGCATCCATCATGTGGGTACGGCCGGTCTTGACCAGCTTCATGTGGCGCGCGGCCAGCTCCGCGAGACCGCCGGACAGCTCGCCGATGGCCGGCAACAATTGCTGATGCACGGCCTGGGCGGCGGCGATGTGCATCGCGGTGGGGAAGCAGTCGTTGGAGCTCTGCGAACGGTTGACATGGTCGTTGGGGTGCACCGGGCTCTTGCCGCCGCGGGGGTTGCCGGCCAGTTCGTTGGCGCGTCCGGCGATCACTTCGTTGACGTTCATGTTGCTCTGGGTCCCGCTGCCGGTCTGCCAGACCACCAGTGGGAACTGATCGTCGTGCTGGCCGGCCAACACTTCGTCGGCGGCCTGTTCGATCAGGCGGGCGATGTCGGCAGGCAGGTCGCCATTGCGATCATTGACTCGTGCGGCGGCCTTCTTGATCAGCGCCAGGGCGTGCAACACCGACAGCGGCATGCGTTCGTTGCCAATGGCGAAGTTGATCATGGAACGCTGCGTCTGCGCGCCCCAGTAGGCGTCGTCCGGGACTTCAACCTGGCCAAGGCTGTCGGTTTCGATACGGCTCATCGGGTCAAACTCCTTAAGGGCTGAATGCGCAGTTTAGGCCTAGATGGGCGGCTCCGGTTCCCTCAATCATCCCTCAATCCAGCAACGGTGGCTTCGGCCCGTCAATCGGACCCGACAACCATCGGGGTTGAGCCCCGGCGTTTTTTAGGCGCAGAATGGTCGCCCTTGGGGTTTTACCTCGCCTGTAATGAAAGGAAACTCGATGACCCGTCTTCGTGCCATCTGTACCGCAGTTGCTCTGGTGTGTGCCAGCGGCCCTGTTTTCGCCGATACCGCCAGCCACAACGCCAGCGCCGAAGCGTTCCTGACCCTGGCGCACGCTGACAAACTGGGCACTCCGGTGTACATGCAAGTGCAGCAGATGTTCGCCCAGCGCTTTGAACAGACCAAGGCCCCTGAGTCGAAAAAAGCCACCCTGGAAACCTACCAGGCCAAGGCCAATGCCGCGCTGGACCAAGCCATCGGCTGGAACAAGCTCAAGCCGGACATGGTCAAGCTCTACACCAGCAACTTCAACGAATCGGAGCTCAAGGACCTGGTCGCCTTCTACCAGTCGCCACTGGGCAAGAAAGTCCTGGAAAAAATGCCACAGTTGACCCAGCAATCGGCCCAACTGACCCAGGCCAAGCTGGAAAGCGCGGTGCCGGTGGTCAACAAGCTGCTGGCCGACATGACGGCCGAACTCGAGCCAAAAGCCGCTCCAGCCAAGAAAAAGCCGTAAGCGGAGCCCGGTATGAGCATGCAACAACGCATCGAATCAACGCTCGGGCTGTTGCAGCCCGAGCATTTGCAAGTGCTGGATGAAAGCCACATGCACAGCCGTGGCCTGCAGACCCACTTCAAGGCCGTGGTGGTCAGCCAGCAGTTCGAAGGGCTCAATCGCGTCAAGCGTCACCAGAAGGTCTATGGCACGCTGGGCGAGCTGATGGGCGAATTCCATGCGTTGGCGCTGCACACCTACACACCCGAGGAATGGGCCCGGATCGACGCGGCCCCGGCTTCGCCGACCTGTGCCGGTGGTAGCAAGCACTGATCGATAGGGCTTGCTCCCATTGGGGCTGTAGGTGCTGTCGAGTGCAACGAGGCTGCGATCTTTCTCCTTGCACTTGAATCTCAAGCGAAAGATTAAAAGATCGCAGGCTTCGCCAGCTCCTACAGAGCAGCCGGCGGTAAGCTCCCTCGCCACGATAAGCGCTTCGCTCCACTTGCCTGCAGGGCACTTCGCTCCTAAAGCCATATTGTTTTTGCTAGAATCCGCAACGCGCCGCTCATCCGGCGCGTTTTTTTTCGTATCCGGTTCACCCTTTACGAGGGTAGCCACCTGGAGAAACACCCATGACACAACCCATTGTCGTGGCGGCACTGTATAAGTTCGTCACCCTGGAAGATTACGTCGAGCTGCGTGAGCCCTTGCTCAAGGCCATGCTCGACAACGGCATCAAAGGTACGTTGCTGATCGCCGAGGAAGGCATCAACGGCACGGTCTCCGGCACCCGCGAAGGCATCGACGGCCTGCTGGCCTGGCTCAAGAACGATCCGCGCATGATCGACATCGACCATAAAGAGTCGTATTGCGATGAGCAGCCGTTCTACCGCACCAAGGTCAAGCTCAAGAAAGAAATCGTCACCCTTGGCGTCGAAGGCGTGGACCCGAACAAGCAAGTCGGCACCTACGTCGAACCGCGGGACTGGAATGCGCTGATCAGCGATCCGGAAGTGCTGCTGATCGACACTCGCAACGATTATGAAGTGTCCATCGGCACCTTCGAAGGCGCCATCGACCCCAAGACCACCAGCTTTCGCGAGTTCCCCGAGTACATCAAGGCCCACTTCGACCCGGCCAGGCACAAGAAAGTCGCGATGTTCTGCACCGGTGGCATTCGCTGTGAAAAAGCCTCCAGCTACATGCTTGGCCAGGGGTTCGACGAGGTCTATCACCTCAAGGGCGGCATCCTGAAATACCTCGAAGAGGTCCCTCAGGAGGAAACCAAGTGGCGCGGCGACTGCTTCGTGTTCGATAACCGCGTGACCGTTCGCCACGACCTCAGCGAAGGGGACTACGATCAATGTCATGCTTGTCGTACTCCGGTGAGCGTGGAAGACCGCGCTTCGGAGCACTATGTGCCTGGCATCAGTTGCCCGCATTGCTGGGATAAGCTGAGCGAGAAAACCCGTCGCAGCGCCATCGACCGGCAGAAACAGATCGAGTTGGCCAAGGCGCGCAACATGCCGCACCCGATCGGCTACAACTACAAGCAAACATCTTCCGAGGCTTGAGCCATGACGTCACGCCTGCTCTATGTGATGGACCCGATGTGTTCCTGGTGCTGGGGCTTTGCGCCGGTGGCCGAGGCGTTGGTCGAGCAGGCGCACGCCGCAGGTGTGGAGTTGCACCTGGTGGTGGGCGGTTTGCGCACCGGCAGCGGTTCGGCGCTGGAGCCGACCACCCGGCGCTACATTCTCGAGCACTGGCAGGCCGTGACCCAGGCCACTGGCCAGCCCTTCAAGTTTGAAGGCGCGTTGCCGGATGGTTTCGTCTACGACACCGAGCCCGCCTGCCGGGCAGTGGTGACGGCCCGCAGCCTGGCCCCGGACCTGGCCTGGACGCTGGTGAAGCTGATCCAACAGGCTTTTTATGTACAAGGCCGTGACGTTACCCACGCCAGCGTCCTGGTGGAACTGGCCGAGCAGGCGGGGTTGCCACGCATCGAATTCGCCGCGGCCTTCGACCGCGCCGACCAGCACGCGGCCACCGCGGCGGATTTCACCTGGGTCCAGGATTTGGGCATTGCCGGGTTTCCCACGCTACTGGCCGAGCGTGACGGCCAGTTGGCCTTGCTGACCAACGGTTACCAGCCCCTGAGCCAGTTGTCGCCCTTGCTTGGCCGCTGGCTGGAGCGCGCGACCTGTGCCTGAGCGGCTGTCAGCCCCATCGACCTCGCAGCGCATCGACCGGTTGAGCTGGGCGGAGATCCGTCGCCTGGCCCTCAAACATAAAAAAGCCCTGTGGATCGCCAACGGCGTGGCCGTGCTGGCGACGCTGTGCAGCGTGCCGATTCCGTTGCTGTTGCCGCTGCTGGTGGACGAGGTCCTGCTGGGCCACGGCGATGCGGCCCTGAAAGTCATGAACCATGCCTTACCCACGGCCTGGCAGAGCGCAGCCGGCTACATCGGGCTGATGTTGCTGGCGACCCTGACCCTGCGCTGTGGCGCCTTGCTGTTCAACGTGGTGCAGGCGCGCCTGTTCGCCAGGCTGGCCAAGGACATTGTCTATCGCATTCGCATCCGCTTGATCGAACGCCTCAAGCGAATCTCCCTGGGCGAGTACGAAAGCCTGGGCAGCGGCACTGTGGCGGCCCACCTGGTCACCGACCTGGACACCCTCGACAAATTCATCGGCGAGACCCTCAGCCGTTTCCTGGTGGCGATGCTGACCCTGGTGGGCACCGCCGGGATCCTGGTGTGGATGCACTGGAAGCTGGCGCTGCTGATCCTGCTGTTCAACCCGCTGGTGATCTACGCCACAGTGCAACTGGGCAAGCGGGTCAAACACCTCAAGAAGCTGGAGAACGACAGCACCTCGCGCTTCACCCAGGCCTTGACCGAAACCCTGGATGCCATCCAGGAAGTGCGCGCCGGCAACCGCCAGGGGTATTTCCTTGGCCGATTGGGGATGCGTGCCAAGGAGGTCCGCGATTACGCCGTGAATTCGCAGTGGAAAACCGATGCCTCGAACCGCGCCAGTGGTTTGCTGTTCCAGTTCGGCATCGATATTTTTCGCGCGGCGGCCATGCTCACCGTGGTGTTTTCCGACCTGTCCATCGGCCAGATGCTGGCGGTGTTCAGCTACCTCTGGTTCATGATCGGCCCGGTCGAGCAACTGTTGAACCTGCAATACGCCTATTACGCGGCCGGCGGCGCCTTGAACCGGATCAACGAACTGCTGGCCCGGGCCGACGAGCCCCAGTACACGGGGGGCGTCGATCCGTTCAAGGGCCGTGACACCGTGGGCATCGAAATCCAGGGGTTGAGTTTCGGTTACGGCGAGGAGCTGGTGCTCGACCAGTTGAACCTGTCCATTTCGCCGGGCGAGAAAGTCGCCATCGTCGGGGCCAGTGGCGGCGGCAAGAGCACCTTGGTGCAGTTGCTGCTGGGGCTGTACACGCCACAGTCGGGCAGCATTCGTTTTGGCGGCGCCACGCAGCAGGAGATCGGCCTGGAAACCATTCGGGAGAATGTCGCAGTGGTGTTGCAACATCCGGCGCTGTTCAACGACACGGTACGGGCCAACCTTGCCATGGGGCGTGAATGCAGCGACGACGACTGCTGGCGGGCATTGGAAATCGCCCAGCTCGACGCCACGGTACGGGCGTTGCCCCAGGGCCTGGAAAGCGTGGTAGGGCGTTCCGGGGTTCGGCTGTCGGGCGGACAGCGCCAACGGCTGGCCATCGCCCGCATGGTACTGGCCGACCCGCGGGTGGTGATTCTCGACGAAGCCACTTCGGCATTGGACGCGGCCACCGAGTACAACCTTCACCAGGCGCTGGCGCGTTTTTTGAGCGCGCGCACCACATTGATCATCGCCCACCGGCTTTCGGCGGTGAAGCAGGCCGATCGGGTATTGGTGTTCGACGGTGGGCAAGTCGCCGAAGACGGCGACCATTTGCAGTTGATTGCCGACGGGGGTCTCTACGCTCGACTCTACGGTCATTTGCAACAGATACAACAGCCTTGAGTTTCCCGCCGTTTTCTGTGCTTAGTATCGGAAAAAACAGGCAAACACGCCGATTCTTCCAAATTCCACGCAAAGATCTCTTCATCCATCCATTCTATGGGGCGAAAACTAGCCTAGGCTGTTGAGTCAGGAGCGGAATTCTGGCGGGTGTTCGTCCGGCAGTACCTGTGCAAGGGACCTCATGAAGCAAAAGCAGACTCTCGGAACACCACGGCTGCTGGGCATCGTCTGGCCCTTTATTGCCGTTGTGCTATTTCAGGCATTGCTTGGCGGCGTCAGCCTTTATGTGCTTTCCGCAGTCCGCGGCTATGTAGCGGGGGAGAGTCTCTGGTCCAAGGGCCAGAAAGACGCCATCTATTACCTCAACCTCTACGCCGACAGCCGCGACGAGGCAATTTTCCGCAAATACCAGCAAGCCATCGCCGTACCCGAGGGCGGCCATGAACTGCGGGTAGCGCTGGACCGCCAACCGCCGAACCTGGAAGCGGCACGGGCCGGCATCCTCAAGGGCGGCAATCACCCGGACGATGTGGCCAGCCTGATCTGGCTTTATCTGAATTTCCGTCACTTCAGTTATCTGGAAGAAGCCATCGATCTCTGGACGGTGGGCGATGGCTACCTGACCGAACTGGATAACGTTGCCCGGCAGATGCACAGCAGTATTGTCGCGGGCCAGGCGTCAGAGGTGGATATTCGCGGCTGGAAGGCCCAGATCTTTGCGATCAACGATTCCGTCACCCCGGCTGCCAAGGCGTTTAGCGACGCATTGGGCGAGGGCTCGCGTTTCATCCTGCGGCTCTTGCTGGTGACCAATTTCGCCACCGCCCTGGGGTTGATCGTCCTGGCGTTGTTGCGTACCCATAAACTGCTGGCCCAGCGGCAGGTGTTCGCCAATGCGCTGCAGATGGAGAAAGAGCGGGCACAGATCACCCTGCAATCCATCGGCGATGGGGTGATCACCACCGACGTGGAGGGGGCCATCGCCTACATGAACCCCGCCGCCGAAGCGATGACCCACTGGAAAGCCGAACACGCCACGGGCTTGCCCCTGGCCGCATTGTTCAATTTGCTCGATGACAATGCCCAGACCGAAGGACTGACCCTGATCGAGCACATCCTCAGCGGTCGGCTCAGCGGCGCCAGTGAACATTCGAAACTGATCCAGCGCCTGGATGGCAGCACCGTGTCGGTCACCCTGGTGGGCGCTCCGATCCGCCATGCGGGCAAGGTCAGTGGCGCCGTGCTGGTGCTGCATGACATGACCCAGGAGCGGCAATACATCGCCAACCTGTCGTGGCAGGCCACCCATGACGCCCTGACTGGCCTGGCCAACCGCCGCGAATTCGAGTATCGCCTCGAGCAGGCCTTGCACAACCTCACTCGCCAGATCGGGCGCCATGCCTTGATGTTTCTCGACCTGGATCAGTTCAAGCTGGTCAACGACACCTGCGGTCATGCGGCGGGTGACGAATTGTTGCGGCATATCTGCGCCTTGCTGCAGTCAGGGCTGCGGGAAAACGACACCCTGGCCCGGCTGGGTGGCGATGAGTTCGGGATCCTGCTGGAGAACTGTTCGCCGGAGGCGGCGGAAAAAATCGCCGAAGGGCTGCGCCAGACCGTGCAGAACCTGCACTTTGTCTGGAAGGGCCGGCCGTTCGTGACCACCGTGAGCATCGGCCTGGTGCATATCGCCCAGACTCCGACGACCCTGGAGGCTTCCCTGCGGGCTGCCGACATGGCCTGTTACATGGCCAAGGAAAAGGGGCGCAACCGGGTCCAGGTCTATCATGCCGACGACTCGGAGTTGTCCCTGCGCTTTGGCGAGATGGCCTGGGTCCAGCGCTTGCACATGGCCCTGGAGGAAAATCGCTTTTGCCTGTACGCCCAGGAAATCGCCGCGCTGGGTCCGGGCGATCATGGTGGCGGGCACATTGAAGTCCTGTTGCGCCTGCATGACGAAGCCGGGCGGATGATCCTGCCGGACAGCTTCATTCCTGCGGCGGAACGTTACGGGCTGATGACGTCCCTGGACCGTTGGGTCGTGGAGAACGTCTTCAAGATCATCCGCCAGTGCCTGAATGAATCGCGGCAGGGCCCCATGGCGATGTGTGCGATTAATCTGTCAGGCACAACTATCGGAGATCAGGCGTTCCTCGACTTCCTGCGTAAACAGTTTGTGGCTTACTCGATTCCGCCGGAAATGATTTGTTTTGAAATTACAGAGACCAGCGCTATTTCGAATTTGGGCAGTGCGATCCGCTTTATCAATGAACTCAAGAGCTTGGGCTGCTATTTTTCTCTGGACGACTTTTGCGCCGGAATGTCTTCATTCGCTTACCTGAAACATTTACCTGTAGACTTCTTGAAGATCGACGGGAGTTTCGTAAAGGATATGCTGGACGACCCGATTAACCGTGCAATGGTCGAAGTGATCAATCACATCGGGCACGTCATGGGTAAGCGCACGATTGCCGAGTTTGTTGAAACCGCCCAGATCGAGCAGGCATTGCTGGAGATAGGGGTGGACTATGCTCAGGGGTATGTGATCGAACGCCCGCAATTGTTTACCTGCGACACGTTGCAATGTCGGCCGGCCCGGCCCCAGCCACTGTTATTCAAGGCCCCCGGCACGTTCCGCTGAAACTCTTGTTGATCCGAGAAAATCACAATCAAAAGGAGCCCGACAGTGATCGACACATTCAACCGAACAGGCCCGCTCATGGACGCCACAAGCTATCCGAAATGGGCACAGCAGCTCATTACCGATTGCAGCGAGAGCAAGCGCCGGGTTGTCGAACACGAACTGTATCAGCGCATGCGCGACAACAAGCTCAGCGCCAAGACCATGCGCCACTACCTCATTGGTGGTTGGCCGGTCGTCGAACAGTTCGCTTTATACATGGCACAGAACCTCACCAAGACCCGCTTTGCCCGCCACCCCGGCGAGGACATGGCGCGTCGCTGGCTGATGCGCAACATTCGTGTCGAACTCAACCATGCCGACTACTGGGTCAACTGGAGCGCCGCCCATGGCGTGACCCTGGAAGACCTGCAAGCCCAGCAGGTACCGCCTGAGCTGCATGCCTTGAGCCACTGGTGCTGGCACACCAGTTCCTCGGACTCGTTGATCGTGGCCATCGCCGCGACCAACTACGCCATCGAAGGCGCCACGGGAGAGTGGTCGGCGCTGGTGTGTTCCAATGGTGTCTACGCGGCCGCCTTCGCCGAGGAAGACCGCAAGCGGGCCATGAAATGGCTGAAGATGCATGCCCAGTACGACGATGCCCATCCTTGGGAAGCCCTGGAAATCATCTGTACGCTGGCGGGGATGAACCCGAGCAAGGCCCTGCAAACGGAGCTGCGCCAGGCCGTGTGCAAGAGCTATGACTACATGTACCTGTTCCTGGAGCGTTGCATGCAGCTGGAACAGGCTGAGCCTGCCAGCAGGGCGTCTGCCACCCGTGAGCGTCTGGCGCTGGCCGGTAGCTGATTACTACCGCTACAGATAGACACAACCTGTGGGAGCGAGCCTGCTTGCGAAGAGGTCTGGGCAGTCGACGGGGAGGTTGACTGCCGGGCCCCTATCGCGAGCAGGCTCGCTCCCACAGTTGTTTTGGATGAGTGCTGGCTTCAGGTTCACCCCAAATCCCTGTGGGAGCGAGCTCGTTCCCACAATCGTTTTCAGCCGGCCATTGCCAGCCGATTGCGGCCTTCGCGCTTGGCTACGTACAGCGCGCTGTCGGCCCTGCGCAGCAGGCTTTCCGAGGACTCCCCTGGTAGCAGGGTGGCGCACCCCAGGCTGACCGTCAGCTCGATCCTTGTGCCTGCGGCGAAGTAATCCTGGGTCTGGGCGGCATGACGCAGTCGTTCGCCGACCATGGCCGCCGCATCACGGCTGGTATTGGCCAGCAGAATCAGAAACTCTTCACCACCGAACCGGAACACCATGTCCACATTGCGCAGTTGGCCCTTGATCGACTCGGCCACGGCCTTGAGCACGTCGTCGCCAACGCCGTGACCATGGCTGTCGTTGATGCGCTTGAAATGATCGATATCGAGCATCAGCACCGACAAGGGTTGCGAATGACGCTTGGCCATGTCGATTTCCCGCATCAGGGTCTGATCCATGGCGATGCGGTTGCCGGTACCGGTCAGCGGATCGCGCAGGGCGCTTTGGGTTGCGGCGCGGTAGAGCAGCGCGTTGCGCAGTGGATACAGCAGCGTCGACATGATGGATTCAAGGTCGCTCTGTTCCGTCTCGGAGAAACGTTGGTTACGACGGAATACCAGCTCACCCAGGTGTTCGCCTTCATGGCTGAGGTTATAGCTGAGGGTGTGATGCCCGCGTTGCCCGAACTCCAGGCGCAGGTCACTGGCTTTGTGCTGATAAGCCAACGCATCCAGGGGCACCAGTCGCTGGATTTCCCGGAAAAACAGGCCCAGGATCCGCTGCGGCTCCAGGCTGGTCTGTAGTTGCTGGCTCAGTTGCTGGCGCAATTGCGACAGACTGACCGAGCGTGCAGGGAGCGGCGATGGCTGGGTCAGGCCCAAACGCTGCAATTTGGCGCTGTCGAAGTCGAACGCGTTGATCTGGTTGGGCGTTTTCATTTGGCGTTAGCCCCTAAGCTAAATCTGTCCCGCAGGTTGGGTGTGGCGGCTTTGGGCTGCGCGTCTTACTGGTCCTTCAGTCCCGTAGGACAACTGATTTGAGTCTAGTCCGCTTTCCATGGCAGGCATAAGTCTCGTCTCACCGTCCATTACCTGCCGAACATGGCATGTTTGAAGAGGTTAGAGCGAAAGTCGTGCCATTCGGTTCACTTGTGTAAAAACCGATTAGGAATCAATGAATTGATAGCGAGTCGCGAACGCAGGGGCGACGTGGACTTGGCGGTTCGTCTGGTTTGGCGTCGACCGGGGCCGCCATCGCGACGGTAAATCGTCGCGATGGCGGCTTCATAATTGTGCGTTATTGTGCGTTGAACGCCTGACCGTTGACGCCGGTGCTGTCCGGGCCCATGAGGTACAGGTAGACCGGCATGATCGCTTCGGGCGTCGGGTTGTTGAGCGGGTTTTCTCCCGGGTAGGCCTGGGCGCGCATGCTGGTGCGGGTGGCGCCGGGGTTGATGCTGTTGGCGCGCACGGCGGCGACGGTGTCGACTTCGTCGGCCAGGGTCTGCATCAGCCCCTCGGTGGCGAACTTGGACACGCCATAGGCGCCCCAGTAGGCCCGGCCCTTGCGGCCGACGCTGCTGGAGGTGAACACCACGGACGCGTCCTTGGACAGCTTGAGCAGCGGCAGCAAGGTGCTGGTGAGCATGAACATTGCGTTGACGTTGACGTGCATCACCCGCATGAAGTTCTCACCGGACAATTGTTCCAGTGGGGTGCGTGGGCCGATGATCGAGGCGTTGTGCAGCAAGCCGTCCAGATGCCCGAACTCGGTTTCGATCATCGCCGCCAGTTCATCGTACTGATGGGGCAGTGCGGTTTCGAGGTTGAACGGGATCACCGCTGGCTGCGGATGACCGGCCGCTTCGATTTCATCGTAGATCTGGGTCAGGTTGGCTTCGGTCTTGCCCAGCAGCAGTACGGTGGCACCGTGGGCGGCGTAGGTTTTCGCCGCTGCGGCACCGATTCCGCGACCGGCGCCGGTGACCAGGATCACCCGGCCATTGAGCAGGTCGGGACGGGCGGAATAATCAAACATAAAAAACCTCAACAAATCAATCTGTTGGCAGGAGCGATAGTGGCGAGGGGATTGAGCCCCGCTGCTGGGAGCAGGCTGTGGGAGCAAAGCTTGCTCGCGAAACAGGCACCTCGATTCCTGAACGACCGCATCGCCTTCATCGCGGGCAAGCCTTGCTCCCACATAAATCCCTTAATCACAAGACAGTCACATCAGCAACTGCACAACGCGTTATCCAGCACTTCACGCAGCGCCGAGGGGTGGTCGATCACCACATCCGCGCCCCAGTGCCTGGGGTTGTCGTCCGGGTGGATGTAGCCGTAGGTCACCGCGCAGGTCTTGGTGCCGGCGCTGCGGCCGGACTCGATGTCCCGCAGGTCATCGCCCACGAACAGCACGCTGGCCGGGTCTAGGTCGAGCATCTTGCAGGCCAGGGTCAGCGGTTCCGGGTCCGGCTTGCTGTTTTTCACGTGGTCAGGGCAGATCAGCACTTTCGAGCGCTCGGCCAGGCCCAGTTGCTGCATGATCGGTTCGGCGAAACGCACTGGCTTGTTGGTGACCACGCCCCAGATCAGATTGGCCGCTTCGATATCGGCCAGCACTTCGGCCATGCCGTCGAACAGGTGGCTGTGGACCGCACAACCCTTGAGGTAGCGGTCAAGGAATTCCTGGCGCAGTTCCTCGAACCCTGGTGATTCCGGGTCCATGGAAAAGGTCACCGCGACCATCGCCCGGGCGCCGCCGGAAATCTCGTCGCGAATGTGCTGGGTGTTCATCGGTGGCAAGCCACGGTCGGCGCGCATGGCCTGGCAGATGGCGATGAAGTCCGGCGCGGTGTCGAGCAGCGTGCCGTCCATGTCGAAGAGAACCGCTTTGAGACGCATCGCCTTATTCCTCGCGCAGGGTCTGGATCATGTAGTTGACGTCAACGTCGGCGGCCAGCTTGTAGTGCTTGGTCAGCGGATTGTAGGTCAGGCCGATGATGTCCTTGACGGTCAGCCCGGCCGCGCGGCTCCAGGCGCCCAGTTCGGAGGGGCGGATGAATTTCTTGAAGTCGTGAGTGCCCCGTGGCAACAGCTTCATGATGTATTCGGCGCCGATGATGGCGAACAGGTAGGCCTTCGGGTTGCGGTTGATGGTTGAAAAGAACACCTGGCCGCCCGGCTTGACCATGCGGAAGCAGGCGCGGATGACCGAGGACGGGTCCGGCACGTGTTCGAGCATTTCCAGGCAGGTGACCACGTCGAATTGGCCGGGCATTTCTTCGGCCAGGGCCTCGGCGGTGATCTGCCGGTATTCCACGCTGACGCCTGACTCCAATTGATGCAGTTGCGCCACCGCCAGGGGCGCTTCGCCCATGTCGATGCCCATCACCGTCGCCCCGCGCTGGGCCATGGCCTCACTGAGGATGCCGCCACCGCAACCGACGTCGAGGACCTTCTTGCCGGCCAGGTTGACCCGTTCGTCAATCCAGTTGACCCGCAGTGGGTTGATGTCGTGCAGCGGTTTGAATTCGCTTTCACGGTCCCACCAGCGATGGGCCAGGGCTTCGAACTTGGCGATTTCGGCGTGGTCGACGTTGCTCATGTGCAGATCCTCGAAAAGCTTGAAAAATCAGATGCCCCGAGCCGTGGCTCCAGGGGCGTGGTCATTCGTTGTGGCCGCTGATGCGCCGACCCCAGGCCTGGGCCGTGGCGATCAGTGTCGGTTCGTCCATGCGGGTCAGCCGGCCATCCTCCAGTAACGGCTTGCCGCCTACCCACAGGTATTTGACGCAGTCGCGGCCGGTGGCATAAATCAGTTGCGACACCGGGTCGTAGATCGGCTGCTGGGCCAGGCCAGACAGATCGAAGGCCACCAGGTCGGCGGCCTTGCCGACTTCCAGGGAGCCGACGGTCGCTTCGATCCCCAGCGCCCGGGCACCGTTGAGCGTGGCCATGCGCAGCGCCCGATGGGCATCCAGGGCCGTGGCCGACCCGGCGACGGCCTTGGCCAGCAGGGCGGCGGTGCGGGTTTCGCCGAGCAGGTCCAGGTCGTTGTTGCTCGCCGCACCATCGGTGCCGAGTGCGACATTGACGCCGCCTTGCCACAGGCGCTCCACCGGGCAGAAACCGCTGGCCAGCTTCAGGTTCGATTCCGGGCAATGGATCACGCTGCAATTGCTTTCTACCAGCAGGGCCAGGTCCTCGTCGCTGATCTGAGTCATATGCACAGCCTGGAAGCGTGGCCCCAGCAGGCCCAGACGTGCCAGGCGAGCCATTGGCCGCTCAGCGGTGTTATCCACAGCCTGCTGCACTTCGAAGGCGGTTTCATGAACATGCATATGAATGGCCGCGTCCAGTTCCTCGGCGATCACGCGGATTTTCTCCAGGTTCTCGTCCCCCACCGTGTAGGGGGCGTGCGGGCCGAATGCGACTTTGATCCGCGGATGGTGCTTGAGGTCGCCAAACAATTCGATGCCCTGACGAATGGAGTCGTCGGCGCTGGCGGCACCGGGGATCGGAAAATCGAGGATCGGAATGGCGATTTGCGCGCGAATCCCGCTGTCGTGGACGCGCTCGCTGGCGATCTTGGGGTAGAAATACATGTCGGAGAAGCAGGTGATGCCACCCTTGATCTGCTCGGCGATTGCCAGGTCGGTGCCATCCCGGACGAAATCTTCATCGACCCATTTGGCTTCAGCCGGCCAGATGTGCTGTTCCAGCCAGGTCATCAAGGGCAGATCGTCGGCCAGGCCGCGAAACAGGGTCATGGCCGCGTGGCCGTGGGCGTTGATCAGGCCGGGGCTGAGCAGCATGCCGGGCAGTTCACGGACCTCGGTGGCGTCACACTTCAGGGCTTCTGCCCGTGGACCGATGAACACGATGCAACCGTCGCGAATGCCCAGGCCATGGTCCTTGAGCACTACACCGGCGGGTTCGACAGGCACCAACCAGGTCGGCAGCAATAATAAGTCGAGCGCAACGGCAGGCTTGGGCATCGTGGAACGGTTCCATGGGGTATAAAGGATGGCGAAGTATACCCGAGCGTCTTCGCGGAGGGATCGCTATAATCGGCGGCTTTGTTCATGAGTACGGGGTGAAGGATGCGCGATCGACTATTGGCTGCGGAGAAGGTGAAGGCCATCGATTGGCGTGATGGCGTCCTGTACCTGCTGGACCAGCGTAGCTTGCCGTTCGAGGAAAGCTGGCTCGCCTGCACCCGTATCGCGGATGTGGCCGAGGCCATTGGCTCGATGGCCGTGCGCGGCGCACCGGTCATCGGCATCAGTGCGGCGTATGGCGTGGTGCTGGCGGCGCGGGCCAGGATGGCCGAAGGCGGCGATTGGCAAGCGGCCCTGGAGGCCGATTTTGCCTTGCTGGCCGAGGCCCGGCCGACGGCGGCGAACCTTTTCTGGGCGCTGGATCGAATGCGCGACCGGCTGGGGCGCTTGAAAGAACATGCCGAGCCGCTGGCGGTACTCGAGGCTGAAGCCATCGCGATCCACGTGAGCGATCGCGAAGCCAACCTGACCATGGCCCAGTTGGGGGTCGACCTGATCCGCAAGCACCAGGGCAACGCCCAGGCCATTCTCACCCATGGCAACACCGGCGCCCTGGCCTCCGGCGGTTTTGGCACGGCCTTGGGGGTTATCCGGGGGGCGTATATCGAAGGCATGGTGGAATGCGTCTATGCCGATGAAACCCGGCCGTGGCTGCAAGGCTCGCGCCTGACGGCTTGGGAACTGGCCCGGGAAGGCATTCCGGTGACCCTCAACGCCGATTCCGCCGCCGCCCATATCATGAAGACCAAGGGTGTGACCTGGGTGATCGTCGGTGCCGATTGCATCGCCGCCAATGGCGACGTGGCGAACAAGATCGGCACTTACCAGCTGGCGGTCTGTGCCATGCACCATGGTGTGCGTTTCATGGTGGTGGCGCCGAGCTCGATCATCGACATGAGCCTGGCCAGCGGTGAAGACATCCCGGCGGAGGAGCGCGACGGGCGCGAACTGCTGGAAATCGGCGGCAGGGGGCTCGGCGCGGAGGTGGGCGCCTTCAATCCGGTCTTCGATATCACCCCGGCGGATCTGATCGACGTCATCGTCACGGAAAAGGGCATCATCGAGCGCCCGGACACCGCGAAGCTGGCACAGTTGATGTGCCGCAAGCGGCTGCACTGATGGTTTGTGCTGTCTGACCTGTCGCCATCGCGAGCAAGCTCGCTCCCACATTGGATCGGGTCGTGGCGGAAATCTCGAGCGTGCACAGATCCCTGTGGGAGCGAGCTTACTCGCGATGAGGCCCTTGAAGGCAACAAATCCCTTGCATTTTGCCCCTGAATCTCCATCCACAACGCTTCTAAGCCCCTCTGGTCCCATATCAGCCTGTCACCGGTCAACTAACTACGCACCATGCGCATCTGGGGGATAGGTGCGTGGCGGCTCTTGTGATAACATCCGGCGGTTTCCAGGGCTGCCTCGCGAGGTGGCCTTTACTGCGCAGATCCATGGCATAACTCGTTGATTTGTCGTAAGTCGCTGCACGGCATTTGTTCTGCAGCGGCGAGCTTCGTTCGTCCCATCTGGATGTGACGAGGTTTCACCAGAAAAAGGAATCAGGCTTCTCATGGGCGAACTGGCCAAAGAAATCCTCCCGGTCAATATCGAAGACGAGCTGAAACAGTCCTACCTCGACTACGCAATGAGCGTAATCGTCGGGCGGGCGCTGCCGGATGCGCGCGATGGCTTGAAGCCCGTGCACCGGCGCGTGCTGTTCGCGATGAGTGAGCTGGGCAACGACTTCAACAAGCCGTACAAGAAATCCGCCCGTGTCGTCGGCGACGTGATCGGTAAGTATCACCCCCACGGCGACACTGCCGTGTACGACACCATCGTTCGTATGGCGCAACCCTTCTCCTTGCGCTACCTGCTGGTAGACGGCCAGGGCAACTTCGGTTCGGTGGACGGCGACAACGCCGCGGCCATGCGATACACCGAAGTGCGCATGACCAAGCTGGCCCACGAGCTGCTGGCCGACCTGCACAAGGAAACCGTGGACTGGGTGCCGAACTACGACGGCACCGAAATGATCCCGGCGGTCATGCCGACCCGTATCCCGAACCTGTTGGTCAACGGCTCCAGCGGTATCGCCGTGGGCATGGCGACCAACATCCCGCCGCACAACCTCGGTGAAGTCATCGACGGTTGCCTGGCGCTCATCGACAATCCCGAGCTGACCGTCGATGAGCTGATGCAATACATCCCCGGTCCGGACTTCCCGACCGCTGCGATCATCAACGGTCGCGCCGGCATCATCGAAGCCTACCGTACCGGCCGTGGTCGCATTTACATGCGCGCCCGCTCGACGGTAGAAGACATCGACAAGGTCGGCGGCCGCCAGCAGATCGTCATCACCGAACTGCCGTACCAGCTGAACAAGGCTCGCCTGATCGAGAAGATCGCCGAGCTGGTGAAAGAGAAGAAGCTCGAAGGCATCACCGAGCTGCGTGACGAGTCCGACAAGGATGGCATGCGTGTCGTGATCGAGCTGCGCCGTGGCGAAGTGCCTGAGGTGATCCTCAACAACCTCTACGCCCAGACCCAGTTGCAAAGCGTGTTCGGCATCAACATCGTTGCGCTGATCGACGGCCGTCCGCGGATCCTGAACCTCAAGGACCTGCTGGAAGCCTTCGTGCGTCACCGTCGCGAAGTGGTCACCCGCCGCACGGTGTTTGAACTGCGCAAGGCCCGCGAGCGTGGCCACATTCTCGAAGGCCAGGCCGTCGCCCTGTCGAACATCGACCCGGTGATCGCCTTGATCAAGGCCTCGCCAACTCCGTCGGAAGCCAAGGAGGCGCTGATCAGCACCCCTTGGGAGTCCACTGCGGTGGTGGCGATGGTCGAGCGCGCTGGCGCCGATTCGTGCCGCCCGGAGAACCTCGACCCGCAATACGGTCTGCGCGAAGGCAAGTACTTCCTGTCCCCGGAACAGGCGCAAGCCATCCTGGAACTGCGCCTGCACCGCCTGACCGGCCTCGAGCACGAGAAGCTGCTGGCCGAGTACCAGGAAATCCTCAACCAGATCGGCGAGCTGATCCGCATCCTCAACAGCGCTACGCGCCTGATGGAAGTGATTCGCGAAGAGCTGGAAGTGATCCGCGCCGAATACGGCGACGTGCGCCGCACCGAGATCCTCGATGCGCGCCTGGACCTGACCCTGGGTGACATGATCCCGGAAGAAGAGCGCGTGGTGACCATTTCCCACGGCGGCTACGCCAAGACCCAGCCGCTGGCCGCCTACCAGGCCCAGCGTCGCGGCGGCAAGGGCAAGTCCGCGACTGGCGTCAAGGACGAGGACTACATCGCTCACCTGCTGGTCGCCAACAGCCACACCACGCTGCTGCTGTTTTCCAGCAAGGGCAAGGTGTACTGGCTCAAGACCTACGAAATCCCGGAAGCGTCCCGTGCCGCTCGCGGCCGTCCGCTGGTCAACCTGTTGCCGCTGGACGATGGTGAATACATCACCACCATGTTGCCGGTGGAAGAGTACACCGAGGGGCACTACATCTTCATGGCCACCGCCAACGGAACCGTGAAGAAGACCCCGCTGGAGTCCTTCAGCCGTCAGCGCAGCGTCGGTCTGATCGCCCTGGAGCTGGACGAAGGTGACGTGCTGATCTCCGCCGCCATCACCGACGGCGAGCGTGAGGTCATGCTGTTCTCCGACGGCGGCAAGGTCACTCGCTTCAAGGAATCCGACGTTCGCGCCATGGGCCGTACCGCTCGCGGTGTGCGCGGCATGCGCCTGCCGGAAGGCCAGAAGCTGATTTCCATGCTGATCCCCGAAGAAGGCAGTCAGATCCTCACCGCTTCGGCCCGTGGTTATGGCAAGCGCACGGCTATCAGCGAGTTCCCCGAGTACAAGCGTGGCGGCCAGGGCGTGATCGCCATGGTCAGCAACGAGCGCAACGGTCGTCTGGTCGGTGCGGTCCAGGTGCTCGATGGCGAGGAGATCATGTTGATCTCCGACCAGGGCACCCTGGTGCGCACGCGGGTCGCCGAAGTGTCGAGCCTGGGTCGTAACACCCAGGGCGTGACGCTGATCAAGCTGGCCAGTGATGAAACGCTGGTCGGGCTGGAGCGGGTCCAGGAGCCGTCGGAGGTTGAAGGCGAGGAGTTGGACGGCGAGGAAGGCGTGGCGTTCGACGGTACCCTCGGTGCCGATGTCGACGACGCTGTCGGCGAGCAACCGCTCGACGCTGCCGCAGACGAAGAAGAACCGCAGGACTAAGCGGACACGCAGGGGGCGGATGAAGATTCGCCCCCTTGTTGTTTGTCCCGTTTGAAATTCTGTGGGAGCAAGGCTTGCCCGCGATAGCGATAGATGAGTCGACATCGTGTTGAATGCAGGTCTGCAATCGCGGGCAAGCCTTGCTCCCACGGCGGGCACCCGCTGTACCGTATTAATGTGTGACCACCAGATCAGAGCGAGATTGGATGTGAGCAAGAGAGCCTATAACTTCTGTGCCGGCCCGGCGGCGCTTCCTGAAGCGGTCCTGAAGCGTGCCCAGGGTGAACTTCTCGACTGGCACGGCAAGGGCCTGTCGGTCATGGAAATGAGCCATCGCAGCGATGAGTTCGTGTCCATTGCCACCAAGGCCGAGCAGGACCTGCGTGATCTGCTGAACATCCCGTCCAACTACAAGGTGCTGTTCCTGCAAGGCGGCGCGAGCCAGCAGTTCGCCCAGATCCCGCTGAACCTGCTGCCGGAAAGCGGCAAGGCCGACTACATCGACACCGGCATCTGGTCGCAGAAAGCCATCGAAGAAGCTTCGCGCTACGGTCACGTCAACGTGGCTGCCACCGCCAAGCCCTACGACTATTTCGCGATTCCCGGCCAGAACGAGTGGAACCTGTCCAAGGACGCGGCCTACGTTCACTACGCACCCAACGAAACCATCGGTGGCCTGGAATTCAACTGGATCCCGGAAACGGGCGACGTGCCATTGGTGGCCGACATGTCCTCGGACATTCTCTCGCGCCCTGTGGATATCTCCCGTTTCGGCATGATCTACGCGGGTGCCCAGAAGAACATCGGCCCAAGCGGCATCCTGGTCAGCATCATCCGTGAAGACTTGCTGGGGCGTGCCCGCTCCCTGTGCCCGACCATGCTCAACTACAAGGTCGCGGCCGACAACGGCTCGATGTACAACACCCCGCCGACCCTGGCCTGGTACCTGTCGGGCCTGGTGTTCGAATGGCTGAAGGAGCAGGGCGGTGTCGAAGCCATCGGCAAGCTCAATGAAGTGAAGCAGCGCACGCTGTATGACTTCATCGACGCCAGCGGCCTCTACAGCAACCCGATCAACAAGACCGATCGCTCGTGGATGAACGTGCCGTTCCGCCTGGCCGATGACCGTCTCGACAAACCATTCCTGGCCGGTGCCGACGAGCGCGGCCTGCTGAACCTCAAGGGCCACCGTTCGGTCGGTGGCATGCGCGCCTCCATCTACAACGCCGTCGACATCAACGCCGTCAATGCGTTGATCGCCTACATGGCAGAGTTCGAGAAGGAACATGGCTGATGTCTGAGCAAGAACTCAAGGCGCTGCGCCTGCGTATCGATGCCCTGGACGAAAAGGTCCTGGAGCTGATCAGCGAGCGCGCGCGCTGCGCCCAGGAAGTCGCCCGGGTGAAGATGGCCTCCCTGGCCGAAGGCGAAGTGCCGGTGTTCTATCGCCCCGAGCGTGAAGCGCAGGTGCTCAAGCGTGTCATGGAGCGCAACAAGGGGCCGCTGGGCAACGAAGAGATGGCGCGTCTGTTCCGCGAAATCATGTCTTCGTGCCTGGCCCTCGAGCAGCCGCTGAAAGTCGCCTACCTGGGCCCGGAAGGCACCTTCACCCAGGCGGCGGCCATGAAGCACTTCGGTCACGCCGTGATCAGCAAGCCAATGGCGGCCATTGACGAAGTGTTCCGTGAAGTGGCCGCCGGCGCGGTGAATTTTGGCGTGGTGCCGGTGGAGAACTCCACCGAAGGCGCGGTCAACCACACGCTGGACAGCTTCCTCGAGCACGACATGGTGATCTGCGGCGAAGTCGAGTTGCGCATCCACCACCACCTGCTGGTGGGCGAGAACACCAAGACCGACAGCATCAGCCGGATCTATTCCCACGCCCAGTCGTTGGCCCAGTGCCGCAAGTGGCTGGACGCCCACTATCCGAACGTCGAGCGCGTGGCGGTATCGAGCAACGCCGAGGCGGCCAAGCGGGTCAAGGGCGAGTGGAACTCGGCGGCGATTGCTGGCGATATGGCGGCCGGCCTCTATGGGCTGACGCGCCTGGCGGAAAAAATCGAGGATCGCCCGGACAACTCCACGCGATTCCTGATGATCGGCAGCCAGGAAGTCCCGCCGACCGGCGACGACAAGACCTCGATCATCGTTTCCATGAGCAACAAGCCCGGCGCGCTCCATGAACTGCTGGTGCCGTTCCATGACAACGGTATCGACCTGACGCGGATCGAGACCCGTCCGTCGCGCAGCGGTAAATGGACCTACGTGTTCTTCATCGATTTCGTCGGCCACCACCGCGATCCGCTGGTAAAAGGTGTGCTGGAGAAAATCAGTCAGGAAGCAGTGGCACTCAAGGTGCTGGGTTCCTACCCCAAGGCAGTTCTTTAAGGGCGGATAGCAAATGAGTGGCAACTTCCTCGCTCTGGCTCAGCCAGGCGTGCAACAACTCTCGCCTTACGTTCCGGGCAAGCCCGTGGACGAACTGGCCCGTGAGCTGGACCTGGATCCGGCCAGCATCGTCAAGTTGGCGAGCAACGAAAACCCGTTGGGCGCGAGCCCCAAGGCACTGGCGGCGATCCGCGACGAACTGGCCGAGCTGACCCGTTACCCCGATGGCAATGGCTTTGCACTCAAGAGCCTGCTGGCCGAGCGCTGTGGTGTCGAGCTGAACCAGGTGACGCTGGGCAATGGTTCCAACGATATCCTTGAGCTGGTCGCTCGTGCGTACCTGGCGCCAGGTCTCAACGCGGTGTTCAGCGAGCACGCGTTCGCGGTCTACCCGATCGCGACCCAGGCCGTCGGCGCGGACGCCCGTGTGGTTCCCGCCAAGGACTGGGGGCACGATCTGCCGGCCATGCTGGCCGCCATCGATGCCAACACCCGTGTGGTTTTCATTGCCAACCCGAACAACCCGACCGGCACCTGGTTCGATGCCCAGGCCCTGGATGACTTCCTCCAGGACGTGCCCGCGCACGTGCTGGTGGTGTTGGACGAGGCTTACATCGAATATGCCGAAGGCAGCGATTTGCCCGATGGCCTGGATTTTCTCGCGGCTTACCCGAACCTGCTGGTTTCGCGCACCTTCTCCAAAGCCTATGGGCTGGCCTCGCTGCGGGTCGGCTACGGCCTGTCCACCGCCGTGGTGGCCGATGTGCTGAACCGCGTGCGTCAGCCGTTCAACGTCAACAGCTTCGCCCTGGCCGCCGCCTGTGCGGCCTTGCAGGATGAAGCCTACCTGGCTGAAAGCCGTCGCCTCAACGCGGCCGGCATGCAGCAGTTGGAGGCGGGGCTGCGTGAGCTGGGGCTGGGCTGGATTCCATCCAAAGGCAATTTCATCTGCATAGACCTGGGGTGTGTCGCCGCGCCGGTGTACCAGGGGCTGTTGCGCGAAGGTGTGATCGTGCGTCCGGTGGCCAATTACGGCATGCCGAACCACCTGCGCATCACCATCGGCCTGCCGGCGGAAAACAGCCGTTTCCTCGAGGCGTTGAGCAAGGTCCTGGTTCGTGGTTGATGTCACTTCGTTGCAACCTGCTGCCCCTATGATCGGTCGCCTGGTGGTGGTCGGCCTGGGGTTGATCGGCGGTTCGTTCGCCAAGGGCTTGCGTGAAAGCGGCCTGTGCCGTGAGGTGGTCGGTGTCGACCTGGACCCGCAATCGCGCAAGCTGGCGGTGGAGCTGGGTGTGGTCGATCGCTGCGAGGATGACCTGGCGATCGCTTGCCAGGGCGCGGACGTGATCCAGCTGGCAGTGCCGATCCTGGCCATGGAAAAACTGCTGGCACGCCTGGCGAGCATGAATTTGGGTCAGGCGATCCTGACCGATGTCGGCAGCGCCAAGGGCAACGTCGTGCGTGCCGCCACCGAGGCGTTCGGCGGGATGCCGGCGCGCTTCGTGCCCGGTCATCCGATTGCCGGCTCCGAGCAGAGCGGGGTGGAAGCCTCCAACGCCGAACTGTTTCGTCGTCACAAAGTGATTCTCACGCCGCTGGACCAGACGGATCCAGCCGCGTTGGCGGTGGTGGACCGTTTGTGGCGCGAACTGGGTGCCGATGTCGAGCACATGCAGGTCCAGCGTCACGATGAAGTACTGGCCGCCACCAGCCATTTGCCGCACCTGTTGGCGTTCGGCCTGGTGGATTCATTGGCCAAACGCAATGAAAATCTTGAGATCTTCCGTTACGCTGCCGGCGGTTTCCGCGATTTCACGAGAATCGCCGGAAGCGACCCGGTCATGTGGCACGACATCTTCCTCGCCAACCGCGAAGCTGTCTTGCGCACACTCGATACATTTCGCAGCGACCTCGACGCCTTGCGCGACGCGGTCGATGCAGGGGACGGGCACCAATTGCTGGGCGTTTTTACACGCGCCAGGGTGGCCCGCGAGCATTTCAGTAAAATCCTGGCCCGACGGGCCTATGTGGACGCTATGAACTCCAACGATCTGATTTTCCTGGCACAACCTGGTGGCTCCCTGAGTGGGCGTATTCGTGTACCGGGCGATAAATCGATTTCCCACCGTTCGATCATGCTTGGCTCCCTGGCCGAAGGCGTGACCGAGGTGGAAGGCTTCCTCGAGGGCGAAGACGCCCTGGCGACGCTGCAAGCGTTTCGCGACATGGGGGTGGTCATCGAAGGTCCGCACCACGGTCGCGTGACCATCCATGGTGTCGGCCTGCACGGCCTCAAGCCTGCCCCAGGGCCGATCTACCTGGGTAACTCCGGGACTTCGATGCGTCTGTTGTCCGGCTTGTTGGCTGCGCAGGACTTCGACAGCACCCTGACCGGCGATGCCTCGCTGTCCAAGCGCCCGATGAATCGTGTCGCCAACCCGTTGCGGGAAATGGGCGCGGTCATCGAGACTGCCGCCGACGGTCGTCCGCCGATGACCATCCGCGGTGGCAACAAGCTCAAGGGCCTGACCTACACCATGCCGATGGCCAGCGCCCAGGTGAAATCCTGCCTGCTGCTGGCCGGTCTCTACGCCGAGGGCAAGACCACCGTCACCGAGCCGGCCCCGACCCGCGACCACACCGAGCGCATGCTGCGCGGCTTCGGCTACCCGGTCACGGTGGACGGCGCCACGGCGTCCGTCGAGTCTGGTAACAAGCTGACCGCGACCCACATCGAAGTGCCGGGCGATATCTCGTCTTCGGCATTCTTCCTGGTGGCCGCCTCGATCGCCGAAGGCTCCGACCTGGTGCTCGAGCACGTCGGCATCAACCCGACCCGTACCGGCGTGATCGACATCCTGCGCCTGATGGGCGCCGACATTACGTTGGAAAACCAGCGTGAGGTCGGCGGCGAACCCGTAGCGGACCTGCACGTACGAGCAGCTAAACTCAAGGGTATCGAGATTCCGGAGGCGCTGGTTCCGCTGGCCATCGACGAGTTCCCGGTGCTGTTCGTGGCGGCCGCCTGCGCAGAAGGGCGCACCGTGCTGACTGGCGCCGAAGAGCTGCGGGTCAAGGAGTCGGATCGCATCCAGGTGATGGCTGATGGCTTGCTCGCCTTGGGCGTCAAGTGCCAGCCGACGCCGGACGGCATCATCATCGACGGCGGCCAGATCGGCGGCGGCGAAGTCCATGGTCACGGTGATCACCGCATCGCCATGGCCTTCAGTGTTGCGTCTTTGCGCGCCAGCGCGCCGATTCGCATCCATGATTGCGCCAACGTGGCCACGTCGTTCCCGAATTTCCTGGCGCTGTGCGCACAGGTCGGTATTCGAGTAGCACAAGAGGCGCAGTCGTGAACATCAAGGCACCGGTCATCACCATCGATGGCCCAAGCGGTTCGGGCAAGGGCACCGTCGCCGGGATCCTGGCCAGGCAGTTGGGCTGGAACCTGCTCGACTCGGGTGCCTTGTACCGGCTGCTGGCATTCGCCGCCGCCAACCATGGCGTCGACCTGACCAATGAAGAATTGCTCAAGGCGCTGGCGGCTCACCTGGACGTGCAATTCATTGCTGCGACCGACGGCCAGCTCCAGCGCATTATCCTGGAAGGTGACGAAGTCAGTGATGTCATCCGTACCGAAAGCGTGGGCGCCGGGGCCTCCCAGGTCGCCGCGCTGCCAGCGGTGCGCGAAGCGTTGCTGCAGCGTCAGCGCGCTTTCCAGGAGCCGCCGGGGCTGGTGGCCGATGGTCGCGACATGGGCACGGTGGTCTTTCCTGACGCGCCGTTGAAGATTTTCCTCACCGCCAGCGCCGAGGAGAGGGCGCGTCGCCGATATTTGCAGTTGAAGGGCAAAGGCGAGGATGTTAGTCTGTCGAGTCTGCTAGATGAGATCCGTGCACGCGACGAGCGTGACACCCAGCGCGCAGTAGCCCCGCTCAAGCCGGCGGCCGATGCGATACAGCTGGATTCAACGGAGTTGTCCATCGATCAGGTGCTGCAACGCATCATGAGCGAGATTGCCATTCGCGATATCGCCGGGTGACCAGGAAGCTTCGCAGGGGACCAGTCATAGTCCTGCGATGCTTCTTTTATATGAAACTAACCCACACCGTCTGGGGTGTGGAGGCGGGCGTATTCTTCGCCCTAATCAACAGGAATTAAAATGAGCGAAAGCTTTGCGGAACTCTTTGAAGAAAGCCTGAAAACCCTGAACCTTCAGGCAGGCTCCATCATCACCGGTGTTATCGTTGATATCGATTACCAGGCTCGCTGGGTAACCGTTCACGCTGGTCTGAAGTCTGAAGCACTCATCCCGCTTGAGCAGTTCTACAACGACGCTGGCGAACTGAACATCAACGTCGGTGACGAAGTTCACGTTGCGCTGGACTCGGTTGAAGATGGCTTTGGTGAAACCAAGCTGTCCCGTGAAAAAGCCAAGCGCGCTGAATGCTGGATCGTTCTGGAAGCGGCTTTCGCAGCTGAGGAAGTGGTCAAGGGCGTTATCAACGGTAAGGTTAAAGGCGGCTTCACTGTCGACGTTAACGGCATCCGTGCGTTCCTGCCAGGTTCCCTGGTTGACGTCCGTCCAGTGCGCGACACCACGCACCTGGAAGGCAAAGAGCTGGAATTCAAGGTCATCAAGCTGGACCAGAAGCGCAACAACGTTGTCGTTTCCCGTCGCAGTGTCCTGGAAGCCGAGAACTCCGCCGAGCGTGAAGCTCTGCTGGAATCGCTGCAGGAAGGCCAACAGGTCAAGGGTATCGTCAAGAACCTCACCGATTACGGCGCATTCGTCGATCTGGGTGGCGTCGATGGCCTGCTGCACATCACCGACATGGCCTGGAAGCGTATCAAGCATCCTTCGGAAATCGTCAACGTTGGCGACGAGATCGATGTCAAGGTTCTGAAGTACGATCGCGAGCGCAATCGTGTTTCCCTGGGCCTCAAGCAACTGGGTGAAGATCCATGGGTTGCTATCAAAGCCCGTTACCCAGAAGGCACCCGCGTCACCGCTCGTGTTACCAACCTCACCGACTACGGCTGCTTCGCTGAGCTGGAAGAAGGCGTTGAAGGCCTGGTACACGTTTCCGAAATGGACTGGACCAACAAGAACATCCACCCTTCGAAAGTCGTACAAGTCGGCGACGAAGTGGAAGTCATGGTTCTGGACATCGACGAAGAGCGTCGTCGTATCTCCCTCGGCATCAAGCAGTGCAAGTCCAACCCATGGGAAGACTTCTCTGGCCAGTTCAACAAGGGCGATAAAATCTCCGGCACCATCAAGTCGATCACCGATTTCGGTATCTTCATTGGTCTGGACGGCGGCATCGACGGCCTGGTTCACCTGTCCGACATCTCCTGGAACGAAGTGGGCGAAGAAGCCGTACGCCGTTTCAAGAAGGGCGACGAGCTGGACACCGTTATCCTGTCGGTTGACCCAGAGCGCGAGCGTATCTCCCTGGGTATCAAGCAACTGGAAAGCGATCCGTTCTCCGAGTACGTTCAAGAGAACGACAAAGGCGCAATCGTTAAGGGCATCGTGAAAGAAGTTGACGCCAAAGGCGCCATCATCACCCTGGCCGACGATATCGAAGCGACTCTGAAAGCCTCCGAAATCAGCCGTGACCGCGTTGAAGACGCGCGCAACGTCCTGAAAGAAGGCGAAGAAGTAGAAGCCAAGATCATCAGCGTTGACCGCAAGAGTCGCGTAATCCAGCTCTCCATCAAGTCGAAAGACGATGCTGAAGAGAAAGAAGCAATCCAGAGCCTGCGCGACAAGCCAGCCGCTGACATTGCTGCTGGTCCTACCACTCTGGGCGACCTGCTGCGTGCACAAATGGAAAAACAGAACTGAGTTCTGTCAGACCATGAAAAAGGGCGACTTCGGTCGCCCTTTTTTGTGGGCGCGATATTTCAAGGTTCTTTGCTTCCTGAAAACCGTTGTCGATGACGGGTTCATTCAGGGCATTGCGAAACCAATCCTGCAACCAAGGTGTCTCTTTTATGTAGCAGATCACTCGTCTATTCAGGGCGAGGCTCCGACTTGTATAAGTGATCGATCTGGGTCTTTGTCTAAAGGAATTGAATGAATAGGCTCTTTCTGGTGTTAAGTGTCCTGATGGTGGCGGGTTGCTCTACGAGCGCCAAGACCCATGCAGTGCGTGGAGTCAGTGGTATCGAGGTCGACTGTTCGGGGCTGGGCTCTGGCTGGGAGAAGTGCCATAAGAGGGCTGCCAGGGAGTGCAAAGGGGCTGGCTACAAGGTCATTACCCGGTCCGACGACGCGAAGGATGACGATCAGTATCCTTTTGGTTTTAATCCGGCTGGCTATTTGACTCGTACGATGCTGGTCATCTGTCGATAGCTTGAGGAAAACTTCCTGTCTGCATGGAAAGAAGTGACAAGGGAGCGGTGAAGAATGTCAATACTTGGGCTGTTCAAATCCCTCCGGTCATGCTAAAACCTTTTCAAGCGATTTTCCTAGCTGCTTGAAAAAGAAGGGAAAAATATGACGAAGTCGGAGTTGATCGAACGAATTGTCACCCATCAAGGGCTACTCTCATCCAAGGATGTGGAGCTGGCCATCAAGACCATGCTTGAACAAATGTCCCAGTGCCTGGCAACGGGGGATCGTATTGAAATCCGTGGTTTTGGCAGCTTTTCCCTGCATTACCGCGCCCCGCGTGTAGGTCGAAATCCAAAGACCGGTCAATCTGTCAGCCTCGATGGAAAGTTTGTCCCTCATTTCAAGCCGGGCAAAGAGCTTAGGGATCGTGTCAATGAGGAGGAGGGGGATGAGCTCTGACGCAGCACCTAAACAGAGGAGTCTTCATGCGGAACTTTAAGCGTTTGGCCCTTGTCGTACTGGTGCTACTTGTGGCCTCGGCTATTGTCCTGTTCGTACTTGAAAACTCCCAGTCTGTCGTGTTGTTGTTCCTGGGTTGGCCGACGCCGCAGGCTCCTGTTTCAGTTTTCGTGCTGTCGGCGTTTCTCGCTGGTATGATGATCGGCCCCTTGCTCGTGTGGTTCATGGGGGCGCGCAGGCGACTTAAATAAATGGATGTGTGGCCCAAGAGTTTTGGTAAGGATCACTATCTGTAATTTTTCTGACTTTGGGTGTGTTTTGTTCGTATTTAATCTAACTCAGTTTGCCGTTGTGTCCGACGTTTTGAATGTGTTTGATGTGTCTACAAACGCGATGCTAAGCGAGGTCTTTTATGCAAAGTGATCGTGTTGACGTACGGCGCGAAGATGAAATTGATCTTGTTGAGCTGGTTCGAGGGCTTTGGGCTCAAAAATGGCTGATTTTGGGCGTCACTTTTTTGGTCACTATCGGCGCAGGCCTTTATGCGTTCCTTAGTAAGCCTGTCTATGAAGCTAAGCTTTTTATCATGCCGCCTACTCAGAATGATATTGCTGAGTTGAATTATGGTCGTGGGAAAAGTACGGAGTTGGATATTTATTCTATCCGGCACGTTTATGACGTTTTTGCTCGCAATCTTCAGGCGGAGACACTTCGTCAGAAGTTCTTTAATGAGGTTTACCTTCCTTCGCTTGATGAGTCCAGGCGGAAGGGAACGCTTGATAGCTTGTACGAGCGATTCTCCCGAGAGTTGGTAATAAGGGGGCCTGGTAAAGATACGCCTGACCGTTTCTCGATTGCCGTTCAAGGTGCAGACGCTGCTCAAGCCACTGAATGGGCAAAGAGTTATGTCCAGCGTGCTAGTCAGGCGGCTGAGTCTGAGTTGATCAAAAACGTCACGGCCGAAGCTTCGGTCAGGGCGCGAAATTTGGAGCAACGAATCGTCAGCTTACGTGAGAATGCACAGCGCGTACGCGAGGACCGTATTCAACAGCTGCGCGAAGCGTTGAAGGTTGCTAAGGCAATTGGTCTGACTACTCCGGCAATTAACTCCACCGCCGCAGTAGATATCACCGTGGAAACGGGAAATAAAATGGACTATCAGCGGGGAAGTAAAGCACTGGCGGCTGAGATTGAT
This sequence comes from Pseudomonas sp. NFACC13-1, assembly GCF_900104425.1. Lineage (NCBI taxonomy): Bacteria > Pseudomonadati > Pseudomonadota > Gammaproteobacteria > Pseudomonadales > Pseudomonadaceae > Pseudomonas > Pseudomonas sp. NFACC13-1. Next base: position 307,048 of record NZ_FMXV01000003.1, on the reverse strand, counting down.
GCGCTGGAGACTAGATCTTCCGATGATGCTTTTATTAATGATTTGCGTTCGCTGCAAATGAGGTATAACTTTTATCGTAAGTTAAATATTGACGCTGAACGTATTGAAGTGTATCGGCAGGACGGCAGTGTTGAGGTGCCCGAGAATCCGATAAAGCCTAAAAAAGGTTTGATCCTGGTGTTGGGGGTCTTGGCAGGGTTGCTGTTGGGCGGGTTTGTCGCGTTGATCAGGTTTGTATTGAATCGCAATGCGGAAGCGCAACGAGGTGGCCAAGCCAGTCTCGGCTAAATGCCGGTTTAACGGCATAAGTTATATAGAGAGCAAGTGATCTCTGTTCGGTTTTATTGAGCCTGTCGGCATTAGGATTATCCAGTGCAGGCAGGCTTTTTTGGTGCAAGGAACGCTCTACGCGCTACTGGTTGACTGGTCTTTGTTTCACGCACTGGCTCGCTTGTTGCTTTCTGACGGGGTTGGCATTAGGTGTGTGATCGTCTCGGTGGGTCATGTTTTTTGTAACAAAGATAAACTGTCTGGCGAAAGCGGGCTCCGGCTATTCCGGCATTGCCTGGATCGGACATCCAAGCGCGTACGTGGGTACCCCTAAAGCCATTTTGCTCGAGAACAGGCATAATATGCGCAGGCTGAGTATGCCTCCTGAGTGGTTGCTAGCCCGGGGCAGCTAGGTGGCAAGCTGATGGTTGCCATCGCTTAACCAGAATGGACTGTGTAGCAGGTTGATCACCTGGGATGAGAAAGGAAGGGGCATGCAGGTTAGGCCTCTGAACCCAAGCGTCCGATGATTCAGGTCGACGTGGATGTCTCCAGCGGTGCAAGCCTCGTCAAGATGAGGATGGGCAAGGCCACCTTGGCCAGCAAGGCTACCAGTGCGTGGGTTCGACATGCATGAGCGCATTGTGTGTCGATAACTGCGTACTAACACCGACTCATTTTTCCGGTTATCTGTTCATTCAAGCCAGCGTACCGTTGGCAACTGTTTTGCAGTCTATCAAGCAGTCATGAGGGTGGAAGCGATAGGTAGTTAAGTGATCGCTTTCCCAGGAAAACAACGGTGTGGTCTCTGGGGTGGCAGCGTGCCAAGGTCAACACATGGATAAAAAGTGCTTTTTATTCGGCTGCAATCAGGTACGAACGTGAATAGACCAATTTAATGCCTGCTCGAAATTTTTTACAAATTTCCAATATTGCAATTCGGGGCTTGACGCTTGTCAGCAAATTTTTGCTGATTTTTTTTCTTGCCCGTTTTCTAGAGCCGGCCGAGCTAGGCATCTATGGCTTGTTGGCCGCGACCGTTGGTTATTCGCTGTATTTTCTCGGGTTCGATTTTTATACCTATAGCACTCGTGAATTGCTCAAGCGCGAGCGTCACGAGTGGGGTGGGCTACTCAAGGCACAAGGGGCTTTGACCTTGGTGCTTTACTTCATTTTTTTACCGTTGCTGAGTTTGGTTTTTATCAAGGACTTGCTTCCAATGAAAGTTGTCGGCTGGTTCTTCGTTTTACTGATACTTGAGCATCTGACTCAGGAATTGGGGCGCTTGCTGATCACGATTTCAGACCAGCTTTTTGCGAGCCTGGTGCTGTTTTTTCGCTCAGGGGTCTGGGCAGTCCTGATCACGGGATTGATGTTCGTTGAACCTGATACGCGAAATCTGGACATGGTATTTGGCGCCTGGACGTTGGGATCGACGACAGCGCTTTTTTTGGGTATATACCGCGTCAAGCGCATGGGACTATCAGGTTGGCGACAAAGTGTCGACTGGATTTGGATTGTCAAGGGGTTAAAGGTGGCGTCCGCGTTGCTGATAGCGACCTTGGCCATTCGGGGGATTTTCACCTTGGACCGCTATTGGTTCCAAAATCTGGCGGGATTGGATGTGCTAGGTGCCTATGTCTTGTTCATGGGTATCAGTATGGCATTGATGTCATTTCTGGAGGCGGGTGTATTTGCGTTTATTTATCCAGGGCTGATCAGGGCCTACCAGCAGCGCGACCCCGTCGATTTTCATCAAGGTCTACGCAAATTGTTGCTGCAGACCGTTGGTCTTTGCGGCGCTTTTTCGGTAGTCGCCCTGGTTATGATAGGCCCATTGCTGGCTTGGCTAGGCAAGCCGCTTTACAGTGAGCAGCAGGGACTTTTCGTCTGGATACTTTTGGCTACGGTGCTCTACGCGCTGGGCATGATTCCCCACTATGGGTTGTATGCCCAAGGTCGCGATCGACCGATCATCCATAGCCAAATAGCCAGTCTGGTCATTTTTGCTCTGGTGACCTGGAGTTTTGTGGACGTACGGCCTCATCTTGCGGTGCCGCTGGGGCTGTGCATCAGTTTCTTTGTCATTTTGTGCTGGAAATCGTGGAGCTTCTATCGCCTCACCCCTGCACCTTACCGTTTATTTCAATCCTGACTTCGTGCAGGAAGCAACCAAGGGACGCGTCAATGTTCACCAATAAAACCATTCTCATCACCGGTGGTACCGGCTCTTTTGGTAACACGTTTGTGCCAATGACCCTGGCCAAATACAACCCGAAAAAGATCATCATCTTTTCCCGAGATGAAATGAAGCAATGGGACATGGCGAAGAAATTCGAGGGTGATTCCCGCGTTCGATTTTTCATCGGCGACGTCCGCGATAAGGAGCGCTTGTACCGGGCCCTGGACGGTGTTGATTATGTCGTTCACGCAGCCGCGACCAAAATTGTACCGACCGCGGAATACAATCCCTTCGAGTGCATCAAGACCAACATCAATGGCGCCATGAACCTGATCGATGCCTGCATCGACAAGGGCATCAAACGCGTTGTCGCATTGTCCACCGACAAGGCCAGCAGTCCGATCAATCTGTACGGCGCCACTAAGTTGGCGTCCGATAAACTGTTTGTTGCTGGTAACTCCTACGCCGGAGGCCATGAAACCCGCATGGCTGTTGTGCGTTACGGGAACGTTATGGGGTCGCGTGGTTCGGTCATTCCATTCTTCATGTCGATCAAGGACAAAGGTGAACTACCGATCACCGATGAACGCATGACCCGTTTCATGATCTCCTTGGAAGAGGGGGTCGAGTTGGTTTGGCATGCGTTCGAAGATATGGAGGGCGGTGAGATCTATGTTAAGAAGATCCCATCGATGAAAGTGACAGATCTCGCACGTGTCGTTGCACCCGAAGCTACCCAAAAAATTGTTGGCATTCGTCCTGGCGAAAAATTGCATGAGCAGATGATCAGTGCCGAAGACTCCTACTACACGTACGAATACCCTGAGCACTTTAAGATTCTGCCGGTTATCAACGAATGGGCAACCTGCCCCAAACGTATCAAAGACGGCAAGAAGGTCGCTGAAGGTTTTGTTTACGCCAGTGACAACAACACTGAGTGGATGAGCGCCGAAGATCTGAAAAACTGGATCAGCCTCAACGAAGCCAAGATCGGGAGCATCTGATACATGATTCCCTACGGTCGCCAGGACATAACCCAAGCTGACATCGATGCGGTGATTGGGGTGCTGCAATCTGACTTCCTCACCCAGGGCCCTATGGTGCCCCGCTTTGAGCAGCAGGTTGCCCAGCATGTGGGAGCCAGCCATGCGCTGGCGGTGAACAGCGCGACGTCCGCGCTGCATATCGCTTGTCTTGCGCTGGGGTTGGGCCCTGGTGATCGTTTGTGGACAAGTCCTGTTACCTTCGTGGCCTCTGCCAACTGTGGCCTTTATTGCGGTGCGCAGGTTGATTTCGTTGATATCGATCCACGCACCTACAACCTTTGCCCTATGGCGCTTGAGCGCAAGTTGGAGCAAGCCGAGCGAGAGCGCGCGCTGCCCAAAGTTGTCGTGGTGGTCCATCTCTGCGGTCAGCCCTGTGACATGCAAGCAATCCACGGGTTAGCCAAGCGCTACGGGTTCAAAGTGATTGAAGATGCCTCTCATGCTATCGGTGGCAAATATCGAGGCGAATTTATCGGAAACGGAAAGTACAGCGACATCACTGTATTCAGTTTTCATCCGGTAAAAATCATTACTACTGCCGAGGGCGGCATGGTGTTGACAAACAATGCCGAGCTGGCCAGCAAAATGGCTTTGCTACGTAGCCACGGCATTACCCGCGATGCGCAACAGATGACTCATGAGTCGGACGGTCCTTGGTATTACCAGCAGATTGATTTGGGGTTCAATTATCGAATGACCGAACTGCAGGCAGCTTTGGGTGTTAGTCAGATGGAACGTCTGGACCAATACGTCGCCCGCCGTCATCAATTGGCTGCGCGTTACAATGATTTGTTGGCGACATTACCGGTCACTATTCCTTGGCAACACACCGACAGCTACTCGGGTTTGCATCTTTATGTGATTCGTTTGCAGTTGAATAAAATCAGCAAGACGCATCGCCAGGTGTTTGAATCGCTTCGTGAGCAAGGGATTGGCGTGAACCTGCATTACATTCCAGTTCATACCCAGCCTTACTATGCGCAAATGGGCTTCAAGCCTGAAGACTTCCCGGCGGCGCAAGCGTATTACCGCGAAGCCATTAGCATCCCGATGTTCCAGACGATGAGCGACGAGCAGCAGGATCAGGTGGTTGCCTCGTTACGAAAGGCTGTTTCATGACAAGTGTTGCAGTACTGCAGGCGAGGACTTCTTCATCTCGCCTCCCTGGCAAAGTGCTATTGCCAATCAATGGTATTCCGCTGGCCGTATTGGCGGCAAAGCGTGCGGCTAACACTGGGCGGGAAGTGATCGTTGCTACCTCCAGCCTGGCCAGTGATGATGCGCTGGCCGATGTGCTCAATGCGCATGGTTTGGGTTGCTTTCGGGGAAGTCTGGAAAGCCCTCTGGAACGTATAGTTCAGGCATTGGACGCGTATCCTGATAACGCCATTGTTTTTCGTTTGACTGCCGACAATGTTTTTCCAGACGGTCTCTTACTTGATGAGATCGAAGAGGCCTTCGTTCAGGGCGGGTACGAGTATCTCTGTTGCAATGGTATGGAATCCGGTTTGCCCTACGGAGTCAGCGCCGAAGTAACGCGGCTCGGGCATCTGCGCTGGGCATTGGACAGTGCTGTTGATGCTTTTGATACTGAACACGTAACACCTTTGATCATTAGACGCTTTGGTCGTTGTTATTTTGAACGTTATAAATCTCGCAGGCTGGGATTGTTGCGTTGCACGGTCGACAACCTTGACGATTATCTGCTGGTCCAGAAGGTATTCAATTCGGTTGCAGATGCTGTGAACGTAACCTGTGAAGAGTTGATGCAAAGGCTGGAGGTCTTACCGAACCGGCCGATCGTCGCTCAAGCAGCTGATAAACTGGTATTTGGTACTGTGCAGTTGGGATTGAACTACGGAGTAAGTAATACATCCGGTCGCCCTGATCTCGCCCAGGCTTGTAAAATGCTTCGCTGCGCTGTGATCAACGGCGTCAAGTATATCGATACCGGGCGGGCCTATGGCACTAGCGAGGCTGTTGTCGGGGCTGCTTTCAAGGGCGGATGGGAAGGGCGGGCGACTGTCATTACCAAGCTCAGCCCTCTGGCTGATTGTCCAGTTGATGCCGATCCCTTGTGGGTGCGGGCGGCTGTAGACGCCAGTATTTTCGAGTCATGTCACCACTTGGAAACAAGCACGCTGGATGTAGTCATGCTGCACCGTGCTGCCCAGCTTGTTCAATGGCAAGGGGCTGCCTGGGAAAGACTCACCGAGTTACGGCAGCAAGGCGTCATTGCGGCCCTGGGTGTTTCTGTGCAGAACCCAGTAGAACTGCAACGAGCTTTGGAGGAGCCGCTGGTCAGTCATATCCAACTGCCCTATAACCTTCTGGACTGGCGTTGGGACGACTCGATATCGCTCATAGAGGAAGCCAAACAAGGCAGGTCGCTCACCATTCATGTGCGCAGCGCCTTGTTACAGGGACTGTTGGTAAATGACAATGTGGCTAGCTGGCGATCCGCTCATGTGGATGATTCGGCAACGGTGCGTGAGTGGCTGGATAATCAGGTCTCGACTCTAGGGCGCAGCAGTATTGTCGATCTTTGTTTCGCCTACCTGCGTGCATTGACCTGGGTCGATGGGATTGCTGTAGGAATGGAGAATACCGAACAGCTGTTGGAGAATCTGGAGCTGTTCTGCAAACCGCCGTTAGAGCCCGGGCATCTATCAGTTCTGCAGGCCTCCCGCCCCCGGTTGACGGAGCTGGCATTGAACCCGGCATGCTGGTTGAGGGATTGAGATTGAACAAAGGAACTGAGCTGTTTTCATTGGCTGGAAAAAACGTGCTGATAACAGGTGCGACGGGATATCTGGGCGCGGCGATGAGCAACGCTGTGGCTGCTGCAGGTGCGCATGTATTGGTCAATTCACGTTCCTTTGAACGTGGCACCTTGCTAGTTGAGAAGTTGTCGAGCCAAGGCTTTTCTGCCGAGCTGGCGGTATTCGATGTGGGCAACGAAGTACAGGTGCGGGAGTTTATGGACGCATTTGCCCCGCGTGAGCTGCATGTATTGATCAATAATGCCTATGCAGGAGGCGGTGGAACCGTGGAAACCAGCGGCGGTGAGGACTATCTCGATGCTTATGAGGTATCTCTAGTCGCTGCTCATAACGTTTTAAAGCACGCCCTGCCCGCGATGCGACGAGCTGTGTGCTCTGCGGGCGAAGCATCAGTCATCAATGTCGGATCGATGTATGGCATGGTCAGCCCAGATGCTCGAATCTACGACACAGCTAGCGGAACCAATCCTCCTTTTTACGGTGCGGCCAAGGCTGCGATGATCCATTGGAGCAAATACGCAGCATGTGAGTTTGGTAGGGAAAATATCCGTATCAACTCAATTTCGCCTGGTCCATTTCCGTCGATCCAAGTGCAGCAGGGCGCCCCTGAATTTATTGCCAAACTCGCGCAGAAAGTCCCTATGGGGCGTATTGGTCAAGCTAAGGAAATAATGGGACCGATACTGTTTCTTGCCTCCTCGGCGGCGTCTTTTGTAAACGGCACTAACCTGGTAGTGGACGGCGGTTGGACAGCATGGTGATCAATGCCACCGTGGCTTTTCGAGTGGATGCTTCGCTGCAAATAGGCAGCGGACATGTCATGCGTTGCCTGACGTTAGCCGATGCGCTGCGCTTTGAGGGAGCAGAATGTCACTTCATTTGCCGTGAGCATCCAGGACACTTGCTGGATCTGATTTATAGCAAGGGGTTCAATATCCATCGTTTGAATAAAATCGACAGTACGGCTTCCTCAGGGCCTGTTACACAATCCGATGAACCGACGCATGCTCATTGGTTAGGGGGCACTCAATTAGAAGATGCCGAAGCCTGTAAAAATATTCTCGAAGACTTAAAACCTGATTGGTTAGTCGTCGATCATTACGCTTTGGATAGGCAGTGGGAAACGTCGCTTCAAGCGTTTGCCCCTCGACTTTTAGTGATTGATGATTTGGCTGATCGCAAACATGTCTGTGATTTATTGCTCGACCAGAATCTGGGGCACACGGAGCAGGACTACACGACATTGGTCCCCAAGAGTTGCCGATCGATGGTTGGTCCGCAATATGCGCTCCTGCGACCCGAATTTGCCAGACTCCGCAAGCAAAGCCTGGAGCGGCGAGGCTCTCCGAAGCTCCAACATATTTTGGTTACGATGGGAGGCGTTGACCAGGCGAATGCAACTGGACTGACGTTGCAAGCCTTGAAAACGTGTCCCTTGCCAGCAAGTTGCAGAATTAGCGTTGTGATGGGACTCAATGCACCTAACTTGACGGAAGTAGTTGGCGCTGCGACCAATATGCCATGGCCGACCGAAGTACTGGTTAATATTACCGACATGGGGGAGCGAATGGCCTCGGCGGACATCGTTATTGGGGCGGCAGGAAGCACCTCTTGGGAGCGTTGCTGTCTGGGAGTCCCCACAATAATGGTGGTATTGGCGGAAAATCAAAAGTCAGGTGCTGAGGCGTTGTTAAGTTCTGGGTGTGTTGAGTTGATCGAAGAGGTTCAGGACATTCCCATGCAAATGCCAGCATCCATACATGCCTTGTCGAACGAAAATACATTATTAAAGCTGAGCAAAAACGCGCGTAGAATCTGCGATGGCTTGGGGGTTCAGAAAGTTCTCAAGCAAATGAGTAATATAAATGGATAATTCGCAGGCAGTACGTTTAGCGATACGTAAGATGACAGCGAACGATCTGGATGTCGTCCTGGCTTGGCGTAATCATCCCGAGATTCGTCGTTATATGTATACTCAGCATGAAATCTCAATCGAAGAGCATCGCACTTGGTTTGAACGAGCCTCCCAGGATTCAAAAAAACATTTGCTGGTTTTTGAGAAGGATGAAAAACCTCAAGGTTTTGTGAATATAACGGAACTGAGCTCGTTCGGAGTGGTGGACTGGGGGTTTTACATAGCGCCGGATGCTGTTAAGGGTACTGGTCGACAGTTGGGGGAAACAGTCCTGAATTATGCCTTCAATAGCCTCAAATTGCATAAGGTTTGTGGTCAGGCACTCGCGTTCAATGAGCGATCAATTAAATTCCATTATGGTTTGGGATTTCAGCAGGAAGGTACTCTGCGTGATCAGCACTATGATGGCGAAAATTATCATGCGGTCATCTGCTTCGGTTTATTGCGCAGTGAGTGGCAGCTAGAAAATGGGAATCAATAATATGCCAAATCCTAGTATTACTATTGCAGGGCGAAAGGTTGGGGCTGATGAAGCGCCGTATATTATAGCTGAGTTGTCTGCCAACCATAACGGTAACTTTGAAACCGCAAAGAGAATTGTTGAAGAGGCCAAGAAGGCCGGTGCTGACGCGATCAAGTTACAAACCTACACTGCAGATACCATTACTCTCGATTGTGATTCTGCGGATTTCAAGATCCGTGGTGGGCTATGGGATGGACGGACGCTTTATGAGCTCTATCAAGAGGCTCATATGCCCTGGGAATGGCACGCACCGCTTTTTGAGTATGCGCGTAAATTGGATATTACGATGTTTAGTTCGCCCTTTGATAGTACGGCGGTCGATCTGCTAGAAGGGTTAAATGCCCCAGCCTATAAAATTGCATCTTTTGAGGCTATTGATTTGCCTCTCATAAAATATGTTGCCAGTACTGGTAAGCCCATGATTATTTCCACCGGGATGGCTGACGCCGAGGAGATAGCAGAAGCTATTGAGGCTGCTCGTGAGGGAGGCTGCAAAGAGCTAGCAATACTTCACTGCGTAAGTGGCTATCCTGCCCCAGCGCATGATTACAACCTGCGTACAATACCTGACATGATCCAGCGCCATGGGCTGGTGACTGGTTTGTCTGATCATACATTGGATAACACCACTGCAATAACCAGTGTTGCACTAGGCGCTTCAATCATTGAAAAGCATTTTACTCTTGATCGGAGCGGCGGTGGCCCTGATGACAGTTTCTCACTTGAGCCTGCAGAGCTCGTAGCTTTGTGTCGGGATAGTAAGACTGCGTGGGCTGCGCTGGGGAAGGTTGATTATGGCCGGAAGTCTAGTGAGCAAGGAAATGTCCAGTTTCGGCGATCACTGTATTTTGTGAAAACGTTGAAAGCAGGTGACGTCATCACTGCTGATTCGGTCAGGAGTGTAAGGCCAGGATTCGGCTTGCATCCAAAGCTGATGGGCAGTGTAGTGGGTAGCGTGTTGATTCGAGATGTTGATAAAAATACCCCTGTCAAAATGAATGATTTTTATGCTAAATAAAAAGCATATCAGAAAGGCTCTTGGAAAGTTTCCTCTGGCACTTCAGCTTTTGTGCGCACGATTGATACTTTGGTTTGAGTCCGTTGTGCAGTGGCGGCGAGCTTCAAAGCTGAAGCGGCTGGGGATGCAAGAGTTTGTTGCTTCTCTTGATAGATTTGATTCCTCTCTTGAGTGTCATATTCTTGCGTCGGGTTGGAGCCTGAATCATTCCTATGAAACCATTGATCGTGCAAAGTCGTTTGTTATAGGTTTCAATTTTTCTTTTTTGAAATGTAATGATCCTGACTTGCATTTCATTGAGAACGCATCGGTTAAAGATTTGCGTTTTTTTGTGAATACGTACCAGACTTATTTTGCTTTGGGGAAATTTAATGTTTTCGCGAATTCCAAGGTTGTTTTTAAGAACTTGTCTGAACTAAAAAATTCCGTGCATCTTATAGGCATGCTGTATTCAGATAAGGCATTTTTTATAAAGGATCGACATTTCAGGATTTTTGGCAGCAAAGGAGTTGCTCCCGTTATGACGCAGATGTGTGCAGAAACCCAAGGTTTGCCTCAAGCTGTATCCAGTGTCGTCGGCTTGGCTGTTTTGGCCAAAATGTTGGGTTTTAAGAGAGTCATCGTTCACGGCCTGGATTTTCAGGGGCCGCACTTTTACGGGTATGATGCTTCTGACATTATTTTCAATAATGGGGCATTGCCTCAACCGTTAAATCCAGATGAGGCCGGCTTCGAGTTGCATAAGACCGCGATCGGCGAAAATGGTGTCGGTGTGGCGTCAGTCATAAAAGCGCTAAAGTACGAGCTAAAAAAATACGATGTAGATATATTGGCGGCAAGTAAGTTGTCTCCATCGGCTGGAATTCTGGGGGCGGCTGAACTGGAATGATGGTAAGAATTCATTTCGTGAAGGAGATTTAAGTGGCCGCAGTCCTTCGAGGTAGCGCATTTTTTTATGCGTGTATTTATATTGTTCTTTCTGCACTAGCTTTTTATTACGGAGAGATTGGCTATCGTACCGGGGCAGTGGCTGTTGGAGTCGCTGTGTTCGCTATTATGCTTTCGATTTCTCGAGGGCGAAGTGGCTTGTCTTTTTTTGGCGTAGTGCTTTTGGTTTTCTGTTTGTTTGCTTTTTCATTCTTTAACTATGATTGGTCTGAGTATAGAAGTGTCTTCACCGTCTTTGTTTTCGTTTCAGGGTTTGGTGTTGCCTGGTATGCGGTGGAGTTTCGGAAAACCTGGGTGCTCTTTGAGCTTCCTTTCTTTATATTTTTGATTGTTACGATATGGCTGATTCTGGTTCAGGGGTATGGAGCTGCGGAGTTTAACAAGGTGCTTAGCGGCTCAAGCCGAAATGTATACTCTGGGATATTGTTAGCGCTTGCAAGTGGGTATATTTTCTCCAGGGAATATACAGGTAAGTCTATATCGGTGATGTTGTTTTTTTTGGTGTTTTTAATAAGTATTCCTTTGTATAGTCGTAATGGGATTTTTGTTTCTTTTGTGCTCTTGTTGTGTGTCTTGTGGAGAAGAAGTATTCTCGCGGTTTCGGTAATGGCCGTGATGGGGTTTTTTGTTTTGGTTTTTGGGTGGGAGTATTTTTATGATCTTGTACAATCTCGTACAAATTTGGCCGCGGGGTTGGAAAGCGATAGATATTATATTGCTCAAGATTATTTTGCACATTTGGATCTGATTGGCTTTTTTTCTGGAGTAAATTTAACAAGCGTGCCGATGGTCGAAGCCTTTGGCGGTAATCCTCATAGTGCTTTTTTGCGATTGCATTCCTTTTTCGGTGTTTCAATATTTTTCTTCGTTTTTATTGCTGGTCTTTCATTTGTCAGATTAATGCTTGATAGGCAGTATTTGTTGATGGTTGTGCTTTTTTTGTACCTGTTTCGTGCAGTGTTTGATATATTTTACTTATTTAATTTGATGGATTTTTTGGTTTTTCCGCTGATTTTCTATTGGTATTTCAGGCGGTTCACACCCTATTTTAGAAGAGAAGTGATATTGCTTCCTTCGCATGGCAAGGCAGATTCGTCTGCCGTTGCTAGAACTTAAAAATGACTGGGAGAATGGGAGCATGAAAAGAGCTTTAATTACCGGGGTTACAGGGCAGGATGGTTCCTATTTGGCTGAACTGCTACTCGAAAAAGGTTATGAAGTCCACGGCATCAAGCGTCGAGCTTCCTCCTTCAATACCCAGCGTGTCGATCATATCTATCAGGATCCACATGTCGATAACCGCAATTTTGTCCTTCATTATGGCGACTTGAGCGACTCCTCGAACCTCACCCGGATCATCAAGGAAGTTCAGCCGGATGAGGTCTACAACCTGGGAGCCCAGTCTCATGTTGCCGTGAGTTTCGAGTCACCTGAATACACTGCTGATGTCGATGCGATGGGCACCTTGCGGATTCTTGAGGCTATTCGTTTGTTGGGGTTGGAAAAAAAAACCCGTTTTTATCAAGCGTCGACCTCTGAGCTGTATGGTCTGGTGCAGGAGACTCCGCAAAGGGAAACGACTCCTTTTTATCCGCGTTCTCCGTATGCCGTGGCAAAACTGTATGCCTACTGGATCACCGTGAATTATCGCGAAGCCTATGGCATGTATGCCTGCAACGGCATTTTGTTCAACCATGAGTCCCCACGTCGTGGCGAGACTTTTGTGACGCGCAAAATTACCCGGGCCTTGGCGAATATTTCTCAAGGGCTGGAGCAGTGCCTATTCTTGGGCAATATGGATGCATTGCGCGATTGGGGACATGCAAAGGATTACGTTCGCATGCAGTGGATGATGCTGCAGCAGGAGCAACCGGAAGACTACGTGATCGCCACCGGTGTCCAATATTCGGTTCGTGAGTTCGTACGCTGGTCGGCGGCTGAACTGGGGATTACCTTGCGCTTTGAGGGCGAGGGTGTAGAAGAACGTGCTGTGGTCGAGCGCATTGACGGCGAGTTGGCACCGGCGTTGAATGTCGGGGACGTAATAGTACGTGTTGATCCGCGTTATTTCCGGCCGGCCGAGGTTGAGACCTTGTTGGGGGATCCGAGCAAAGCCAAGAAAAACCTTGGCTGGGTGCCGGAAATCACCGTGCAGGAGATGTGTGCCGAAATGGTCCGTGAAGACCTCAAGGCCGCTCAGCGCCATGCCTTGCTCAAACAACACGGTCATGAAGTTCCGGTCGCTGTGGAGAACTGATAATGTCCCGTGAATTGAACCAGAACATTTTTGTCGCAGGCCATCGAGGTATGGTCGGCTCGGCCATTGTGCGTCGCCTCCAGGCGCTGGGTTATCGCTCCGTTCTTTGTGCCGGACGGGACGAACTGGACCTGCTGGACCAGCGGGCGGTACGCGCCTACTTCGCCGAGCACCGAATCGATCAGGTGTACTTGGCGGCGGCCAAGGTGGGAGGGATTCATGCTAATAATACGTTTCCCGCGGACTTCATCTATGACAACTTGATGATTCAGGCGAATGTGATTCAGGCGGCTCACGCGTCGGACGTTCAACGGTTATTGTTTCTTGGGTCTTCCTGCATTTACCCCAAGCATGTGATTCAACCTATGAAGGAAGACGCATTGCTGAACGGAGTCCTGGAGCCGACCAACGAGCCTTATGCGATCGCCAAGATCGCTGGGATCAAGTTGTGTGAGAGCTATAATCGTCAATATGGTCGTGACTACCGCAGTGTCATGCCAACCAATCTCTATGGTCCCCATGATAATTATCATCCACAAAACAGCCATGTGATTCCGGCATTACTTCGCCGCTTCCACGAGGCTGTGCAGGCCGATCAGGCCGAAGTGACTATCTGGGGCAGCGGCAATCCGATGCGTGAGTTTCTGCATGTCGATGACATGGCTGCGGCCAGCGTCCATGTGATGGAGCTTGATGGTGCTACCTACCAGGCCAATACCCAACCAATGTTGTCGCATATCAACGTGGGGACTGGTAAAGATTGTACGATCCGCGAGCTTGCACAAACCATCGCCAAAGTCACTGGCTTCAAGGGGCAGTTGTCTTTTGATGTAAGCAAACCTGACGGCTCTCCGCGCAAGTTGATGGATGTCTCGCGGCTTCGTGCACTGGGCTGGCAGGCGACGATAGATCTGGAGGACGGGCTGGGCGATGCTTATCGCTGGTTTGTAGAGCATCGGTTGGAAGCCAGGGATTAATGCAGTGCGGGCTAGATTTATCCGGCCATTGATGTAATAAATCTATGAATAAAAAATTAACGGCTACTCGATAGCTGCAAAGGGCGATTTTGTATGTTTCTTCCAGTAATCATGGCTGGTGGCTCGGGGTCTCGCCTCTGGCCGTTGTCCCGCCAGCTCAATCCCAAGCAATTTTTGCCTTTAGTTGATGCCGAACAATCGCTGTTTCAGTCGACAATCAAGCGGCTGGAGGGGCTTGATCATCATCTGCCGATACTGATCTGCAATGAACAGCAGCGATTCCTTGCGGCGGAACAATTGCGGCAGCTAGACATGGAAGAAGCCCGGATTCTGCTTGAACCGGTAGGGCGCAATACTGCACCGGCTATTGCGCTCGCAGCATTGCAGGCGACTGCTGGCGGGGATGATCCGATTTTGCTGGTTCTTGCTGCCGATCATCTCATTCGAGATATTGAAGCGTTCCACATCAGTATTGGCCATGCCTTGGCGCTGGCTGAATCGGGTAAACTGGTGACGTTCGCGGTGTTGCCTACTCATCCAGAAACCGGTTTTGGCTATCTGGAAAGGGGAGAGGAACTTGCTCTTGGCGGTTACGTTGTCAGCCGGTTCGTGGAAAAGCCCGACTCAGCGACTGCTCAAAGATACCTGGACAGCGGCCAGTACTTTTGGAATAGCGGCATGTTCATGTTTCGAGCCAGCCGTTATCTGGAAGAGTTGGAGTGTTTTGCACCGGATATTCTCCATGCTTGCCGTGCCTCATTTGCAAATGCCCGGCAGGATTTGCATTTTACCCGTGTCGATGCTCAGACGTTTGGTGCTTGTCCGGAGAACTCAGTTGATTATGCGGTGATGGAGCGTACGTCCGATGCGGTAATGGTACCGCTTGATGCTGGATGGAGCGACGTGGGGTCGTGGACGGCGCTTTGGGACACTGCCGAGAAGGATGCTAATGGCAATGTGTTCAAAGGCGATGTGCTGACTGAACGTACAAATAGCAGCTACGTACACGCAACTCATCGACTTGTCGCAGCCATTGGCGTAGATGATCTTGTGATCGTGGAAACCAAGGACGCGGTGCTCGTTGCACATAAGAGTGGCGTTCAGGACGTAAAAAAAATAGTTGATCAGCTGAAAAACTGTAAACGCTCTGAATATGCAAGTCATCGTGAAGTTTATCGTCCGTGGGGTGTTTATGACTGCATAGATAATGGCCCACGTTATCAAGTTAAGCGCATTACGGTTAATCCCGGAGCGAAGCTGTCGGTACAAATGCACCATCATCGTGCGGAGCATTGGGTAGTTGTGAGTGGCACCGCACGTGTGACCAATGGAGATAAGAACTATCTCGTAACGGAAAACCAGTCTACTTACATTCCTGTGGGCCAGATCCACGCGTTGGAAAATCCAGGCGTGATACCGTTAGAGTTAATTGAAGTTCAATCAGGTACTTATTTGGGAGAGGATGATATTGTCCGGTTTGAAGATATATATGGTCGGAGTTAGGCGGCGTTGAAAATCTCGATAATTACCGTTTGCTATAATGGTGCCGATACTATTAGAGATACCATTGAGTCTGTTCTTGCGCAGAAATATAAAGATATCGAATACATTATCGTGGATGGCGCCTCGAAAGATGGAACGCTGGATATAATATCCGAATATGATGACCGGATTGCCAAGGTAATAAGTGAGCCGGATAAGGGTATATATGATGCTATGAATAAGGGTGTCAGGGCCGCAACAGGTGATTATGTTGGTATCTTGAACTCGGATGACTTTTTCGCCGGAGATAATGTTATCCAAGATCTGGTGATGCATTTGCAAAACAATCCGGATGCGGATGCTACTTACGCGGATCTCGTTTTTGTACAGCGTAAACAGACTGACGTTGTTATGCGAAGATACTCTTCGTCAGGTTTTTCTCCGTGGAAGGTTCGTTTTGGTTTTATGATTCCGCATCCAACTTTTTATGCGCGGCGCGAGCTTTTTCAGCGGTTCGGTGATTATAAGTTGGGCTATCGCGTTTCCGCTGATTTTGAGTTGATGGCACGGTTTTTCTCTAAAAATGTAAAAATGGTAAGGCACGACGCAGTCATGGTTAAAATGCGTGACGGCGGAATAAGTACAACTGGCTTTTGGTGGCGAATTCACCAAAATCTTGAAATTGTCAGGGCTTGCAAAGAAAATGGTATCTATACCAATATTCTACTAGTGGCTATGAAGGTCCCATTCAAATTGGCAAGCTATCTAAAAAAATGAGATCTACTAAGCGGATTCTACTTACAGGTAGTACGGGTTTTGTCGGGAGCAAGCTCCATTCAGTTCTCGGTTCTACTTATTCCGTTATAGCGGCATCCCGTTCACCGCAGGTCACTCTGGGCGGCTCTCAGACTATCGGTGTCGGTGATCTTTCGGGTGAAACTGTATGGGCTCATGTTTTACAGGGCGTTGATTGCGTTGTGCATGTTGCTGGTCGAGCTCATAAATTAGATGATACCTGTGAAGATCCCTTGCTGGAGTTCAGGAAGGTAAATGTTGAGGCGAGTCTCAATCTGGCGCAACAGGCCCACGAAGCAGGTGTGAAGCGATTTGTTTTTATCAGTTCAATTGGCGTGCATGGAGCAAGTACGACGGGCAGGTCATTGGATGAGCGCTCTCCATTAATTCCTCACGCCGATTATGCACTTTCGAAACTGGAAGCAGAGCAGGGACTAAAGGATATTTCGATAAAAAATGGTATGGAGCTGGTTATTATTCGGCCACCATTGGTTTATGCCGGACATGCGCCGGGAAATTTTCGAGCTTTGTTGAAATTAGTTGCTAGTGGGGTGCCACTTCCTTTCAGAGGAGTCAATAACAAGCGCAGTATGATTGCTTTAGAGAATTTGGTTGATCTGGTATCGCTATGCGTTGAGCATCCGGCCGCTGCCAATCAAACCTTTCTCGCGTCTGATGGGATTGATGTGTCGACTCCTCAAATTATTCGATATCTTGCAAAGGGAATGGGGTATGAGGCGAGATTGTTCCCTGTCCCTAACAGGGTGATTAATAAAATTGCCCGATTGTTAGGGCGTAAAGCGACATACGATCAGCTTTATGGCTCTCTTGTGATTGACTCGAATAAAGCCCGTAGCCTTTTGGGATGGACCCCCCCGATAGCTCCAGACGAAGCATTATTCAAGGCTGGGAAAGATTATTCTTCTCGCGCTCGTTGAGCTTCCTCTTTCTATAATGGAAACTGTTTATTCTATGTCTCCTTGGGTAATAATTCCTCTTGCGGCTTTGCTGTCACTTTTCTTAACCGGTGCATTGCGTAGATATGCGCTCGACCGAAGTATCATCGACATCCCAAACGCGCGTAGCTCACATACTGTTCCCACCCCTCGTGGCGGGGGCGTGGCAATTGTTCTCAGTTTCCTGCTGGCCTTGCCCATATTGGCAGCTACCGGTTTCCTGCCCTGGTCAATCATGTGGGCAATGCTGGGAGCGGGCTCAGGGATCGCTGTGTTGGGATTTCTGGACGATCACGGCCACATCGCTGCCCGTTGGCGGTTGCTCGGTCATTTCGGGGCATCAATTTGGGCGTTGTATTGGTTGGGCGGTCTGCCGGCAATCAGTTTGTTTGGTCTTGAACTTGAATTAGCTTGGTTTGGGCACGTCCTGGCAGTCTTCTATCTGGTCTGGATGCTCAACCTCTATAACTTCATGGACGGTATTGACGGTATCGCCAGCGTCGAGGCGATTTGCTCTTGCCTCGGAGCTTGTCTGCTTTACTGGTTGAGTGGCTTTGACAGCTTGATCGCGGCACCCTTGGTACTCGCAATGGCAGTTGGAGGGTTTCTGTACTGGAATTTCCCTCCCGCACGAATTTTCATGGGGGACGCAGGAAGCGGATTCCTCGGCATCATCCTCGGCCTGTTGTCGTTGCAGGCAGCCTGGACTTCACCCAAGCTGCTTTGGGTCTGGCTAATTTTGTTGGGCGTGTTCATCGTCGATGCAACCGTCACCTTGATACGACGCCTGCTACGAGGCGATAAGGTGTATGAAGCCCACCGCAGCCATGCATACCAATTCGCTTCGCGTCAGTATGGCCGTCATTTGCCGGTAACCTTGGGGGTGGCGGTGATTAACCTGTTCTGGCTCCTGCCTCTGGCGGCATCTATCATTTTGTGGAACATGGATGGCGCGTTGGTTTTGATAGTGGCCTATGTTCCGTTGGTGCTGCTTGCCGTCAGGTTTCACGCTGGTGAGCTGGAGAAAACTTGATTTCAGGGTAAGATTCACGTTTTTCCTTATCGGTTGTCTAAGAGACGGAAATATAATTGCGTGCTTTAGGAATGCATTTGTTTTAGGAGCTGGCCAAGGTGCGTGAAGGGGTTATGGATAAAATAAGATCGGCTTTGTTGGGGTTGCCAAGACGCCACAAGCGCGCAATCCAAGTAGCCACTGATGTGGTTCTGGTTTGGGTTGCCCTGTGGCTGGCATTTGTCGTTCGACTGGGTGTCGAGGCGTTGGCCAGCCCAATCGAAACACATCTGTGGCTTTTCGTATCCGCTCCACTGATCGCTATTCCAATTTTCATTCGCTTTGGCATGTACCGCGCCGTCATGCGTTATTTTGGCAACGATGCGCTGATTACTATTTGCAAGGCGGTCAGTCTTTCAGCCTTGCTATTGGCGCTCTTGGTGTATTGGTATAGCAACCATAAAACCGTGGTGCCACGCTCCATCATTTTCAACTATTGGTGGCTGAGCCTGATCATGATTGGCGGCTTGCGCCTGATGATGCGGCAATACTTCTTGGGAGACTGGTTTACCGCAGCCCAGCATGTGCCCTTTACCAACCGGGATGACGGTCTCCCGAAAGTAGCTATTTATGGTGCAGGCGCCGCAGGTAATCAACTCGTGGCCGCGCTACGAATGGGGCGAGTGATGCGCCCCGTTGCATTCATCGATGACGATAACAGTATTACAGACCGCGTGATTGCTGGGCTACAGGTCTACGCGCCCAAGCATATCCAAAAAATGATCGACACCACCGGCGCACAAGAGATTCTGCTGGCGGTGCCTTCGTCGTCACGTGGACGTCGTCGGGAGATTTTGACGTTGCTTGAAGGCTTCCCGCTGCATGTACGCAGTGTTCCTGGATTCATGGACCTGGCCAGCGGCCGGGTCAAGGTCGATGATATTCAAGAAGTGGACATCGCGGATCTTCTAGGGCGCGATCCGGTTCCTGCACAACCTGACCTGCTGGAGCATTGCATCACTGGCCAGTCAGTTTTGGTCACTGGGGCCGGCGGTTCGATTGGCTCCGAGCTTTGTCGGCAAATTCTGGCGCTGAAGCCGACTACGCTGCTGCTGTATGAGCACAGTGAATTCAATCTCTATAGCATTCTGTCTGAACTTGAACCTCGAGTGATTCGGGAATCGTTGTCGGTTCGGTTGCTGCCTATTCTTGGATCGGTGCGAGACCAGGATAAACTGCTGGACGTGATGAAAACCTGGAATGTCGACACGGTCTATCATGCCGCAGCCTACAAACATGTTCCGATGGTCGAGCATAATATCGCCGAAGGCGTCCTGAACAATGTGATCGGCACGTTGAATACGGCACAGGCTGCATTGCAGGTAGGTGTATCGAACTTCGTGCTGATTTCTACGGATAAAGCGGTGCGCCCGACCAATGTAATGGGTAGCACCAAGCGGCTTGCAGAGCTGACCTTGCAGGCCCTTAGTCGCGAACTGGCCCCTGTGTTATTTGACGATAAGGCTAACGTCTCAAGGGTCAATAAAACCCGTTTCACCATGGTCCGGTTCGGCAACGTGTTAGGGTCATCCGGCTCGGTTATTCCTCTGTTTCACAAACAGATCAAGTCTGGCGGGCCGTTGACCGTCACGCATCCAAAGATCACGCGTTATTTCATGACCATCCCTGAGGCTGCTCAGTTGGTAATTCAGGCGGGCTCCATGGGGTTGGGCGGAGACGTTTTTGTACTGGATATGGGCGAACCGGTAAAGATTGTCGAACTGGCGGAAAAGATGATTCACCTATCCGGCTTGAGTGTCCGTTCGGAAAAGAACCCCCACGGCGACATTTCAATCGAGTTCACCGGTCTGCGTCCAGGCGAGAAGCTTTACGAAGAGTTACTAATTGGCGACAACGTCGTCGCGACCCAGCATCCAATGATCATGAGTGCCAACGAAGACCATCTGCCTTGGGACACGCTCAAGTCCAAGCTGGCCGAGTTGCTGGCCGCCATTGAGCAGGATGACTACACCAGGGTCCGTCAACTGCTTCGTGATACCGTCAGTGGTTACGCTCCGGACGGAGAGATTGTCGACTGGATCTACCAGCAACGCCGCCTCGAACCCTAATCATTACATACGCTGTAACGTACGCATTTTTGACAGCCACACATCATGGCCTAAGTTTGAGAGGCAGCTTCGGAAAGCTGCTTCTCTCTTAACGATGTCATGGAGCGTCATTTATGCGTACAAGCTACTTCTACTCTTTGATTTTTGCCCTTCTGAGCAGCGCCTCGATAGCTGCTATTGCCGCCCCAGCGGCCAAACAAGAGTCGGGCGCTACGCCACAAGCAGTGGAGCAGCCATTCAAAACGCAAAATACCAAGGTGGATATAAACGGAGCGGATGCCGCAACGCTGCAACGGGAGCTGTCAGGGATAGGTAAGGGCAAGGCCGAAGCGATTGTTGCTTATCGAGAGAGTAATGGGCCGTTTTCTTCGGTGGAGGAGTTGCTGGAGGTCAAGGGTATTGGCAAGGCGATTCTTGATAGGAATCGTGAAAGACTGGAAGTTAATTGAGCATATGAATAGGGAGGGCCGATCGAATGATCGGCCTTTTTCATAGGTTAAATCTCAGTCACTCACTGTTCCGTTGGTGCTCTAGCATGTGAATGATGTGGTTTCGAACGATTGGTTAAATGTTTCCCAAAATTAATGAAGGGCTTTTCGATAAAGTTGTAAACAAAATAACTTAAGATGATCGTGATCGGTAAAGTAATTACGCAGAAAAATTGTAATTTTTCATGCGGTGATGGAGTGCTGTAAACCAAAGGGAGAAAATATTTTGAAGTATAGAAAAAAGCTGCGCCATGGAGCAGGTATGCTGAATATGAAATGTCACCCATAAATTTCAAGATGGGTGTGATGTATTTTTTTGGTTTTATATTAATATTCAAAACGGCCCAGCAAGCAATTCCGCATATGAATGTGAAAAATACTCTATTAAATCCTGTGACGATGTTTATCTGGTTGCCATCGACAGGCCAGTATGTAAAGGCTGTGCATGTGAAAATGAGTGCGATTGTGGGGTGGAGGTTGTTTGTACTTTTATACGACTGTCTCATAAAACCGATGCCCACGCCCATGGAGAAAAGAAATGCTTGGTTAAATGGACTTATATATGTGGTCCATTGCTGTGCTAGAGTCTGGGTGGGCGTTAACAGGTAGCTTGAGAAGTAAAAATATACGGAGCCAAGGGCTAGGCTCGCACAGAGATATGTCCATTTTTTTTTTGCCAATACGATGAGGAATGGAAACAGAGCATAAAAAACCATCTCATTTCCAATTGACCAACCGCCGACTGGTACATAGTTTCTAGGTTGGTAATATCCAAAAGTGAGGGTGAGGTTGGATATGTATTTTTCCCAGTCGATGGTGAAATTTGGAGTCGCGAGATACAGGTACAGTCCTGTTGAAAGCGTGGCGATCCAGTAGAGTGGAGCAATTCTGAAAAATCGCTTTGTGAAGTAGTTGAGTAGATTCTGGCTAGAAAGCTTTAAATCGGAGTATGCGAGGTAGAGTGATATGCCGCTAATGATATAAAATATCGATACTGCATACACTCCCAGTCTTCCTAGTGTAGTGCTGCTGTCGGGAGTTCCTGTACTCCAACTCATAAAATGATAAATAATTACGCATAGGGCAAGAAGGCCTCTCATGTAGTCAATGGAGTGTATTCGATGCATTAGTTTTTTTGTCCGAAAGTTGATCATTCTGACGTTAGGGTGAAAGCTGTTGTGGCGCGTAGTATCGCAGATTCCTAGCTTTCAACCTACATTGATCAGTGTGTGAGGGCGGTATTTGAAAATGTGACGTATAGTCCCATGGACATTAAGTGGTCCAGCTAGCACAAGGTGCGGTTATCTATGCGAAGGACCGACGATTGAACAATTTTAAGGCTTTGAGCATGAATAGCGGACCTTTCTTATCCGCTGAACAATAAGCTACGGGCAGGTATCATCGTTGAGCGCTTGCAGTGTTTTTGCTCGCGTCGGTCTAGGGCGACGAAGTGCTAGCAACTGCTTTTGCAATTGCTGGCTCCCACCCATCACCAATGATCAAGGACCTGCGCCATGTACAAAGACTACCCAGCCGCCTACCAGGTCAGCAAAGGTTCTGCCCTGCAGGTGGATAAACCTTTCTACGAACGAATTCGCGCGCAGCAGGACAAGCGGACCCTGATCGAACAGTTCGAGGTGCCGATCCGTACCGGTCGCGCCTGGCACGTACCGGCCGGTCATGTGTTCCGAGTCACGACCCCGGTGGGCCCGCAGGTGGGAGACTTCAACGTCTGGAACGCCCACGACCCACGGGAACGCCTGTGGGCGGCGCGCACGCGCCAGCTCCAGGGCGCCCACGTCAGTACCCATGATCGGTTGTGGTCGAACCTGCCATTCCTGCGACCGTTAGTGACCATCACTGATGACAGCCTGGCCGGTTATGGCATCGATGAGCATGGTGGACGACTGCATGATCTGTTGGGGACGCGCTGCGATCCGTATGTAAACAGGATGCTGACAGGGGAGGATTTCCACCATCACTGCCATTCGAATCTGACCCGTGCCGTGTTGCCCCACGGCCTGACGGAGTTCGACGTGCACGACGTACTGAATATTTTCCAGTGCACCGGGCTCAACCATGACGACATGTACTTCATGAAGGCCTGTCCGGCGCAGAAAGGGGATTACCTGGAATTCTTTGCCGAGATCGATCTGTTGTGTGCACTGTCCACCTGCCCGGGGGGTGACCTGTCGCTGGCCATGTGGGGGCCGGATGCGCAGGATCCCCTTAGCGTCTGTCGTCCGCTGGGGGTTGAGATCTATCGGTTGGAGGATTCATTGCTGGAGGGCTGGAGCCAACCTGAGCGGGCGGCGTACAACGGGTTGCATGGGTTGCATATTGCCAAGGCGGATTGGGAGAAGTAACTCAGTAGGCGGACAGGACGTGGCCTTCTGTGGCGAGGGATTTATCCCCGCTGGGGCGCGCAGCGGCCCCTTTTAAAACCCACCCAGTCGATCAGATAGACCCGCGTGACAGGTTTTGGGGCTGCTGCGCAGCCCAACGGGGATAAATCCCCTCACCACAAAAGTGTTGTGTCAGGCAATACTCCACAGTGTTGTGCTAGCCAGCACTCAACGATCCTTGGCTTCTTTCGCATCCATTTCCGCGTTGCGCTCGGCAACACGCTTGCGCTGTTCGTCCGTCAATTCGACCTTGTTGGCGGTGTCGCGCAGCATCATCAGACCACCAACGATCGAGCCGATTGCAGCAATCAGAATCAACCAGGCATACCAGGGCATAGGGCTCTCCTTGAGGGTGCGAGGGACGAACGAGTATTTCGCCGTTCCATCGCACCTACCACTTATGAGCGAAGGTTGTTCGCAGTGGTTCCATACTACGCCCGTTCGGCCGGCTTCACCTCAAAGCCCGGTCAGCATCGCATCGGCGGGCGCGTCTGCGCGCAATTGTGCGGTGAGGATGAAGTAGACGAAGCCTGCCGCCATGAAGCCGAGGAAGATCAGCCCGATCAGTGCGTTGAACCAGGCCATCGCCACCAGGCACACCAGCGCCAGCAACAGGGCGATCCCCGGCACGATCGGATAACCCGGTGCGCGGAAAGTACGTTCCAGGTTGGGCTCGGTTTTACGTAGCTTGAACAGGCTGAGCATGCTCATGATGTACATGACGATGGCACCGAACACGGCCATGGTGATCATCGCCGCGGTCAGGGTCATGCCGCCGAGGTTGATCAGACCGTCGCTGTAGATCGCGGCAATGCCGATCAGTCCACCGGCGATGATTGCCCGGTGCGGGGTCTGGAAGCGTGACAGTTTGGCCAGGGAGGCGGGCAGGTAGCCGGCGCGGGCCAGGGCGAAGAACTGCCGCGAGTAGCCCAGGATGATCCCGTGGAAACTCGCCACCAGGCCGAACAGGCCGATCCACACCAGCATGTGCAGCCAGCCGGAGCTTTCGCCGACCACGGTTTTCATGGCTTGGGGCAGGGGATCGTTGATGTTCGACAGGGTGCGCCAATCGCCGACGCCGCCGGCCAGGAACATCACGCCCATCGCCAGGAACACCAGGGTCAGGATGCCGCTGATGTAAGCCTTGGGAATCGTGCGTTTCGGGTCCTTGGCTTCTTCGGCGGCCATGGCCGCACCTTCGATGGCCAGGAAGAACCAGATGGCGAAGGGAATCGCGGCGAACATGCCGGCAATGGCCGGTGCGCCGAACACATCCGAACCGGCCCAGCCGTTCAGGGCGAAGCTGCTGAAACTGAACGCCGGGGCCACGACGCCCATGAACACCAGCAGTTCGGCCACCGCCAGGACACAGACAATCAACTCGAACGTCGCCGCCAATTTGACCCCGAGGATGTTCAGGCCCATGAACACGATATAGGCGCCGACTGCGGCGTGTTTCGGGTCCAGCGCCGGGAACTGCACGTTCAGGTAGGCGCCGATGGCCAGGGCAATGGCTGGCGGCGCGAAGACGAATTCGATCAGCGTCGCCAGCCCTGCAATCAATCCGCCTTTCTCGCCGAAGGCGCGACGGCTGTAGGCAAACGGCCCACCAGCATGGGGAATGGCGGTGGTCAGCTCGGTGAAACTGAAAATGAAGCAGGTGTACATGGCCGCCACCATAAAGGACGTCATCAGGAAACCTAGCGTCCCGGCCACGCCCCAGCCATAGCTCCAGCCGAAATACTCGCCGGAAATCACCAGGCCGACGGCAATGCCCCATAAATGCAGGGTGCCCAGGGTGGGTTTGAGTTGTGTGTTCATCAGTGGCTCCCCTCGATCCATAGCAAAAGCGCTGGGAGGGGCAGTGCAGTGGGCGTGCCAGTGTGGCGGGGGCGGTCGTAATGGGTGAAATCGTGTCGTATCGGGGATGTTCGCTGCCGGATGGCCTGGTTTTGTGCCCCAGTTCAGAGCGTCGGCACCTGTCCAGGCCTCATCGCGAGCAAGCTCGCTCCCACAGGAGGTACAGTGGACAACAGATCAAAATGTGCGAGCGAGCTTGCTCGCGATAGGGCCAGCCCAGCCAACCAACCCCTCATTTTTTACACTTTCTTTATCCCCCACGCCCTCTCTCGATCTCGTTCCTTTACAGCCTCCCTGCCGACAATCACCCCACACACGGCACGACGCCGTACCACGGAGAAATCCCATGAGTGTTCTGGACGGGGTGTCGCTGCTGCTGGCAGTGGCGCTGTTCATTTATCTGCTGGTTGCGCTGTTGCGCGCCGATCGGAACTAGGAGCGGCTATGCACGGTTATGACTACGGGCTGATCCTCGCCTTTTTCGCCCTGGTGCTGATTCCGGCACCGTTTCTGGGGCGTTTTTACTACCGGGTGATGGAAGGCCAGCGCACCTGGCTTTCCCCGATCCTCGGCCCGGTGGAGCGCGGTTGCTATAGCCTGGCCGGTGTCGATTCCAGCGCTGAGCAGAGCTGGCAGAAATACACCCTGGCCATGTTCGCGTTCAACCTGGCGGGTTTTGTGTTGCTGTTTGCGATTCTGCTGCTGCAGGGACATCTGCCCCTCAATACCGAGCAACTGCCCGGCATGGAGTGGACCCAGGCCTTCAACACGGCCGTGAGTTTCATGACCAACACCAACTGGCAGTCCTACAGCGGCGAAGCGTCCCTGAGCTACCTGAGCCAGATGGCCGGCCTGACCGTGCAGAACTTCGTCAGCGCCGCCACCGGACTGGCCGTGCTGGTGGCGCTGTGTCGCGGGATCGGGCGCAAGTCCGCCACGACGCTGGGCAACTTCTGGGTCGACATGACCCGTGCCACCCTCTACGGATTGTTGCCGCTGTGCCTGCTGCTGGCGTTGTTCCTGGTCTGGCAGGGCGTGCCGCAGACCTTCGCGCACTATGTGCACGGGGTCACGATGCAGGGCGCCGACCAGGTCATCCCGCTGGGGCCGGCCGCCAGCCAGATCGCGATCAAGCAATTGGGTACCAACGGCGGCGGTTTCTTCGGCGTCAACTCGGCCCACCCGTTCGAAAACCCGACGGCCTGGAGCAATCTGTTCGAGCTCGCGTCGATCATCCTGATTCCCGCCGCGCTGGTGTTCACGTTCGGTCATTACGTCAAGGACCTGCGTCAGAGCCGCGCGATCATCGCCTGCATGCTGGCGCTGTTCCTGATCGGTGGCGCGACGTCGTTGTGGGCCGAATACCAGCCCAACCCGGCCCTGAACGACCCAGCCGTCGAACAGACCGCGCCGCTGGAAGGCAAGGAAACGCGCTTCGGCACCACCGCCACGGTGCTCTGGTCGGTGACGACCACGGCAGCGTCCAACGGCTCGGTCAACGCCATGCATGACAGTCTCAACCCGCTCAGTGGCATGGTGGCCCTGGTGAACATGATGGTCGGCGAGGTGATCTTCGGCGGCGTCGGGGCCGGGCTCTACGGGATGCTGTTAAACGTGTTGATCGCTGTGTTCCTGGCTGGCTTGATGATCGGTCGCACCCCGGAATACTTGGGCAAGAAGCTGGGCGCCCGAGAGGTGCAACTGTTGGTGGCAACCCTGCTGGTGATGCCCGTCAGTGTGTTGGTGCTGGGGGCCGTCGCCGCGAGCCTGCCCGGGCCTGCCGCAGCGGTGAGCAACCCGGGTGCCCACGGGTTCAGCCAGTTGTTGTACGCCTACACCTCGGCGGGAGCGAACAACGGTTCGGCATTCGGCGGGTTCGGCGCCAACACACCTTTCCACAACCTGATGCTGGGCCTGGGCATGTTGATCGGCCGGTTCGGCTACATCCTGCCGGTGCTGGCATTGGCCGGCAGCCTGGCCTTGAAGAAAACCGCGCCGATTGGCCAGAACAGCTTTCCCACCCACGGCCCGCTGTTCGTGACCTTGTTGACCGTGACCATCCTGCTGGTGGGTGGCTTGACCTTCCTGCCGACCCTGGCGCTGGGGCCGATTGCCGAACACTTGAGCATGGGCTTCTGAGGATCTGATGATGAATATGCCGATGAGCAAAACCGTCGCCGTCAAGGCGCCGGAACAACCGAAGACCCACCTGTCGGCCCTCTGGCGGCCGGCGCTGGTGCAGGCTTTCGTCAAGCTCGATCCCCGCCAGTTGCACCGTGCCCCGGTGATGCTGGTGGTGGAACTGACCGCGATCCTCACCACCGTGTTGTGCTTCATTCCGGACACTACGGTGCCGACCTTCGTCGCCGCGCAGATTGCGCTGTGGCTTTGGTTCACCGTGCTGTTCGCCAACTTCGCCGAAGCCTTGGCCGAAGGGCGCGGCAAGGCCCGGGCCGACAGCCTCAAGGCCGGCAGCGAAGGCCTCAACGCACATCGCCAGACTGCCGGCGGGTTCGAAACAGTCCCCGCCACTCGTCTGCGCAAAGGCGATGTGGTACGCGTCGAGGCCGGCGACATGATCCCCGGCGACGGTGAGGTGATCGAAGGCATCGCTGCGGTCAACGAGGCGGCGATCACCGGCGAATCGGCACCGGTCATCCGCGAGTCCGGCGGCGACCGCTCGGCCGTCACCGGCAATACGCGGCTGGTCTCTGACTGGCTGCTGATACGCATCACCAGCAATCCCGGCGAATCCACCCTGGACCGCATGATCGCTTTGGTGGAAGGCGCCAAGCGCCAGAAAACGCCGAACGAGGTGGCGTTGGATATCCTGCTGATCGGCCTGACGCTGATCTTCCTGTTGGTGGTGGTGACGCTGCAACCGTTCGCCCATTTCGCCAACGCCAGCCTGCCGCTGGTGTTTCTGGTGGCGCTGTTGGTCACCTTGATTCCCACCACCATCGGCGGGCTGCTGTCGGCCATCGGCATCGCCGGGATGGACCGGTTGGTGCGCCTGAACGTGATCGCCAAATCCGGCCGTGCGGTCGAGGCGGCGGGAGACGTGCATGTGTTGATGCTGGACAAGACCGGCACCATCACCTTTGGCAATCGGCGTTGTACGGCGGTCTATGCCGCCCCTGGTGTGAGTGCCAAGGAACTGGCCGAAGGCGCGTTGTTCGCCTCGTTGGCTGACGACACGGCCGAGGGCAAGTCCATCGTCGAGTACCTGCGAGGTTTGCACCCACAGCCCGAGCCAGGCGTCGAGGCACTCACGGCCGTACCGTTCAGTGCCGAAACCCGTCTGTCCGGGGTCGACTATCAGGGGCGCATCTACCGCAAGGGCGCCGTGGATTCGTTGCTGGATTTCATCGGCCTTGCACGCAATGAATTGCCGCCGGCCCTGGCGCGGGAAGTCGACAAGATCGCCCAGAGCGGCGGTACGCCGTTGCTGGTGTGCGCGGACGGCATGCTGCTCGGCGCTATCCATCTCAAGGACGTGGTCAAGCCCGGCATCCGCGAGCGTTTTGCCGAGCTGCGCAAGCTGGGGATTCGCACGGTGATGGTCACCGGTGACAACCCGCTGACTGCCGCCGCGATTGCCGCCGAAGCCGGTGTCGACGACGTGTTGGCGGAGGCCACGCCGGAGAAAAAACTGGCGCGTATCCGTCACGAGCAAAATGACGGTCGGCTGGTGGCCATGTGCGGCGACGGCGCGAACGACGCCCCGGCCCTGGCCCAGGCCGATGTCGGCATGGCAATGAACGACGGCACCCAGGCCGCGCGGGAAGCGGCCAACATGGTCGACCTCGACAGCGACCCGACCAAACTGCTCGACGTGGTGCAGATCGGCAAGGAGCTGTTGGTGACCCGTGGGGCGCTGACCACCTTTTCCATCGCCAACGACATCGCCAAGTATTTCGCCATCCTGCCGGCCCTGTTCGCGTCGATTTATCCACAGCTCGGCGTGCTGAACGTGATGCACCTGAGCAGCCCGCAGAGCGCGATTTTGTCGGCCATTGTCTTCAACGCCTTGATCATCGTCGTGCTCATCCCTCTGGCCCTGCGCGGCGTGCGCGTGCAAGCCGCAAGCGCGGCGGCGCTGTTGCGGCGCAATCTGTTGATCTATGGCCTGGGCGGGATCGTGGTGCCGTTCGTGGGGATCAAGGCGATCGATATGTTGCTGACGGCGTTGCACCTGGTTTGAGTTCACCATTTGTGGGAGCAAGGCTTGCCCGCGATGAACGATGACGCGGCCTTGCTTGGGATCGAAGTGTCTGCATCGCGAGCAAGCTTTGCTCCCACAAGGCGATTCCCAGGATTTACTTCAATCGAGGATTTTGAAATGTCCACTCTGATTCGCCCGGCCTTGAGCCTGTTATTGCTGATGAGCCTGATCACCGGTGTCGCCTACCCACTGGTGGTCACCGGCGTGGCGCAAGTCGCCTTTCCCACCCAAGCCAACGGCAGCCTGATCGTCGATGCCGCCGGCAAGGTCCGTGGCTCGACGCTGATCGCCCAGGACTTCACCGGCGATGCCTGGTTTCATCCACGGCCATCGGCCGGTGCCTTCGCCACGGTCGCCAGCGGTGCCAGCAATTTCTCCCCGAGCAATCCGGCCCTGGCCACACGAGTGATCGATGACGCCCGCAAGCTTCAGGTGCCTGGTCAGGGCCCGGTGCCGCTGGCATCGCTGACCACCTCCGGCAGCGGGCTGGATCCGCACTTGCCTCCGGCGGCAATTGCCTATCAACTGGCGCGTGTCGCCGCCGCGCGCAACCTGCCGGCCTCGACCTTGCAGCAATTGCTCGACGACAACACCGAGCAACCCCTGGTGGGCCCACCGGTGGTGAATGTGCTGGCGCTGAACCTGGCCCTGGAAAAACTGTAGAACTTGTGGGAGCGAGCTTGCTCGCGATGAGGGTGTATCAGTCACCATCAATGTTCGCTGAGCTGCCGCTATCGCGAGCAAGCTCGCTCCCACAGGGGGGCTGAACCATTCGAAACAAGAGAATCCCCAGCATGAGCGACTCCGGCCGCGCCGACGCACTGTTAGCCAATCTGCCCCGTAACGGCCGTGGCCGGCTCAAGGTCTTTCTTGGCGCGGCCCCCGGTGTCGGCAAGACCTACGCCATGCTGCAAGCGGCTCACACCCAACTGCGCCAAGGCGTGACGGTCATCGCCGGGGTGGTGGAGACCCACGGCCGAAGCGAAACCGAAGCGCTGCTCGGCGGCCTGGCGCAGCAGCCGTTGGTGCGCTCGGAATATCGCGGCGTGATACTCGAGGAAATGGATCTCGACGGCTTGCTCGCCGCCCGGCCGCACCTGGTCCTGGTGGACGAACTGGCCCACAGCAACGCCCCCGGCAGCCGCCATGCCAAGCGCTGGCAGGACATTCAGGAACTGCTCGCAGCGGGCATCGACGTCTATACCACGGTCAATGTCCAGCATCTGGAAAGCCTCAACGACCAAGTACGCGGCATCACCGGCGTGCAGGTACGCGAGACGTTGCCGGACTGGGTCCTGCAGGAAGCCGATGAACTGCTGCTGATCGACCTGCCACCCCGTGAGCTGCTGGAGCGTCTGCGCGATGGCAAGGTCTACGTGCCGGAACAGGCCCGGGCGGCGATCGATGCGTTTTTCTCCCAGACCAACCTGACCGCGTTGCGTGAGCTGGCGATGCAGACCGCCGCCGCCCAGGTCGACAATGATCTGGCCCTGGGCTATCGACAACTGGGCCAGGCCGCGCCGGCGGTGCGCGGGCGCTTGCTGGTGGGGGTGGACGGTGATGTGCAGGCTGAACGCCTGGTGCGCCATGCCAGCCGCGTCGCCCAGCGTCGGCATTTGCCGTGGAGCCTGGTGCACGTGGACAACGGCAGCGCCCGTGACGAGGCCTCGCGCCAGCGCCTGCAGAATGCCCAGCAACTGGCTGAACGCCTCGGCGGCGAAGTGGTGCTGCTGCGGGCCGGCGAAGTGGCCAGGACGCTGATCCAGCACGCCAGCGAACGTCGCGCCACGCTGGTGCTGGTGGGCCAGTCCCGGCCGCGCCTGCGCCGACGGCTGTTTGGCGGCGGCCTCGCTTCGCGCCTGCTGCGCGATGCCCGGGGCCTGGAAATCAATGTGTTGGACAGCGATGAGCAACCGCGTCCCGCCCGCGTGCACTCAGACGCCGTCCAGACCAGATTCGATTATGTGCTGGCGTTGCTGGCGACCGTGGTGGCCAGCGCATTGGCCTGGGGAATCTCGGGATTGCTGGCCTTGCCCAATATCTCCCTGGTGTTCCTGATGGCGGTGTTGCTGGTGGCCGTACGCAGCAGCCTCGGCCCGGCGCTGGCCTGCGCGGCGCTGTCGTTCCTGGCCTATGATTTCCTGTTCATACCGCCGAATTTTTCCCTGACCATCCAGCGCGAAGAAGACGTGCTGACGCTGGTGTTTTTCCTGCTCATGGCGGCCCTGACCGGCAACCTGGCCGCTCGCCAGCGCCGCCAGTTGCAGGCCCTGCGCGACACCCAACAGGAAACCGGCGAACTGCTGGACCTGTCCCGCAAGCTCACTGCCGCCACCGACCGCCAGGCCGTGATCAGCGCCGCCGCGCAGCACCTCAACGGTTGGCACGATTTGCAGCTATGCCTGCTCGACCGCGACAGCCAGGGCGGTTGGAAAGTCGAAAGCGGCGAGCCGTTGACCCTCACCGAGGCCGAGCGCGCGGCGGCCGACTGGTCCTGGCAGCACGATCAGTCGGCCGGCGCCGGCACCGGGACACTGCCTTCCGGGCGTTGGTGGTGGTGGCCGTTGTCGGCGGAGGGCGGGCCGCTGGCCTTGCTGGGTGTCTGTCCGAAAGAAGGCCAGCCCCTGAGTGGTCAGCGTCGCCGTTTGCTGGCGGCCCTCAGCCAGCCATTGGCCCAGGCGCTGGCTCGGGCGCAACTGGCCCAGGACCTGGAAGCGGCGCGCCTGCATGGTGAAACCGAGCAACTGCGCAGCGCTTTGCTGGCGTCCGTGTCCCACGATCTGCGCACACCGCTGACCGCCATGCGCGGCAGCATCGACAGCCTGTTGGCGCTGGGGGAGGCGATCCCGCTGGCCGATCGTCGCGAGCTGCTCGAAGGCACCCGCGATGAAGCCGAGCGGTTGGATCGCTACATCCAGAACTTGCTGGACATGACTCGTCTCGGCCACGGCGCCCTGAAGCTGGCGCGGGACTGGGTGGCGCCGGCTGACATCGTTGGCAGTGCGCTGAATCGCCTGCGAGCGGTGTTGGCGCCCCTGGCGCTCACGGTCGAGGTGCCGGCTGAATTGCCCTTGCTGTATGTTCACGCGGCGTTGATCGAACAGGCCCTGGTGAACGTGCTGGAGAACGCGGCGCGGTTCTCGCCAGCCCAAGGACGCCTGCTGCTGTGTGCCGGGGCGACCGCCAATGAGGTGTTTTTTGCCGTGGCCGATGAAGGC
Source organism: Pseudomonas sp. NFACC13-1 (assembly GCF_900104425.1). NCBI lineage: Bacteria > Pseudomonadati > Pseudomonadota > Gammaproteobacteria > Pseudomonadales > Pseudomonadaceae > Pseudomonas > Pseudomonas sp. NFACC13-1. The sequence continues at coordinate 274,559 of NZ_FMXV01000003.1, read as the reverse complement.
CCCGGGATTCCTGAAGAGGAGCGGGAGAAAATCTTCGATATGTTCTACACCGCCGCGCGCGGTGATCGGGGCGGGCAGGGCACAGGCTTGGGATTGGCGATCTGCCAGGGCATGGTCGGTGCCCACGGCGGGCGAATCAGCGTGGCCGATGGCCTCGACGGACGCGGCACCTGCATCACGTTGCACTTGCCGTTGCAGGCGCAACCGGGCATGGACGATGAAGCTTGAGCCTGGCTGAGATACTCTCTTGTCACTTGCGTGCCTTTCCACTGGATTGCAACGAACGAACCCCATGAGCCAGACCGCGACCCTTTTGGTCATCGATGACGAACCGCAGATCCGCAAATTCTTGCGCATCAGCTTGAGCTCCCAGGGCTACAAGGTGCTGGAAGCCGGCACCGGCGCCGAAGGGCTGGCCCAAGCGGCGCTGAACAAGCCCGATCTGCTGGTGCTCGACCTGGGCCTGCCGGACATGGACGGCCAACAGGTGTTGCGCGAATTTCGCCAATGGTCGACGGTGCCGGTGCTCGTGCTCTCGGTGCGGGCCAGCGAAGCGCAGAAAGTCGAGGCGTTGGACAACGGCGCCAACGATTACGTGACCAAGCCGTTCGGCATCCAGGAATTCCTCGCCCGTATCCGCGCGTTGTTGCGCCAGGCCCCGGCCGGCGAGCCACAGGAGGCCGCGCTGAAATTCGGCCCGCTGACGGTGGACCTGGCCTATCGACGGGTGCTGCTGGACGGCACCGAAGTGGCCCTGACCCGTAAGGAATACGCCGTCCTGGCGCAACTGGCGCGGCACCCGGGGCGGGTCATCACCCAGCAGCAATTGCTCAAGGACATCTGGGGCCCGACCCACACCGAAGACAGTCACTACCTGCGGATCGTGGTCGGTCACCTGCGCCAGAAGCTGGCCGACGACCCGACCCGGCCGCGGTTCATCGTGACCGAGGCGGGGGTGGGGTATCGGTTGTTGGGGGAGGGTGGGCTTTAGTTCTGTGTTGTCCGGGCTGCCGTCATCGCGAGCAAGCTCGCTCCCACAGGGTTCAGTGGGAGCGAGCTTGCTCGCGATGAGGCCCCCACAGCCAGCGCAAATGCCTAGTTCTGTTCACGCTCATAGCGATCCAGGGTATCGCTGGCAATCTCCCGCCCCAGGGCGATCAACTCCGGCGCCTTGTAGAACTCGAAAAAACGGCACACCCGTTTCGGCACGTTGATCAGCACATCCGGCGGGTAACCGGCGATCTTGTACTGGGCCAGCGAGGTCTGCATCACTTCGAAACTCTGGTTGATCAAGTCCAGCAACGAAGCCGGGCCGACGTTATCGATGATGAATGAACCGGTGGCGGATTTCGGTGCGCCTTCGTTCTCTGGCGCGGCAGCCGGTTGTTGGCCCTCGGGCTCGGCCGAGTCGATCCACGGGTTGATCTCGGCGGCCTCGGCCTTCAAGGCTTCTTGCTCCAGCAGCAACAACTGCTCGGCCTGCTTGCGGCGAAACGGCAGGCGCGAGCCCAGGGAACTGACCAGGGTGTCGAAGCGGCGCCTGAACGCGGCGGGGCGCGGGATCACCGGTAATCGGTACTGTTTCTGGTTGGTGGCGTTGAGGTTGACCGCGATGATCAAGTCGCAGTGGCTCGACACCACCGGCACGATCGGCAACGGATTGAGCAGGCCGCCATCCACCAGCATGCGATTGCCTTGCATCACGGGTGTGAACAGGCTGGGAATCGCCGCTGAGGCGCGCATCGCCTGGTGCAGGCAGCCTTCCTGGAACCAGATTTCCTGCTGGTTGGTCAGGTCGGTCGCGACGGCGGTGTAGGGGATGCGCAGCTCTTCGATGTTGAGCTCGCCGACGATCTTGCGGATCTGCCCAAAGACCTTCTCGCCACGAATCGCCCCCAGGCGAAAACTGACGTCCACCAGGCGCAGGACATCCAGGTAATCCAGGCTTTCGATCCAGTTGCGATACTCATCGAGCTTGCCCGCCGCATAGATCCCACCCACGACAGCCCCCATGGAACAGCCAGCGATGCAGGCAATGTCGTAGCCACGTCGTTCGATTTCTTCGATCACCCCGATATGGGCATAGCCCCGGGCGCCACCCGAGCCCAATACCAATGCGACACGTTTTGTCATGACCCGGCCTCTTGTCGAACAGACTTCAACAATGCACTCATCGACGGCTCGGCTCAATCGTTGTGGCGCGGACGTCGTTTTTTGACACGCTGCGACGGCATTTGCGTATGCTCGGCCACACTTGAATTTACGCGGTCAAGCAAGGCACTTTTCGCCGTTGCCACCGTCTTAACAGCACGACTGTTGACCTGACCTGAGGTGTTATTGATGAAAGCCCGGATCCGCCTGCCTTTGGTGGCATCTTTGATGATTTTGGCCCTGGCCGGTTGCGCAGGTAAAACCGCTTACCGCGACAGTTGCGGCAGCCAGCTCGACAGCGCCTGGCGTGAACTGGACCTGGCCAAGGCCGAAGGCTTTGCCGGCACCGTCAGCTACTCCAAGGCCTTGTCCCTGCTGACGGGCGCCAAGACCCAGCAGCAATTCGAAGCGTTCGAAGGCTGCTCCAAGAAAGCCGAGAAGGCGCGTTTCTACATCCGCGAATCCCGCGCGGGACGATAAAGGCAGCGACAAGCAATCGGCTGCAAGCTACAAGGGAAGGGGGCAGAATCTTTTTTCACGGGTAGCTTGCGGCTTGACGCTCAACGCTGTGTACGGAGTACGTCCATGATCGATCGGCTGGTGGCCCGCATATTGGGCCTGGAAGTCCGCCTGTTGGCCTGTCAGGCCCGCTTGAATGCCCACACCGACAGCGAAGCGCTGCATGACCTGCGGACCACGGTGCGCCGTTTGCGCAGCCTGCTTCGTCCGCTGCGTGGGTTGCCCGGTGTCGAACAACTGGAAACGGCGGCTTCGGCGGTGGGCACCCTGACCACGCCCCTGCGCGACCGGGAGGTGTTGGCGGCCTACCTTGAACAACATGGCCTGGCCGAGGCGGCGCGGCGACGCCAGATACAAATGGCCGATGCCTATCCCGCCGTGGCCGCGAGTGTTGAGCTGGCCCAGTTGCTTATGATGCTCGATGCCTTTCCGCGCTTCGTTCGCGCCGCCCAGCGTGAGGGGCTGCTGAAGGGCTTGCGCAAACGCATCGAAAAGCGCCTGGACAAACAGTGGAAGAAACTCGGCGAAGCCCTGCGTGATCCCGCCCATGATCGCCACCGGTTGCGCCTGCTGATCAAGCGCGTGCGCTACGCCATCGAAGCTTACCCTGAGCTCGACCGCTTGCCCGAAGCCGCCATGCCACGGCTCAAGTCCGCCCAGGGTGCGCTGGGTGACTGGCACGATTGCTGGCAATGGCTGGCCAGGGCCAAGGAAGAAACCGATCTGCAAGCTTGCGTGCCCACCTGGCACGCCACGATGGAAAAGGCCGAGGCCAAGTCCGACAAGGTGCTCGACAAGCTGATTGCCAGTTGCTTCGAAAAGTCCTGAATCCACCTCATTTCCACTTGTGGGAGCGAGCAAGCTCGCTCCCACAAGTGGGGTGGGGGTGATTCGAGATCCTCGGCTTTTCTGCCAGCCTCTTTGGCCGGAATGAGCCCTGTGCCACCTGCCTGGGCTGGTTAAGATGCCGTCATCCCCTCCCCCTGTTTTCGAGGTCGTCATGCGCTTTTCCGAGTTGATCGATGCCGTGCGCCGGCAGCCAGGTGCGGTGACTATCGCGCCAGAGTGGGGCCAGGGCCGTGCCAGTTTTGGCGGGTTGGTGGCGGCGCTGCAATATGAGGCGATGCGTGCCCAGGTGCCGGCGGATCGCCCGGTGCGTTCCCTGGCGATTACCTTCGTCGGCCCGGTCGAGCCCGACGTGCCGGTCAGTTTCGAAGTCGACGTGTTGCGAGAAGGCAAGGCGGTAAGCCAAGTGCTGGGGCGCGCGGTGCAGAACGGTCAGGTGGTGACCGTGGTGCAAGGCAGCTTTGGTGCCTCGCGCTCGTCCGTGGTGGCGGTGCAGGCCGATCCCGCGCCGGAATTCAAGAGCGTGGAGCAGTCCCAGGAGCTGCCTTACGTCAAGGACATGACCCCGGAGTTCATGCGGCACCTGGCGATGCGCTGGAGCGTCGGCGGCGTGCCATTCAGCGGTAATAAATCCCGAAGCATGGGCGGCTGGGTGCGCTTGCGTGGCGATGTGCAGGAGGAGCCGCTGAACGAAAGCCATATCCTGGCCTTGGTGGACGCCTGGCCTCCGGCGTTGTTGCCTCACCTCTCGCAAATGGCCCCGGGCAGCACGCTCACGTGGACCATCGAGTTCGTCCAGCCGCTGCTGGACCTCACGACGCTGGACTGGTGCAAGTACCTGGCCGAGATCGAACATGCCCAGGACGGCTACGGCCATGTTGCCGCGAAGTTCTGGAGCGCCGATGGCCGCTTGATCGCCCTGAGCCGGCAGACGGTAACGATCTTTGGTTAAGGCCGCTTCGGCTAAGGTTTACGGTTGTGACGGTGGCGATCACGCCAGGCGCGCCACCAGCCACCGCTGAGAAAGAACCGCGGAAAAGTCAGGAACTGTTCCACCAACAGGCGTGACACGGCATCCTTGCGATCGCTGAACGGCTCGGAGGCCTGGGCCTCGAGGCTGTGTCCGTGACGCTGCAGGCCGAGTGCCGCGAGCAGGCCGATGACGCCGATGGCGATGTCCCCCAGGCTCAAGCTGAACACGCCCGTCACAATCAGCAGAAAGGCGATGATGAACAGTGGCACGGCAATCAGGTGCAACACCAGGTTGGTGGGGTGACGATGATTGTCGGGGTAGGCGCGCCATTGCCAGGCTGGAAGATTGGGGTGACGTTTGCCCATGATGCTATTCCCTCGATTCGTGTGCGCTGATGCTTGAAGAATAGGTGCCTGCAAGGGCGACTGCGAATCGAGGTTGGTTATCGAGGCGATAGCGTTTCAAAGGTTACATTTGAGTTGACTGTACTGGCCTCTTCGCGAGCGAGCTCGCTCCCACATGAGGGGCTGTCGGGCTCACAAACTTTTGTGTCCGACTCGATCCCATGTGGGAGCGAGCTTGCTCGCGAAGGCGTCCTCAAAGTTTGAGCTGCCCGATCGCCTTGCTCAACTCGCCCGCCAACGTTGCCAATTCATCGCTGGTGGTGGCTGAATCGACGGTCTGGCGCACGGTGTTTTCGGTCACATCGCGAATGCTCACCACCGCCCGGTTCATTTCCTCGGCGACGTGGCTTTGTTGCTCGGCCGCGACCGCGATCTGGGTGTTGCTCTCGCGCATTTGGGCCACCGCTGCGGTGATCTGTGCCAGCGCGTCGCCGGCCTCGCGGGCCTGTTGCACGCAATCGTCGGCCTTGAGCGAACTCTCCTGCATGAAGTCCACCGCGTCCCGGGTGCCGGCTTGCAGGGCCGCGACCATGAGGGTGATTTCATCCGTGGAGGCCTGTACCCGCTTGGCCAGGTTGCGCACCTCGTCGGCCACCACGGCAAAACCTCGGCCCATTTCCCCGGCCCGCGCCGCTTCGATGGCCGCGTTCAGGGCCAGCAGGTTGGTTTGCTCGGCGATGCTGTGGATCACATTGACCACGCCGTTGATCTTCTGACTGTCTTCGGCCAGGCGCTGGATCATTTCGGCAGTCTGCTGCACGCCCGACGACAATCCGGTGATCGACAGTTGCACCCGACCAACCACTTCGTGACCGTTGCCAGCCAGGGTGTCGGCGGTTTTCGACAGGTCGCGGGTGGCGCCGGCGTGCTGGGCGATGTGATAAACCGTGGCGGACATTTCGTTGATCGCCGTGGCTGCCTGATCGGTTTCGCTTTGCTGGCCGAGCATGCCGTGGCGAACATCGTTCATGCTCGACGCCAGGCGCGCCGCACCACTGTCCAGCTGTCGGGCAGTACTGGCTACGGTGTCGACCACCCGTTGATAGCCGGCCTGCATGGCGTTGAACGCCGCCGCCATCTGGCCCACTTCGTCCTTGCAGGCCAGAGGCACGCGGGCGGACAGGTCGCCGGTTTTTTCCACATGCAGCATCACGTCTTTGAGCGTGTTGAGTTGGCTGAGCAAAAAGCGGATCAACAGCTGCGACGCGCCCAACATTGCCAGCATCAACACGAACACGGCCATGGCGTATTGGCTGAAGCGTTCCCCGAACACTTGGCTCAGGCTTACACCTCGGGCCAACACCGCGAGTGACTGTCCGTCATCTCGACGGATCACTTGGGCACCCAGCAACGGATCGTCGCCAAGCAGCGGCCCGGCATCGAGTTCGACCCAGCCATCGGCCTGAGCCAGCGAAGGCAACGGTCGTTCGTTGAACACCGGGACCTGGTCGCGCCGGAAGGCCAAGAGACCGTCAGCTCTGGGCAAGGGTTGCCCGGCAGGCCAGGCCTTGAGCACCTGTGCCTGTGCCTGGGCGTTCGCCAGGGCGGCGTGGTTGCGCGCCTGCTGTTCAAGGTGCACCGCGTAGAGCACCAGCAGCAAGGTGGTGATGAAGGCGACCGCATTGACCGCCCAGAATTTGTATTTCAACGAGATATTGCTAAGCCAGGCACCCATGGAAGGTCTTCTCTGATAGCGGAAACAGCATTGGCAAGGTGCCATTATTCTGCCGCTATTCAGGTGCCGGGATTTTGATGTGGGTCAACAGAGGGCTGACAGACAACGAAGTCCTCTTGTGGGAGGGAGCTTGCTCGCGATAGCGGTGTGCCAGTCAGCCAATGTGCAGGCTGATACGCCGCTATCGCGAGCAAGCTCGCTCCCACAGGGATTTGCAGGGGTCAGGAGATCGTGGGTAGTCCAAAGAACGCCCGGGCGCAGGCGCTGCTGTGGGCTGCCAGGTCTTCCTGGGTTTCGCCCCGGTGCAAGGCCACTTCGCGCAGGACTTCCGTCAGGTAGGCCGGCTCGTTGCGCCCGTTCTTGGGTTTGGGCCGCAGCGTGCGGGGTAGCAGGTAGGGCGCGTCGCTTTCGAGCATCAGTCGGCCACGGGGTATTTCGCGCACCAATGGGTGCAGGTGCGTGCCGCGGCGTTCGTCGCAGATCCAGCCAGTGATACCAATATGCAGGTCGAGATCGAGGTAGCTGAACAACGCCTTTTTTTCCCCGGTGAAGCAGTGCACCACGGCCGCCGGCAATTGATCGCGAAACTCCCGGAGGATGTCCAGCAAGCGCTGGTCGGCGTCGCGCTCATGCAGGAAGACCGGTAATTGCAACCGGACCGCCAGGGCGAGGTGTTCCTCCAGGACCTTTTCCTGCTGGGGGCGGGGCGAGAAGTCTCGGTTGAAATCCAGCCCGCATTCACCCACCGCGCGCACGCGGCTGTGCGTCAGCAGGTCCTCGAGGTGCCGGGCGCTGTCGGCGGTCCACTCGCTGGCGCTGTGGGGGTGAATGCCAGCGGTGGAAAACAGTCGTTCCCCGGTCTCGTCGAGGTGTTGGCACAATTCCAGGGCCTGTTCGCTGCCCTCGATACTGGTGCCGGTCAAGACCAGTTGGCAGACCCCGGATGCATAGGCGCGCTCGAGCACCGCCTGGTGTTTGTCGGTGAAACTGGGGTTGGTCAGGTTGACGCCGATATCGATGAGTTGCATGGTGCTACCTCGGCCCAAAGGCCGGAAAGCATATCAGAGCTGTAGATTTATAAGAAAAGCCAAGAACTACAACGAGTTGAGGCTGTCTGTTAAGGTCGCGAGACACATAGAATTGGTATAAAAGCCATCACTGTGCCAGTCTTCCGCACTTTTTCAGCGTCCAAGGCGCTCTGTTTCTGTCGACTCAGCCTCGTTTTTCACGGAGGCGGTCCGCAGTATTCCTTCCGGAGAGTGGATGACACGTCCCCAGGTATTGTTACTGTTGTGTTGTTCGCTGCTGTTGCCGATACCGGCCGAAGCACGGCTGCCCGGGCCGGTGCAGGCGGCGGCACCGGGTACGGTGCGCGACCTGGCGCAGATCCGCAGCAGTCGTGTGTTGAAGGTTTTGGTCAACCAGAGCCGCAACAGTTCCGGTGAAGTCCAGGGGCAGCCCATTGGCGTCGAATACCATCGGCTGCGCGCCTTCGAGCAATACCTCAATGGCCACGCCCGGGACGGCCAGGAAATTACCCTCAAGATCATTCCCAAGGCCAAGGACCAACTGCTCGGTGCCTTGCAGCGCGGGGAGGGCGACCTCGTCGCGCCGGGTGAGCTGCTTGAGCCTCAGGCCGGCCATGCCGTCAGCGCCAGCAACCCGATCCGTACCGACGTGCCTTTGCTGTTGGTGGGCATCAAGGGAGAGAAGCGTTACACGCGCGTGGAACAGCTTTCCGGCAAGACCCTGGCCCTGCCCAACGGCAGTGCGGCGGGGGATGCCGTGAGCCAGATCAATCAGAAACTGGCGCTGCTCAAGCTGCCGCCGGTGAAGATCGAATGGGTCGATCCTACCCTGGCTGTGGAAGATGTCCTGGAGATGGTCCAGGGCGGGATTTTCCATCTGACCATCGTCGAGCAACCCATTGCCGAGCGCTGGAGCAAGATCCTGCCTAAGCTGCGCTTCGACCGCCAGGTGCTGATCGGCGAGCCGAGTGACGAGTATTGGTTCGTTCGTCGTGACGCCGCCATGCTGCGGGCGAGCATCGACCGATTCCTGGTGACCTACAAGGTGCCCTCCAACCAGGACGCGGCATTCCTGCGCATCTACCGGCGTTTGTACCAGGTCCACTATCCGCTGGCCCGGGCCAACCGCCAACGCTTGGAAAACCTGCGTCCGGTGCTGCAAAAACATGCCGATGCCCAGGGCATGGACTGGCTTAACCTCGCGGCCCTGGCTTTCAAGGAGTCCGCTCTGCAACCCAACGCCCGCAGTGGTGCAGGCCCCACCGGCCTGATGCAGATCACCCCGGCGGCAGCCCAGCGGGTCGGGGTCGATAACATCCAGAACCTGGATGCCAACGTGCAGGCCGGCGCCAAGTACCTGGCCCTTATCCGCCGCAAGTTCTTTGCCAGCCCCAAGCTCAACGAGCGTGAACGCATGGCCTTCGTCCTGGCGGCCTACAACATGGGCCCGGAGCGCGTCCAAGGCATGCGAGCCGAGGCCCGGCGGCGGGGGCTGAACCCCAACCAATGGTTTTTCCAGGTCGAACGCATTGCCATGGAGCAGGTAGGAATGGGCGCCGTCAGCTATGTTAATAGTGTGAATAAGTACTACCTGGCGTTTGATCGTGAACGGGAGTCCTTGGAACCGAAGGAGCAAAAGGTTGCATTGCGTAAGTGATCGAATAAACTGATTGGTATTACGGATTTTTTCCGCTTTTAGCATGAATTTTATTGATTAATATAGCGGCCACTCTCTACTACTCCCAAGGAATGACTTCATGAGCACTCTCATCAACAAAGTTCTGTTCACCCGCGCCGGCTATGGCTTGACTGTCCTGCGCATCGCCGTCGGTGTCATATTTGCCGCCCATGGCTCGCAGAAACTCTTTGGCCTGTTCGGTGGCTACGGCCTGGCAGGTACGGCGCAGTGGATGGAAAGCATCGGCCTGACCCCGGGCTATGTGATGGCGACACTGGCGGGCGGTACGGAGTTTTTCGCCGGGCTGGCGCTGATCGTCGGCCTGCTGGCGCGTCCTGCGGCACTGGGCCTGGCCTTCCTGTCGCTGGTGGCGATTTTCTCCGTGCACATCGGTAACGGCTTGTTCATGGCCAACAACGGTTATGAGTTCGCCCTGGCGTTGCTGGCAGGCAGTATCGCCGTGCTGATCGAAGGTGCGGGCAAGCTGTCGGTCGATCGCGCCATCGCGGGTTGAGTGCACCGTTGGAACCCGAGGCCCGTCTTGTACGGGCCTTTTTTATGGGGAGTGATTCTTGACACTGGCCGGTCAGCTTCTCTAGGATGCCGCTCATGCGCCGATTTAAACAGCTACTTGCGGGGCGCCAGGTGACTCCTCCCGTTGCCGATAGAAGCCGGAAAGACACGGCTTCGAAATACCGCTAAAGCGCTGGTTCGGTGTTGCCTCTCACCTGCCATGCAGACTTTCGAGGCAGAGACACGACACGATGAACGCACCCAGTCCCCTTGTACGTCTTGCGCCGATCACGGCGAACCTTGTGCAACGCAACCCGAAAATTCTCCTGGGTGGCACTCACCAGCCAACACTCCTGCGTTACCTCGACGGCTGGCCGCGTCGCAACCACGGGCCTGCCGCTTTCCTGATCCAGTTTGTCGAAGACGGTGAGTCACTGGCGCGTTTTGCCAATGACAGCTTCGACCTGGCTGTCATCCAGTCCCCCAGCGCAGCGCACGCTCCTGAAATGATCCGGCAACTGACCCGTGTCGCACGGCAGGGCTTGATCACGCGCCGTTGAGGTGAGGGTCACGGATAAGCGATGTCCACGATGTAGACCCGTTTCTCGCCTGTGGGCGTCTGGACGCTGACTTCGGCGTCCAGGGCCTTGCCGATCAGCGCCCGTGCCAACGGCGAGTCGATGCTGATCAGGTTCTGTTTCAGGTCCAGCTCGTCCGGGCCGACGATGCGGTAGCGTGATTCCTTGCCATCCTCATCTTCAACCGTGACCCAGGCGCCAAAATATACCTTGTTCGGATCGCTGGGTTTTTCGCTGACCACTTTGAGCGCTTCGAGGCGCTTGGTGAGGAAGCGCACGCGACTGTCGATTTCCCGCAGCATTTTCTTGCCGTAGGTGTATTCGGCATTTTCCGAACGATCACCCTGGGCCGCCGCCTCGCTGACAGCCTGGGTCACCTGGGGACGGCGCACATGCCACAGCTCATGGAATTCAGCGCGCATCCGCGCCTCACCCTCGGGGGTGATCAGCGCGGTGCCGGCGGTGCGGGGTGGGCGATAACGGCTCATGGCAACTTCTTGTGATAGCGAAGCCGGGAGTCTATCAACCCTCGCGCAATACTGTCAGCGGGCTGGCGTTGAGCGCCCGACGGGTGCCGAACACCCCGGCCGCGCCGATCAGCAAAGCCCCCAGCAACGGCAATACCAACAGCCAGGGATGCGGATGCCAGGGCAGGTCGAAGGCGTACCGGTAAAGCACCAGGCTCACCAGTTCCGAACCCAGGGCCGCCAGCAGGCCACTGACGGCGCCCAGTAGGCCGAACTCGATGCGCCGGGCCTTGACCAGCAGGGGCCGTTCGGCGCCCAGTGCGCGCAACAGCGCGCCTTGGCGAATCCGTTCGTCGAGGGTCGCCTGCAGGCCGGAGAACAACACCGCCATTCCCGCCGCCAGCACGAACAGCAACACGTACTCCACGGCCAGGGTCACTTGGGCCAGGATGCTTCGCAGTTGTTCGAGCAGGGCCTCGACCTGCAGGATCGTCACCGCCGGAAAGGCCCGGGAAAGGTCGACGATCTGTGGGTCGTGGCCCGGTGCCAGGTAGAAACTGGTGAGGTAGGTCGCCGGCAGGTCTTTCAATGTACCGGGCTGGAAGATCATGAAGAAGTTGGGTTGGAAATTGTCCCAGTTGATTTCCCGCAGGCTGGTGACCTTGGCTTCACGGTTGACCCCGCCCACGCTGAAGACCAGGCGGTCGCCCAACTTGATCTTGAGGTTCTCGGCCACTTTGCCTTCCACCGAAACCCCCGGGACATCGTCCGCAGGTTGCTGCGACCACCAGGTCCCTGCGGTGACGACGTTGCCCGCCGGCAGGTCCGCGGCCCAGGTCAGGCTCAGGTCGCGCTGCAGCGCCCGGTCACCCGCCGAGTCCTTGGTGACGAACTCCGTGGCCGGTTCGCCGTTGATGCTGATCAGGCGCCCGGGGACTACGGGATAGAGCGGGGCCGATTGTGCGGACAATTCCAGCAGTTTGTCGGTGAAGGCCTGCTTGTCGTTGGGCAGGATGTTCAGGGCGAAGTAATTCGGCGCGTTTTTGGGCAACTGGTTTTGCCAGGTGTCCAGCAGTTCGCCGCGCAGTAGCGCGATCAACGCCATGGACAACAGGATCAGGCCGAACGCCAAGGCCTGGCCGGCGGCTGCCAAGGGATGACGCAGCAATTGGCCGAGGCCCAGTCGCCAGGGCAGGGCGGCGCGGGCCAGCAGGCGACGCAGGCTCTGGAGCAGTAGCAACAACAAGCCGCCGAGCACCAGCGCGGCAACGACGCCACCGCCCAGCAGGGCGAAGGTCAGGACCAGGTCCAGGCTCAGGCGCCACATGATCAGGCCCAGGGCACCCAGTGCGGCACCGTAGATCACCCAGGAGCTGGAGGGGATCGGCAGCATGTCCCTGCGCAGCACGCGCAACGGAGGTACTCGCCCCAGCGCAGCCAGTGGCGGCAGGGCGAACCCCGCCAGGGCCACCAGCCCGGTGCCGATCCCGGCGATCGCCGGCAGCAGTCCGCCCGGCGGAACGGTGGTGGGCAGCAGGTCATGCAGCAGGGCGAACAGGCCCAGTTGGGCGACCCAGCCGAGCAGGGCGCCGCTGATGCTGGCGAGCAGGCCCAGCACCGTCAATTGCAGGCTGAACAGCGCCATGGTTTCCCGGCGTGAAAGGCCCAGGCAGCGCAGCAGCGCGCTGGCATCGAAGCGTCGGGTGGCAAAGCGGTTGGCCGAGAGCGCGACGGCGACCCCGGACAGCAACACCGCCACCAGGCTGGCCATGTTCAGGTAGCGCTCGGCCTTGCCCAGGGCGCCGCCGATCTGACGGTTGCCGTCGCGGGCATCCTGCAGGCGCTGGTTGGCTTCAAGGCCAGGCTTGACCAGGTCTCGGTAGGTTTGCAAGGCCGGTGCCGGACCGCGCCACAGGTCGCGATAGCTGACACGGCTGCCCGGTTGCACCACGCCGGTGGCCTCCAGGTCCTTGAGGTTGATCAGCACGCGCGGGGTGAGGCTGTAGAAATTGCCGGCACGATCCGGTTCATAGGTCAGCACTCGGGCCAACCGCAGGGTTTGGTTGCCAACGTCGATGCTGTCGCCGATCTTCAGGTCCAGTGCCGTCAGCAGTCGTGCCTCGACCCAGGCCTCGCCGGGGTTCGGACGTCCGCCGGTTTCTTCCGGCGCGAACGGGGCGGGGCTGCTTTTCAGCTCGCCGCGCAATGGGTAACGGTCATCGGCCGCCTTGACGCTGGACAGCTGGATGCCATTGTCGGTGGCCACGACACTGGAGAACTCCACCACCTGGGCGTGCTCCAAACCCAGTTCGGTGCCGCTGCGGATCTGCTCGGGGCGGGCCGGCGAGCTGCCTTCGAGCAGCAGGTCGGCGCCGAGGAATTCGGTGGCGCGCATCATCATCGCGCCGTTGAGGCGGGCACCGAAGTAACCGATGGCGGTACTCGCCGCCACCGCCACCAGCAGGGCGAAGAACAACACCCGCAACTCACCGGCGCGGGCATCGCGAAGCAATTGGCGGACAGCGAGACTGAACAGGCGCAACAGCGGCAAGCGTGCCATCAAGGCTCCAGAGGGGCGACCATCTCGCCAGCTTCAAGTCGGATCAGGCGCCGGCAGCGATGGGCCAGGCGTTCATCGTGGGTGACCAGCACCAGGGTCGTGCCGCGTTCCTTGTTCAGTTCGAACAGCAGGTCGCTGATGCGCTCGCCGGTGTGGCTGTCGAGGTTGCCGGTGGGCTCGTCGGCAAACAATACGTCGGGCTCGGCGGCAAAGGCGCGGGCAATCGCCACACGTTGCTGTTCGCCGCCGGAGAGCTGGCGCGGTGAATGGGTCAGGCGCTGGCCCAGGCCGACGCGCTGCAACAGCTGCGTGGCGCGTTCACGGGCATCCTTGCGGCCGTCCAGTTCCAGCGGCAGCATGACGTTTTCCAGTGCATTGAGGCTGTCGAGCAACTGGAACGATTGGAAAACGAAACCGACATGCTCGGCGCGTATCCGCGCACGCTGGTCTTCATCCAATGCGCTGAGGGCCTGGCCGGCGAGTGTGACCTCGCCGCTGCTGGGCAGGTCGAGGCCGGCCAGCAGGCCCAGGAGGGTGGATTTGCCGGAACCGGATGCGCCGACGATGGCCAGGCTGTCGCCTTTGTTCAGTTCCAGGCTGAGTTCGTGCAGGATGGTCAGTTCACCTTCCGCGCTGGCGACCACTTTGCTAAGGTCCGTCGCGGTGAGAATGCTTGAGCCCATGGAGAATCCGATGCGTGTGTGGTTTTTGAGTGCCGGCCTGGCCTTGATGTGCATGGCCCAGAACGCAGCGGCGGGTACAGTCCTGATCGTTGGCGATAGTATCAGCGCGGCTTTCGGCCTGGATACCCGGCAAGGGTGGGTGTCGTTGCTCGAACAACGGCTCAAGGCCGAGGGTTTTGACGATAAAGTAGTCAATGCTTCCATCAGCGGCGACACCAGCGCCGGAGGCCAGGCGCGGCTGCCGGCGCTGCTTGCAGCCCATAAACCGGATCTGGTGATCCTGGAGCTGGGCGGCAACGATGGCTTGCGCGGACAACCACCAACACAATTGCAACAAAACCTTGCAGCGATGATCGACAGTTCCCGCGCAAGCGGTGCCAAGGTGCTGTTGCTGGGCATGCAACTGCCGCCCAATTACGGGCGCCGATATACCGATGCCTTCGCCCGGGTCTACAGCTCCTTGGCCGAGGAGAAAAAAGTGCCGCTGGTGCCGTTTTTCCTCAAGGACATCGGAGGTGTTCCCGGAATGATGCAAGGCGACGGATTGCACCCGTCCGTCGCGGCCCAGGGCAAGTTGCTGGAAAATGTCTGGCCTACGCTAAAACCGCTGCTTTGACGCTTTTCTACAGGCGGGCTTTCGGCTAATGTGGCGCCCCCGATTTGGAGCCCTCGATGCCGCGTCCCGCCTGGTCCCTGTTTGCCTACCAACTGATCGAGCCTGACGAGCAGCTGGATCTGTTCGCCTGCCAGGAAGTGCGGGTGCATCTGGTGACCCGGCAGCTGGAACTCGGTGGCTCGGCCGACCGGACCCTCTGCGGTAGCCTGCTGCCGGCCCAACCGCGCTGGTCGAGCGTCGATCGCAAGATCTTCCAGGATCATCGCCTGTGCTCGCTGTGCCGGGCGATCCTGGAATCCCAGAAGCGCGGCACCTCGCCGATCTGGCCGGAACTGCGGTTCGAGTTGTAATCCCTCAGCGCGTGCCATGACCCGCGCCCCTGAGGGAGCCGAGCCTGCTCGCGATAGCGGTGGCACTGCTTGCATCGAGGGTGAATGTACCGCCGTCATCGCGAGCAAGCTCGGCTCCCGCAGGGCGCGGGGTGAATGCCCGAAAAAATGCTGTGCATCGGACGCCGCCTTGCCGCTCTCCCCGAAATAACGGGTGGCAGTGTACAATCGCCGTTTTAATACCCCTTGTTCGATCTGCGAAGGATTTCCCGGATGTTGCCGCGCTTGCCTGCCGTCGCCCGCTGCTTGTCTCTTGCCGCCCTGTGTATGGCGGGCCCCGTTGCCGCACTCGAGCTGCCTCTGCCACCGCCGGGTGAAGACATCGTTGGCCAGGTGCAAGTCATCAAGGCCAAATACGAAGACACTTTCGCCGACCTGGGCACCACCTATGACCTGGGCTACAGCGAGATGGTCGCCGCCAACCCTGGAGTCGATCCCTGGTTGCCGGGCGCTGGCACCGAGATCGTGCTGCCCACTCGCTTCATCCTGCCGCCGGGCCCGCGCGAGGGCATCGTGATCAACCTGGCCGAGTACCGTCTCTACTATTTCCCCAAGGGGCGGAACGTGGTGTACACCTTCCCGCTGGGGATTGGCCGTGAGGGCTGGGGCTCGCCGATCGCCCACACCAGCATCATCGCCAAGACACCGAACCCGACCTGGACTCCGCCTGCGTCGATCAAGGCCGAACACGCTGCCGACGGCGACCCGTTGCCGAATGTCGTGCCCGCCGGCCCGGATAACCCGCTGGGCCCTTTCAAGTTCACCCTGGGCACCCCGGGCTACCTGATCCATGGTTCGAACAAGAAGTTCGGTATCGGCATGCGGACCAGCCACGGTTGCTTCCGGATGTTCAACAACAACGTACTGGAAATGGCCAGCATGGTGCCGGTGGGCACGTCGGTGCGGATCATCAACGATCCCTACAAGCTGGGCTTGAGCGGTGGCAAGGTGTACCTGGAAGCGCATACGCCACTGGACGACAAGGGCAACCCCTCGGTGGTGGACAAGCACACCGCGGTGATCAATGCGATGCTCAAGCGCGAAGACATCACCAGTAACCTGCGCATGAACTGGGACGTGGTGCGGGACGTGGTAGCGGCCGAAGATGGCCTGCCGGTGGAGATTGCCGTTCCCAATACCTCGGCACCGATGGTCTCGAGCGCGCCGATCGACTTGCAGCAGTAAAACTCGAAAGCAACCCGCCGACGCTTTGCGATGTCGGCGGGTTTTTTATCGCCTGCTAAAACACCAGACAATAAAAAAGCCGACCCAAAAATGGGTCGGCTCGATAACAATCCCGAAGGACTATTACTTGCGGCTAGCTTTTTCCAGCATGCGCAGAGCACGCTCGTTAGCTTCGTCAGCAGTCTGTTGTGCTTTTTGAGCAGCAGCCAGAGCTTCATCAGCTTTACGGTAAGCTTCGTCTGCACGAGCCTGAGAGCGAGCTGCTGCGTCTTCGGTAGCAGTCAGACGTGCTTCGGTTTCTTTCGATGCGCTGCTGCAACCGGTAGCCAGAACTGCGGCCAGGGCCAGAGCAGAGAATTTCAGAACGTTGTTCATCGTGTTCCCCTTCAAGGACTTTCTATTAGTGACTGTCTCCCCAGACTGAGGAGTTAGCCGGCGTATATACTACCCATTACTTGTAGTAAGTAAACTGACGTAGCGCAAGAAGCAAAAAAATTGTAGGCGGTGATTCTTTTTCGAGCAACTTTTCCAGGAGCGGTTGAAGAAATATGCAGCTTCAGGCCTTGTCCGGAGCGCGTCAACGAAGAAAAGTTCCGTTCAGGGATGAACTCTTGCAGCCTGGGCTAACGTCGTTGTTTATTGATTCGTCTAAACTTTTGTTCATTTTTTGTGCAGCGACTCAGGTATCTTTATTGGTAATTGGCGGTGACTTTAACTACGCACGCTCGTCTCAAGACTCAACAACTGGCGATGTTCAGCTATTGCACCGTGACCGACTACCGCTTGACGATGGCGCTCAATCGATAAACCCGACCAGGTTTACCGCTTCGATGACAGGCGTGCCTTGAGCATTTGCGTCATTGGTGCCTACTATTCACGACGTGCTCGGGTTTGAGCGGATCGGTTTTGGTGCTCGGTGACCGGGAAGGCACGGGGTGGCGTAGATGTTCCTTCGCCGGAAAAACATCGGTAAGGTAGGGGTCGGCATTCAGACCCGCGAGGAGTAGTGATGAGCGAGGCGGTTACCATCCACCATGACCAGGCTGGTCATCAGTTCGAGACCAATGTGGACGGTCATCGTGCCTATCTGACCTATATGGACCTGGGCAAGCAGACCCTGGATATCTATCGCACCTTCGTGCCCAACGCCTTGCGCGGGCGGGGCATCGCGGCAGCGCTGACCGAAAGGGCGCTGCAGTACGCTGAAGAGATGGGCTACACGGTGATCCCCTCCTGCTCCTACGTGGAGCGTTACATGGAGCGCCACCAGCGGCACGCGGCGAAGCTCTGAGAAAACGGATTCCCCAATAAAAAACGCCGGACTGAAAAGTCCGGCGTTTTTTTATGCCTTAAAGATCGCAGGCTTCGCCAGCTCCTACATCCCCACTCAAATACGTGTAGGAGAGCTGTGTAGGAGCTGTCGAGTGAAACGAGGCTGCGATCTTTATTAACTACGCTGCCGCTTCGGCAACACGTCCTTGAGTTTGGCGTGCATGCTGCGCAGGGTATTCTCGGTCGCGCTCCAGTCGATGCAGGCATCGGTGATGGAGACGCCGTACTGCAAGTCGGCGAGGTCTTTCGGGATTGCCTGGCAGCCCCAGTTCAAGTGGCTTTCGACCATCAGGCCAATAATCGACTGGTTGCCCTCCAGGATCTGGTTGGCCACGTTCTCCATCACCAACGGTTGCAGTGCCGGGTCCTTGTTGGAGTTGGCGTGGCTGCAATCGACCATGATGTTCGGCTTGATCCCGGCTTTGTTCAACGCCTGCTCACACAGCGCGACGCTGACCGAATCGTAGTTCGGCTTGCCGTTGCCACCGCGCAGCACCACGTGACCGTAGGCGTTGCCCTTGGTGGTGACGATCGACACGCCACCTTCCTGGTTGATGCCCAGGAAACGGTGCGGGCTGGAAACCGACTGCAAGGCGTTGATCGCTACGGTGAGACCGCCGTCGGTGCCGTTCTTGAAGCCCACCGCCGACGACAGGCCGGAGGCCATTTCGCGGTGGGTCTGGGATTCGGTGGTGCGCGCGCCGATGGCCGACCAGCTGATCAGGTCCTGCAAGTACTGCGGCGAGATCGGGTCCAGGGCTTCGGTGGCGGTGGGCAGGCCCATTTCCGCCAGGTCCAGCAGCAGCTGGCGACCGATGTGCAGGCCGTCCTGGATCTTGAAGGAGTCATCCAGGTACGGGTCGTTGATCAGGCCTTTCCAGCCGACGGTGGTCCGCGGTTTCTCGAAATACACGCGCATGACCAGGTACAAGGTGTCGGAGACTTCCGCCGCCAGCACTTTCAGGCGCTCGGCGTATTCGTGGGCAGCCTTGATGTCATGGATCGAGCAGGGGCCGATGACCACGAACAGGCGATGGTCGGTGCCGTCCAGGATGTTGCGAATGACCTCCCGGCCCTTGGTCACGGTGCGCAGGGCAGCGTCGCTCAGGGGGATATCGCGCTTGAGCTGGTCAGGCGTGATGAGGGTCTCGTTGGAGGCGACGTTAAGGTCATTGATCGGTAAATCAGCCATCGTGTTACTCGTCAGGTCACGGGTGCCGGCCGCCAGCGATCCCCGCGCGGCGGTGCACAGCGGATTTTAAGCGCGTCGGGGAGCCGAACCTTATCGCGTTACGAGGTGGCTCGACAATGGGCAGGGCTCGGTTTAATTGTGGCAAGGGCTTGCTCCTATTGGTCTCGTAGGAGCTGTCGAGCGAAGCGAGGCTGCGATCTTTCCACAGCCGATTGAGTCGAGAGCGAAAGATCAAAAGATCGCAGGCTTCGCCAGCTCCTACAGAACCAGGCTGTGTAATGATGTGCAGGGGCTTTTTACCAGGGGAGTTGCAACGATGCAGGCAGGGGTTAAACCGCGGATCGGGATGATCGGCACCGGGGCGATTGGCGGGTTTTATGGCGTGATGCTGGCGCGTGCCGGTTTTGACGTGCACTTTTTACTGCGCAGCGAGTTTGCTGCCGTGGCCGAAGCCGGTTTGCGAATCGACAGCGCGGTCCATGGCGCGCTGGCCCTCGACCCCGTCCAGGCCTATCGCTCGGCAGCCGATATGCCGCCCTGTGACTGGCTGCTGGTCGGCGCCAAGACCACCAGCAATGCCGACCTGGCGCCGGCCATTGCCCAGGCTGCCGCTGACGGGGCAAGAGTCCTGTTGCTGCAGAACGGCCTGGACGTGGAGGACGATCTTCGACCGTTGTTGCCCGATTCGCTGCATCTGCTGGGTGGCCTGTGCCTGATCTGCGTGCATCGCATCGGTCCTGGCGTCATCGCCCACCAGGCACTTGGCGCGGTCAACGTCGGTTATCACAGCGGTCCCTGTACCGATCAGGCGCAACGCATGGCGATCGTCGAAGAGGCGGCGACGTTGTTCCGCAGCGCCGGTATCGAGGCCCAGGCCATGCCTGGCTTGCAACAGGCCCGCTGGCAGAAGCTGGTGTGGAATGTGCCCTACAACGGTCTTTCGGTTTTGTTGGGCGCCAGTACCACGCCGTTGATGGCCAACGATCATAGCCGCGAACTGATCCAGGCGCTGATGGCGGAGGTGGTCCGCGGTGCGCAAGCCTGCGGGCATCACATCGTGCCGGGTTATGCCGAGTATCTGTTCACGATGACCGAGAAGATGCCCGATTACTGGCCGAGCATGTACCACGATTATTCCCACAAGCGAGCGCTGGAACTGGATGCGATCTACGGCCGGCCATTGGCGGCGGCGAAAGCGGCAGGGTGTGAGCTGCCGAAAATAGAAGCTTTGTATCAGGCGTTGGCGTTCATGGATCGCTGTAACCGCTGAGCGGGGCGAAAGGGGAGTGGCATGGCAAACAACATCGACGACAAACTGGTGCTGGCGATTTCGTCGCGGGCGTTGTTCGACCTCAGGGAAAGCCACAAGGTATACCTGTCGAGTGGCGTCGAGGCCTATCGGCAATACCAGATCGAGCATGAAGACGAAGTCCTGGCACCCGGTGACGCGTTCGCCCTTGTGCAGAAACTGCTGGACCTCAACGAACACCTGGGGCGTGCCCGGGTCGAGGTGATCCTGGTGTCGCGCAACAGTGCCGACACCGGCCTTAGGGTGTTCAACTCGATCCATCATTATGGGCTGGCGATTTCGCGTGCGGCCTTCGTTGGCGGCCGCAGCCCTTACCCGTACCTCAAGGCATTCGGCTGCGACCTGTTCTTGTCCACCCACGCTGAAGACGTGCGCAGCGCCCTGGACGCCGGATTTGCCGCGGCCACCATCCTGTCGGGTGGGGCCAGTCGCGCCGCCAGCGCAGAACTGCGCATTGCCTTCGATGGCGATGCCGTGCTGTTTTCCGATGAGTCGGAGCGTGTCTATCAGGCCGGTGGCCTGGAAGCTTTCCAGGCCAGCGAGCGACAGGCTGCCCGTGAGCCGCTGCGAGGCGGGCCGTTCAAGGGCTTCCTGGCGGCGCTCAACGCGCTGCAGCGCGAGTTCCCCGAGGATGCCTGCCCCATCCGCACGGCCTTGGTGACCGCCCGTTCGGCACCGGCCCATGAGCGGGTCATCCGGACTTTGCGTGAGTGGGATATCCGCTTGGACGAGTCGCTGTTTCTCGGTGGCCTGACCAAATCGGCTTTCCTGGAGGCCTTTGCCGCCGATGTGTTTTTCGATGACCAGACCGGCCACTGCGAATTGGCCCGGGAGGTGGTCGCCACCGGTCACGTGCCCCATGGCATCAGTAACGAAATAAAGCCCTGACTGCCGCTGAGTCGGGACGTCAGGCCGCACGTCGCAGTCTCCGAGGCGCTGCTAAGCTGAATCAATCTCCGCCATTCTGGCACGTGAGGAGGTCACATGATTCGTTCGATGCTGTACGCCACAGACCTGGGCCTTTATGCCCCTTATGTGATGCAGCATGCCTTGGCGCTGGCACGGACGTTTGAAGCCGAGTTGTATGTGGTGCATGCGGTGGAACCGATGGGGCTGTTCGCCGAATCGGTGTTGCAAAGCTATCTCGATGAGCAGGCGCTGAACGAATTCCATCGCCAAGGTCTGAATACGGTGATGGCCAATATCGAACAGCGGGTGCTCGACAGTTTCCGTGAGGAATTGGGGGAGGGGCAACAGGACTTGAAACTGATCAGGTCGGTCAGGGTGTACCAGGGCGATCCTTCCCAGGTCATTCTGGAGCAGGCTGCGAAACTCTCCGTTGATTTGCTGATCGTAGGCAGTCATTGCCAAGGGGCGAACGGTGAAACCCCCTTGGGCAGGACCGCTGCCCGGGTATTGCAGTTATCCCGGGTACCGGTCTACCTGGTTCCGCTGGTCCAGCGTCGACGTCAGGGCGAAGCTTGAGGCTAAATGATGGCGTTTTATAAAAAGTTCTAGATTTATTGTCGTGACCTTCCATATAGTTATATACCGTCGCTGATGCCCGTGGCGTCCAACTGCTTTGAGGGATACATATGAAGCTTCAACAACTGCGCTACATCTGGGAAGTGGCGCACCACGACCTCAACGTTTCCGCTACTGCCCAAAGCCTCTACACGTCGCAACCCGGCATCAGCAAGCAGATCCGCCTGTTGGAAGACGAACTGGGCGTCGAAGTCTTCGCCCGCAGCGGCAAGCACCTGACCCGCGTGACCCCGGCCGGTGAGCGCATCATCACCACGGCTGGCGAGATCCTGCGCAAGGTCGAAAGCATCAAGCAGATCGCCCAGGAATTCTCCAACGAGAAAAAAGGCACCTTGTCGATCGCTACCACGCACACCCAGGCCCGCTATGCGCTGCCGCCGGTGATCAGCAATTTCATCAAGCAATACCCCGACGTGGCGCTACACATGCACCAGGGTTCGCCGATGCAGATCGCCGAGATGGCTGCCGATGGCACGGTGGATTTCGCCATTGCCACCGAGGCCCTGGAGCTGTTCGGGGACCTGGTGATGATGCCGTGCTATCGCTGGAATCGCTGCGTGGTCGTGCCCCAGGGCCACCCGTTGACCAAGCTGCCGAAGCTGACTCTCGAAGCCCTGGCCGAATACCCGATCGTCACCTACGTATTCGGTTTCACCGGTCGTTCCAAGCTCGACGAAGCCTTCAGTCATCGTGGCCTGACACCGAAAGTGGTGTTCACCGCCGCCGACGCCGACGTGATCAAGACTTACGTCCGCCTGGGCCTGGGCGTGGGCATCGTCGCGAAGATGGCCGTCGATACCAAGCTCGACAGTGACCTGGTGGTGTTGGATGCCAGCGAATTGTTCGAATCCAGCGTGACCAAGATCGGTTTCCGTCGTGGCACTTTCCTGCGCGGTTTCATGTGCGATTTCATCGAGAAATTCGCGCCGCACCTGACCCGGGAAGTGATGGCCAAGGCCATCCAGTGCCACAACAAGCAGGAACTCGAAGAGTTGTTCGACGGCGTCGAACTGCCGGTGCACTAAAAACGTTACCTGCCTAGATCGCCTCGGTGACAGTGAACTGTTGCCGGGCGCCCGCGACCACGATCTCCACCTCATCCCCTTCGAACTTGCCCAGCAGGCCTCGGCCCAGCGGTGAGCGAGGGGTGATGACGGTGATCGGCTGGCCTACCAGCGAGACCTTCAAGCCTGCCGCATCCGGCCCGAGGAAGAGCCATTGCTGGCGGCCGTGCTCATCCTCCAGTCCGATCAATGTGCCGACCTGAACGCCGCGCTGCTGATCGTAAGGCCTCAACGTCAGGTTTTGACAAAGGGTGAGCGCCTGGCGGATTTCTTCCACGCGCCTGGCTTGTCCGGCGGCGAGGTAGGACGCCTCGAGGCCCAGGGTGTCGTATTTGTTCTCGGCGATGTTTTCTTCGTGGGTCGCGGTTTCGTAGGCGGTTTGCGCGGCGCGTTCGGCGATATCGAGATCAATCTCGAGCTTGGCGAGAATCAACTGGTGGACGGTCTGTTTGTTCATGTCATTCGCAGAATTGCAGCACGTTGGCGCGGCTTTTTTCACTGGGTGCATTCTGGTCCTGTTGCAGCCAGAACTGGCACTTGGGGTTGGACAGGTTGCGAGGATTGCTGCGAGCCTGATCAAGCGCCTGACGTTGTTCGTTTCTTTGCAGGTTCTGCTGATACTGCTCGAACATCGGCGTAGGCGGCTCGGGGGCCGGTTGCACCGCCGGTGGTTGCGCCAGTTGATGGACGGCGGCGGCCACCGGTGCCAGTTGTTCGTTGAACAGTAATCTGGACAGTAGCCAGCCCGTCAACACGATGGCGAGGAACCCCAGCCACAGGCCCAGGGCGATGCTGAAGGTCAATTGCAAAGCCGTAAGGCGCGAGGATGTCGAGTGATCGGGCATGGCTGCTTCCTGGCAGGGTCATGGGCAGGCGCTGATTGTCGCATGAAGATTAATCGCCGTCGGCTCTTCTGCGCGATCGGTTTATTCGGGACAATCGGGCCTTTATCACAGGGAGTCGGGAATGGCTGTGCGCTGGGATATTTTTTGCACCGTCGTCGATAACTATGGCGACATCGGTGTCACTTGGCGCCTGGCTCGGCAATTGGTGGCCGAGCACCAATGCGCGGTGCGGCTGTGGGTCGACGACCTGCGTGCTTTCGAACGGCTGTGTCCGCAAATCGATATCACCCTGTCCGAGCAATGGCAGCAGGGCGTGCAAGTGTGCCACTGGCCTGCGCACTGGCAGCCCACTGAGGCCGCCGAGGTGGTGATCGCCGCGTTTGCCTGCCGGTTGCCGAGCGCCTACATGGACGCGATGGCCGAGCGCCAGACGACTCCCTTGTGGATGAACCTCGATTATTTGAGCGCCGAAGACTGGGTGATCGGTTGCCATGGCTTACCGTCGGTCAAATTCAAACACGTGCAGAAATATTTCTTTTTCCCGGGCTTTCGGGAGGGAACGGGTGGCTTGCTGCGGGAGGCCGGTCTGCTGGAGCGCTGTCGGCAAT
Organism: Pseudomonas sp. NFACC13-1; assembly: GCF_900104425.1. Lineage (NCBI taxonomy): Bacteria > Pseudomonadati > Pseudomonadota > Gammaproteobacteria > Pseudomonadales > Pseudomonadaceae > Pseudomonas > Pseudomonas sp. NFACC13-1. The sequence continues at coordinate 250,399 of NZ_FMXV01000003.1, read as the reverse complement.
TCCAGCAGGATGCCGAAGCGCAACGCAGTTTCCTGCAAGGATTGGGCGTCGAGCGGGCGCCGCAAACCTGCCTGATCTCGCTGTTTGCCTACGAGAACGCCGGGCTGGCGAGCTGGTTCGATGCGATGGCAGCCGATACCCAGGCATTTCATGTGCTGGTTCCCGAAGGGCGAGTGTTGGGCGACGTCGAGCGTTGGCTCGGTGTCGAAGGCCTGGAGGTCGGTGCGCTGCATCGACGTGGCGCACTGACGGTGCAGGTGCTGCCGTTCGTTCGCCAGGATCAGTACGACCAGTTGCTGTGGTGCTGTGATTTCAACGCCGTGCGTGGCGAAGACTCCTTCGTGCGTGCGCAATGGGCCGGTCGGCCGCTGCTCTGGCATATCTACCAGCAGGAAGAAGACGTCCACCTGGAAAAGCTCGAGGCATTTCTCAGGCTCTACAATCAGGGGCTTTCACCGGCCGCGCAAAAAGCGACCAGTGGTCTCTGGCGGGCCTGGAATGCCGGCCAGGACATGGCCGAGCATTGGAAAACCAGCCGCGAACACCAGCGGGAACTGGCCGAACATGCCCAGGCGTGGTGTCTGGAACAGGCCTCGCGACCCGATCTTGCCGCAGCGCTGGTGAAGTTTTATGTAAATTGGATATGATACGCGGCCTAGATTTTTGTAAATCCCATCCAAATTCGGATATTCGCAATGAAAACTGGTAAAGAACTGAAACCCGGGACCGTGATCCGTCTCGAAAACGATCCTTGGCTGGTTCAGAAAGCTGAGTTCACCAAGTCGGGTCGTAACAGCGCGATCATGAAGACCAAGCTGAAGAACCTGCTGACCGGTTACAAGACCGAGATCGTCTACAGCGCCGACGACAAACTGGACGACGTGATCCTCGACCGCAAAGAAGCGACCCTGTCCTTCATCAGCGGTGACACCTACACGTTCATGGACACCACTGACTACACCATGTACGAACTGAACGCCGAAGACATCGAAAGCGTTCTGCCGTTCATCGAAGAAGGCATGACCGACGTCTGCGAAGCCGTGTTCTTCGAAGAGCGCCTGGTTTCCGTAGAACTGCCGACCACCATCGTGCGTCAGGTTGACTACACCGAAGGTTCCGCTCGCGGTGACACTTCCGGCAAGGTCATGAAGCCTGCCAAACTGAAGAACGGTACCGAACTGTCGGTCGCTGACTTCATCGAAATCGGTGACATGATCGAGATCGATACCCGCGAAGGCGGTTCCTACAAAGGTCGCGCCAAGTAAGCGAAGCCTTCTGTATGAAAAAGCCCGACCATTGAGTCGGGCTTTTTTATTTCAGGACTGAATACCAGCTCCCGCTGGTCTGCGCTGTAGGAACTGCCGAAGGCTGCGATCTTTTGACCTTTCGCTTGAGACTCAAGTGCCTGGGGAAAAGATCGCAGCCTCGCTTCGCTCGACAGCTCCTACAGGTGCTTCTTGAGCTCTTCGGACACCTGCAACATCGCCGAACGCACTGCTGGCACCTGGCTGACCACGTTGAGCAAACCATAGTCGTGGATCATGCCGTTGTAGCGCACGGCCGTGACGGGCACACCGGCCGCGTCCAGTTTGCGGGCATAGGCTTCGCCTTCATCGCGCAAGACATCGGCCTCGGCGGTCTGCACCAGCGCTGGCGGCAGACCCTTGAGTTGTGCGGTGCTGGCCCGCAGCGGCGAGGCATAGATCTCGCCGCGTTGCCCGGCATCGGTGGTGTAATTGTCCCAGAACCACTTCATCATGTTTTTACTGAGGAAGTGCCCTTCGGCGAACTGGTTGTAGGACGCCGTCTCGAAGCTGGCATCAGTCACCGGCCACAGCAATGCCTGGAAACGGATCGCCGGCGTGCCTTTGTCCTTCGCCATCAAGGCCACGACCGCTGCCATGTTGCCGCCGACGCTGTTGCCCACCACGGCCAGGCGCTTGCCATCGACGTTGATTTGCTTGCCGTGCTCGGCCACCCACTTCGTCGCGGCGTAAGCCTGGTTGATCGCCACCGGGTAATGCGCCTCGGGTGAGGGCGTGTAGTTGACGAACACCGCGACGGCACCGGACCCCGCCACCAGATCCCGGACCAGTCGTTCGTGGGTCGGGAAGTCGCCCAGTACCCAGCCACCGCCGTGGAAGAACATGAACACCGGCAACTCACCCTTGACCCCGGCGGGGCGAACGATGGTCAGGTTGATCGGCTGGCCATCGACCTGGATGGTTTTCTCGCTGACGTCGGCCTTGGGCAAGCTCAACTTTACTCCCGCCTGGGCGCCCACCAGGACGGCGCGGGCGTCCTTGGGCGACAGCTGCTCCAGTGGCTTGCCGGTGCCGGCATTGAGCACGTCGAGAAACGCTTGGGTGTTGTGTTCGACAATGCCATCGGCGAAGGCGCTGCTGACGCTGAGGGCGAGAAGGGTGCCGGTCAGGGCTTTGCTGAATGTGTTCATGTGCATCTCCTTAAATTCGGGGCCAGGGTTGGTGGTCAGACGGTCACGTGCAGGCGCACATCCACGTTGCCGCGGGTGGCGTTGGAGTACGGGCAGACGTGGTGAGCCGCGTCCACCAGGCTTTGCGCGTCGGCCTGGTCCAGGCCTGGCAGGCTGATGTGCAGGTCGATGTCGAGGCCGAAACCACCGGGGATCTGGCCGATGCCGACGTGGGCGGTAATCGAGGCGTCGTCCGGGATCTTGCGTTTGCTCTGGCCGGCCACGAATTTCAGGGCGCCGATGAAGCAGGCCGAGTAGCCGGCTGCGAACAATTGCTCAGGGTTGGTCGCCGCACCGCCCGCGCCGCCGAGTTCCTTGGGCGTAGCGAGTTTGACGTCGAGGACGTTGTCACTGGAAATCGCACGACCGTCACGGCCGCCGGTGGAAGTTGCGATTGCGGTGTAGAGCGTTTGCATGATGGGAGCCTCGTTTCAGGGTTATTTATTTGCGCTAAATGTTTGTGCGCTAAGTAGGTGTGAGGAGAATGTATAGCGCTAATATTTTGTGCGCAAGATAAATTTTCGAGGCGAGTAAAAAATCAAACTGAAAGGGTTTGAAACTATTGATCTAGAGCGGTTACTTGATGTTAAAAATTTTTTAGCTGTGGGCTGGTAGGGAGGCCGCTATCGCGAGCAAGCTCGCTCCCACAGGGGGCTGTGTGAGCACTGCAAATCCAATGTGGGAGCGAGCTTGCTCGCGATAGCGGTGGGTCAGTAGGCGGGGATATCGGGTGTACCGGCGCCTTCGCGAGCGAGCCCGTTCCCACGGGGGAGTCAGAGGCTGTCTTGCAAATGGCCGCGTAGCGCTTGCAGGTCATGTTGCAGCTTCTTCAGCTGTTCCAGGGTCTGGCCGCTGGCGGCGAGGATGCATTGGGGGATGTCGAGGGCTTTTTCCCGCAGGGCGCGGCCCTGTTCGGTGAGTTCGACAATGACCACACGTTCGTCCTCACGGCTGCGGGTGCGGCTCAACAGGCCTTCGGCCTCCAGGCGCTTGAGCAATGGGGTCAGCGAGCCGGGGTCGGTAAGCAGGCGTGTGCTGATTTCACCGACGGTCAATCCGTCCTTTTCCCACAGCACCATCATCGCCAGGTATTGCGGATAGGTCAGGCCCAGGGCCTGTAGCAGCGGCTTATAGACCTTGGTCATCAGCAGCGACGTGGAGTGCAGGGCGAAACAGACCTGGTTGTCGAGCAGCAGGGCTTCGCAGGCTTCGGGGGTGTCGCGCAGGGTGTTCATGGCAAAACCTTCAATCAATGATCGTTACGAATCTAGCGGGCGAATCTTTAATGCGCCAGATAATTCTGACATTTCGGATAGATGTGACGTTTCCCCGCTGGCGCCGACTGCGTAGGATAAGCGCCTGAGGAAAAGGGGAGTCTTCTGTGTTCGAATTTGCACTGTTCTTGGTGTTTGGTGCCTTGTTGGGCACCTTGGGGGGATTGTTCGGGATCGGTGGCGGCCTGATTGCCATTCCGGTGCTGGGTGTCTGGTTCGGCCTCGACCAGCAAATGGCCCAAGGGACGGCGCTGGTCATGGTGGTGCCCAATGTCATGCTTGCGTTGTGGCGCTACCACCAGCGCAATCGCATCGAATTGCGCCATGTCCTGCCGTTGGCTTCCATGGGATTCTGCTTTGCCTGGCTTGGCTCGATCTGGGCCGTGGGGATCGATGCCGATAGCATGCGGATCGGCTTCGTGGCGTTCCTGATCGCGCTGACGCTCTACAACCTGGTTCGCATGTTCGCCGCCACCGCACCTGCTTCGGCGCAAATGCGGTATGGCTGGCCGTGGCTCGGCGTGCTGGGAGCCGCATCCGGCACCATGGGCGGTCTGTTCGGTGTCGGTGGGGCCGTTGTCGCCACCCCGATCCTGACCAGCATTTTTGGCACCAGCCAGGTGGTTGCCCAAGGCTTGTCCCTGGCACTGGCCTTGCCCAGTACCGGCGTGACCCTCGCCACGTATGCGTTTCACCACGAAGTGGACTGGAGCATCGGCCTGCCGCTGGCGGTCGGAGGCCTGCTGAGCATCAGTTGGGGAGTGAAAGTCGCCCACGCCTTGCCGGAGCGGCTGTTGCGCGGGCTGTTCTGCGGTTTCCTGGTGCTGTGCGCGGTGTTGCTCGCCTTTAAAGTTTGAAACCTTCGACGATGTGTTCGGCCAGGCACTCGGTGATCGGCGACGGGTTATGCAGGTTGCGGATCAGCATGATGCTGGCCTCGGGCAGTTCCGGCAGGTCTTCGGCCTCGCCCAGTACGCGCATATCCGGGGTCAGCAGGCTTTCCAGTTGTGCCGTGATTGCCAGTCCGGCGCCCACCACCGCCATGAGCGCCGACAGGCTCGAGCTGTTGTACGCCACGCGATAATCGCGGCCCATGGCATCCAGCGCATTGCAGGCCCATTGCCGGCAGAAACAATCGCTGTTGAACATTGCCAGCGGCAGCGGCGTTTGTTCATGGACATTGAAGCAGGCGGCTTCGGCCCAGACAAAACGCTCCTTGCGCAGCAACTGGCCGATTTCGTCCCCCGGTTTGCGGGTGACGATGGACAGGTCCAGGTCCTGGCGCAGCAGCAACTGCTTGGACGACTCGCAGTGCACTTCGATTTCGATCAGCGGATAGAACTGGGCGAAGCGTTGCAGGATGCCCGGCAGGAAGCGCATCACGTAATCGTCCGGTGTGCCGATGCGCACCGTGCCGACCATGTGCGGTTCGCGCAGGGTATTGAACACCTCGCTGTGCAGCTTGAGGATCCGCCGGGCGTAACCCAGCAGCACCTGGCCTTCGGCAGTGAGCTTGACCTGGCGTCCGTCGCGTTCGAACAACCGTCGCTGCAAGACGTCTTCTTCCAGCCGTTTCATCTGCATGCTGACGGCAGACTGGGTGCGATTGACCAATTCCCCGGCCCGAGTGAAACCGCCCTGGTCGGCGATGGCGACAAAGGTACGCAGCACTTCCGTATCGATGCTCGGGTAACTCGACAATTGATCAATCTCCGAGATGTATTGCATAAGAAACATTCGTTGGATTGATCTTAGCGTTAGCGCGAGACTTGAGCCATCCCCAACGGAGGACATCACGATGAAAGGTCAAAAAGGTTATCTACTGATAGACAAACTCTCCCACGGCTTTTCCATCAGCGCCTTGCTGCACAAGTTTAGCCGCTGGTATGAATTGCACCACGAACGCGAACTGCTGGCCGGAATGAGCGACGAGGCGCTCAAGGACATCGGCGTGAGTCGTGCCGACGTGGAGCAGGAAGTGGTTCGGCCATTCTGGGATGACCCAATGCACAAATGAGCCATCCTTTCCTACACAAACCCCTTATTGGTGAGGTAGGTTGCGAGCAGACAAGGAGATCTCCATGCCCGCGACTGTGTCCTTTACCCTCAAACAGGCCCGGCGTCTGGCGTTGGCCGCCCAAGGATTCGATGGGCGGTCGCCGCCAGCTTCGGTGCAACCCTCGCGCCTCAACCGTCTGATCGAACGCCTTGGCGTCCTGCAGATCGACTCCGTCAATGCGCTGGTGCGCTCGCATTATCTCCCGTTGTTCTCCCGCCTCGGCCACTACCCTCGCGATTTGCTCGATCAAGCCGCCTGGAGCCAGGGCCGACGCCGCACGCTGTTCGAATATTGGGGCCATGAAGCGTCGCTGCTGCCGCTGTCCATGTATCCGCTGATGCGTTGGCGCATGGATCGGGCGTCCCGTGGCGAGGGCATCTACCAGCAATTGGCGCGTTTCGGTCATGAACGCCAGGATGTCATCCGTCGCGTTCTGGCGTCGGTCCAGGAGCAGGGCGCCCTGGGCGCCGGTAGCCTGTCCACGCGCCAGGAGAAGGCCGGGCCGTGGTGGGACTGGAGCGCAGAGAAGCATGCGCTGGAATGGCTATTCGCGGCGGGCGAAGTCACGGTGGCGGGGCGGCGTGGGTTCGAGCGGCTCTACGACTTGCCGGAGCGGGTGTTCCCGGCTTCGGTCCTGCAACAGCCTCGGCCGGACGAGGCCCAGGCCCAGCGCGCCTTGTTGCTGCATGCCGCCGAGGCCTTGGGTGTCGCTACCGAGAAGGACCTGCGCGACTACTTTCGTCTGGGGCCGGCCGACAGTCGCGGGCGACTGGCCGAGTTGGAAGAGGCCGGCGAACTGTTGCGCTGTGAGGTGCAAGGCTGGAAGCAACCGGCCTGGTGCCGACCCGCGGCGAAGATCCCTCGCAAAGTAGCGACCAGTGCCTTGTTGTCGCCGTTCGATTCGCTGGTCTGGGAGCGCGACCGTACCGAACGACTGTTCGATTTCCGCTACCGGCTGGAGATCTACACCCCTGTCCACAAGCGGATGTACGGCTATTACGTATTGCCGTTCTTGCACAATGAACGCATCGCGGCTCGGGTGGACCTGCGGGCGGAGCGTGCCCTGGGGCGATTGGCGGTGCATGCGGTGCACGAGGAAGAGCCGGGGCTGGACGAGGAGGGCGTGCAGGCCTTGGCGATCAACCTGCGGCGCATGGCCGATTGGCTGGGGTTGGAGCAGGTTCAGCTTAACTGCCAGCGGGTGGGTGGGGTTCGGTTGGCGGTGGCGTTGGCCCAGTTAAGTGGTGACTGACCCGATGTTATCGCGAGCAAGCTCGCTCCCACATTGGATCTGTTGTGAACACAAAACCTGTGGTCACCCGGGACCCCTTGTGGGAGCGAGCTTGCTCGCGATAGCCGTCCAACTGGCGAAGAAGAACCTACCGCCGAACCTGTTTCAACGTCTCCGCAATCAGGAACGCCAGCTCCAGCGATTGATCGGCATTCATCCGCGGGTCGCAATGGGTGTGGTAGCGGTCCGACAGCCCGTCCTCGGTGATCGGTCGTGCACCGCCGATGCATTCGGTGACGTTTTGCCCGGTCATTTCGATGTGAATCCCGCCGGCATAGGTGCCTTCGGCTTCGTGGACCTGGAAGAACTGCTTCACTTCACCGAGGATCTGTGCGAAGTCCCGGGTCTTGTAGCCGCTGCTGGCCTTGATGGTGTTGCCGTGCATCGGGTCGGAACTCCACAGCACCTGCTTGCCTTCACGTTGCACGGCGCGCAACAGCGGCGGCAAGTGTTCGCCGACCTTGTTGGCGCCCATCCGGGCGATCAGGTTCAGCCGGCCGGGGTCGTTGTCCGGGTTGAGCACGTCGATCAGGCGGATCAGGTCGTCCGGGTCCATGCTCGGGCCGACCTTGACCCCGATCGGGTTGTTCACCCCACGCAGGAATTCGACATGGGCACCGTCCAACTGACGGGTGCGGTCGCCGATCCAGAGCATGTGGGCCGAGCAGTCGTAATAGTCGTTGGTCAGGCTGTCACGGCGCACGAAGGCTTCTTCGTAATTGAGCAGCAGCGCTTCGTGGGCGGTGAAGAAACTGGTTTCGCGCAATTGCGGCGAGCTGTCCATGCCGCAGGCGCGCATGAATGCCAGGGTTTCGTCGATGCGGTCGGCCAGGTGGCTGTATTTTTCCGCCAGGGCCGAGTTGGCGATGAAGTCCAAGTTCCACTTGTGCACCTGGTGCAGATCGGCGAACCCGCCCTGGGCGAAGGCGCGCAGCAGGTTCAAGGTGGCGGTGGACTGGTGGTAGGACTGCAACAACCGCTCCGGGGCCGGTACGCGGCTTTTTTCGTCGAAACCGATGCCGTTGACGATGTCACCCCGGTACGCCGGCAGGGTCACGCCGTCGATGGTTTCGTCGTTGGCCGAGCGTGGCTTGGCGAACTGCCCGGCCATGCGCCCGACCTTGACCACCGGGCAGCCGGCGGCAAAGGTCATGACGATCGCCATCTGCAAGAGCACCTTGAAGGTGTCGCGGATCTTGGCCGCCGAGAACTCGGCAAAGCTTTCGGCGCAGTCGCCGCCTTGCAGCAGGAACGCCCGGCCCTGGGTCACTTCGGCGAACTGACGGCGCAACTCCCGGGCTTCACCGGCAAACACCAATGGCGGATAACTGGCCAGGGTCTGCTCCACCTGCAACAGGTGCGTGGCGTCGGGGTAACGGGGTTGCTGCTGGATCGGCAGGGCGCGCCAGCTGTCAGGGCTCCAGGGTTGGCTCATCATGATCTCTAGGTGATTTACGCTCGGACGGCCATGTTATCAGCAAATTAGTACGTGACCTGTTCCGGTTGCTTCGCGGACAATCGCGTCCTTGTCCCGTATCCGCAGGCTCATGCCGGCACGGCAACCATCAGGAGATGAAATGACAGAGGAGCGCGTCGAGCATTTGCTCGCCGAGGTGCACGACGAGTTCGGCATGATCCGCGTATTCGAAGTGGCCGATTACCGGTTTCTGGAGTTTGGCGACGCCATCGAGCAAAGCTGTGTGTTCACAGCGGATCCGAGCTGGCTCGAATATGACTACACCCGTGCCATGCTCATCGGTGCGTTGTGTCACGAGCAGCCGGAAAGCGCGCTGTTCCTGGGGCTGGGTGCCGGTACGCTGACCCAGGCCTGCCTCAAGTTCCTGCCGCTGGAAGACGTCGAGGCCATCGAGCTGCGTCCCGACGTGCCGCGCCTGGCCATCGAATACCTGGGGCTGGACGACGATCCGCGACTGTACATCCGCGTTGGCGATGCCTTGCAATTGCTTGAAACGGCGGAGCCGGCGGACCTGATTTTCGTCGACCTCTATACCGATGTCGGCCCAGGCGTCGGGCATCTTGCCTGGGGGTTCCTGGAAAACTGCCAGAAACGCCTCAACCCGGGCGGCTGGCTGGTGATCAACCAATGGGCCACCGACGATGGCAAGCCATTGGGCGCGGCGCTCTTGCGCGGTTTGTACCACCGGCATTATTGGGAACTGCCGGTGAAGGAGGGCAATGTAATCCTGATTGTGCCGGCGGACCTCGATCAGGAGCTGGACATGCAAGGACTGGTCGCCAGGGCCGAAGGGCTGGCGCCACGCTTGGGGTATTCGTTGCAGTCACTGATCAAGGCGATCCGGCCGGCGACCTGATCAAAGGCCCCCAAAACCTTTTTACAAGTGAGTTCCCCTGTGGCGAGGGAGCTTGCTCCCGCTGGGTCGCGAAGCGGCCCCCTTCGATTTCAGCTATCAACCCAGGCGTCTGCTTCGCAGCCGAGCGGGAGCAAGCTCCCTCGCCACAAGGGCAAAGTCGTCTGGAGATGAACCGTTTTAGCTGGCTGCCCCAAGGCCTTCTGACGGCGAGCCCCATAACGGGGTTTGGCAATAAAAAAAGCTCCCTTTTCGGGCGAATTCCGGTATAGTGCGCGCCGGCCTTTAGCCGGGCCGCGTCAAGGTAGCGCAATTCTCCGAAGTCAGCTTCGGTTGCATGTCCGCACAACGGATGCTTCCGCGACGTTCTTTTTCCATTCATTCGTTTTCGCAAATCCCCGCCGACAAAGCAGCCAGGGCGACTCTTGAGTCTCAACACGGCATGCGCAGCTTTGGAGCATGGGTCTTTGCGGATGCACTTAGAGGCAGACCCATGACCCAGGAAACCGGCGGCTTCGCCGCTTTTAATCTCAACCCGAACATTCTTGCTGCCGTCACCGCGACCGGCTACGAAGAACCTTCGGCGATTCAGCAGCAATCGATCCCGATCATCATGGCCGGCCACGACATGATTGGCCAGGCGCAAACCGGTACGGGTAAAACCGCTGCGTTCGCCCTGCCGATCCTGCATCGCATCGATCCTGCCAAGCGCGAACCGCAAGCCCTGATCCTGGCGCCAACCCGTGAGTTGGCGCTGCAAGTAGCCACCGCTTTCGAAACCTACTCCAAGCAAATGCCTGGCGTTACTGTTGTGGCCGTTTACGGCGGCGCCCCGATGGGCCCACAACTGAAAGCCATCCGTAATGGCGCGCAGATCGTTGTCGCCACTCCGGGGCGTCTGTGCGACCACCTGCGTCGTGACGAAAAAGTCCTGGCTACCGTGAACCACCTGGTTCTCGACGAAGCCGACGAGATGCTCAAGCTGGGCTTCATGGATGACCTGGAAGTCATCTTCAAGGCTCTGCCAGCGACCCGCCAGACTGTCTTGTTCTCGGCCACCCTGCCGCAATCGATCCGTGCCATTGCCGAGCGCCACCTGCGCGATCCGCAACACGTGAAGATCCAGACCAAGACTCAGACCGTCACCGCGATCGAACAAGCTCACCTGCTGGTTCACGCCGACCAGAAGACTTCCGCCGTTCTCAGCTTGCTGGAAGTGGAAGACTTCGACGCCCTGATCATGTTCGTGCGCACCAAGCAAGCGACCCTGGACCTGGCCAGCGCCCTGGAAGCCAAAGGCTACAAAGCCGCCGCGCTGAACGGTGACATTGCCCAGAACCAGCGTGAGCGCGTGATCGACTCCCTCAAGGATGGCCGCCTGGACATCGTTGTGGCGACCGACGTCGCTGCCCGTGGCCTGGACGTTCCGCGTATCACCCACGTGTTCAACGTGGACATGCCGTACGATCCGGAATCCTACGTTCACCGTATCGGCCGTACCGGCCGTGCCGGTCGCGAAGGCCGCGCGCTGCTGCTGGTCACTCCCCGTGAGCGCCGCATGCTGCAAGTGATCGAGCGTGTGACTGGCCAGAAGGTGGCTGAAGTTCGCCTGCCGGACGCCCAGGCCGTTCTCGATGCCCGCATCAAGAAACTGACCAACAGCCTGTCGCCCCTGGTGGCTGACGCCGAATCGACCCACGGTGATCTGCTCGATCGCCTGACCGCCGATATTGGTTGCACCCCACGTGCCCTGGCCGCGGCACTGCTGCGCAAGGCCACCAATGGCCAGGCGCTGAACCTGGCTGCGATCGAGAAGGAACGTCCCCTGGTGCCGAACAACGCACCGCGTGGCGATCGTCCCGAGCGCACCGGTGATCGTCCGGACCGTGGTGATCGCGAGCGTCGTGCACCGATCCCGCTGGCCGAAGGTCGTGCGCGCTGCCGTACTGCGCTGGGTGCCCGTGACGGCATCGCCGCCAAGAACCTGCTGGGTGCCATCCTCAACGAAGGCGGCCTGGCCCGCGAAGCGATCGGCCGCATCCAGGTGCGTGACAGCTTCAGCCTGGTCGAGCTGCCGGAAGATGGTCTGGAGAAGTTGCTGACCAAGCTGAAAGACACCCGCGTCGCTGGTAAGCAGCTCAAGCTGCGTCGCTATCGCGAGGATTGATCGGCTCTTGGGCTGATTGATCGAACATGAAAAATCCCCGACTGGTTCGGGGATTTTTTTGCCTGTTGTTTGGTGTGTCTTCAGGGGAATGGGTGGAGGCCAATCGCGAGCAAGCTCGCTCCCACATTGGGCTTGCGGCGTTCACAAAACCCTGTGGGAGCGGGCTTGCTCGCGATTGAAGCGACGCGGTCCATTGGTCAATCGAACCGATAAATGTCCATCCCCAGCGTCCCCATCGTGAACCCCGCATGGGCAACACTGAATGTCCCGCCGGCACCTCGGGCAAAATACAGTGGCAACAAATGTTCGTCGCTGGGGTGGCTGCGCACGGCGTTGGGTGCCTGGCGACGGTAATCGTGCAGCGCGGGCTCGTCGTCGGCCGCCAGTTGCTCGACCATCCAATCACGAAAGGCCTTGGCCCAGGGTTCGATGCTGTCAGGGCCGGCGTTCCAGTCCAGGTCGCGCAGGTTATGGGTGATGCTGCCGGAGCCGATCAGCAAGACGCCCTCTTGGCGCAGGCTCGCCAGGGCCTGGCCGACCTGTGTCTGCAACACCGGTCCCTGGTGGCTGGGCAGGGAAACCTGCACCACCGGAATATCGGCCTCGGGGTACATCAACGACAACGGCACCCAGACGCCATGGTCGGACGGCCGTTGAGGGTCGAGGCGGGCCGGCAGGTGCGCGGCGTTGAGCATGTTCGCTACTTGCGTCGCCAGTCGCGGATCGCCAGGTGCGGGGTACTGCACCTCATACAGCGCCGGTGGAAAGCCGCCGAAGTCATGCCAGGTGCGCGGCTGCGGATTGGCGCTGACCAGCAGTTCGTCGCTTTCCCAATGGGCGGACACGATGACGATGGCCTTGGGCTTGGGCAACTGACCGGCCAGGCGAGCCAGTGCCGGGCCACTGGCGCCGGGTTCCAGGGCGAGCATCGGTGAGCCATGGGAGATAAACAGGCTGGGCAGCATGGACGGACTCCTGAGCGTTAAGATGGGCTCATCTTCCGTCAGGTCTATGATCTAAATCTAATATAAGTTTTAGCGCGTTTTGATCGATTTTTTGGAGCGAATCATGGAGCCCGAGTTTTGGCACAAGCGCTGGTCAGCGAACCAGATCGGTTTTCATTTGCCGGAGGTGAACCCCTACCTGCAACATTTCTGGCCGCAACTGGGGGTGGAGCGGGGTAGTCGAGTGCTGGTGCCGTTGTGTGGCAAAAGCCTGGATCTGCTGTGGCTTGCCCATCAGGGGTATTCGGTGTTGGGCGTGGAATTGTCGGAAAAAGCCGCCACCGATTTTTTCCTTGAGCATCAGCTTGAGCCGAGCGTGAGCGAGGAGGGCGTATTCAAGGTCTTTCGTGCGGCTGATGTCGAGATTCGCTGCGGTGATTTCTTTGCCCTGGATCGGGAGGATGTGGCCGATTGCACGGCGTTGTACGACCGCGCGGCGCTGATCGCCTTGCCAGCACCGATGCGAGAGCGGTACGCGGCTCATCTGCAGAGGATCTTGCCCAACAGCGTCGGGTTGTTGATTACCCTGGATTACAACCAGGATGAAATGCCTGGCCCGCCTTTCTCCGTGGGAAACGATGAGGTGCAGCGGCTGCTGGGGGATGCCTGGCGGCTGGAGATCCTGCAGGAGCAGGATGTGCTGGGGGAAAGCTGGAAGTTCTTGCAGGCCGGGGTGACACGGCTGGATGAGCGGGTGTATCGGATTTCCAGTCGTTGATGCTGTGCGTCTATGCTGGCGCCATCGCGAGCAAGCTCGCTCCCACAGGAATCTTCGGTGGACGCAGGCTTTTTATTCACTGCCGATCAACTGTGGGAGCGAGCTTGCTCGCGATGGCGCCAGCCTAGTCGCCCCATGGACCCCAGGATAAAAAAAGCCCGCATTGCTGCGGGCTTTTTTACAAGGCTTAGCGGTTAGCCGCGACGACGCAGTGCGTCGATACGCTCTTCCAGCGGCGGGTGGCTCATGAACATGCGTGCCAGGCCCTGCTTGATGCCACCGTTGATGCCAAAGGCATTCAGGGTATCGGGCATGTGCACCGGCAGGCCTTGCTCGGCGCGCAGGCGTTGCAGGGCGCCGATCATGGCGCCGGTACCGGCCAGGCGTGCACCGGCGTCGTCGGCGCGGAACTCGCGTTTGCGCGAGAACCACATGACGATGGCGCTGGCGAGGATGCCCAGTACCAGCTCGGCGAAGATCGTCGCCACGTAGTAGGCGATACCCTGGCCTTCTTCGTTCTTGAAGATCACCTTGTCGACGAAATTGCCGATGATCCGGGCGAAGAACATCACGAAGGTGTTCACCACACCCTGGATCAACGCCAGGGTCACCATGTCGCCGTTGGCGACGTGGCCGATCTCGTGGGCCAGCACAGCCTTGACTTCATCGGGCGAGAACCGTTCGAGCAGGCCCTGGCTGACGGCGACCAGGGCGTCGTTCTTGTTCCAGCCGGTGGCGAAGGCGTTGGCCTCGTAGGCCGGGAAGATACCGACCTCCGGCATCTTGATACCGGCTTCGCGGGACAACTGCTCGACGGTCTGCAGCAGCCATTGTTCGTGACGCGTGCGCGGCTGGCTGATGATCTGGGTACCGGTGCTCATCTTCGCCATCCACTTGGAGATGAACAGCGAGAACAGGGAACCGGCGAAACCGAACACCGCACAGAAGATCAGCAGCTGATTGAGGTTGAGGTCAACCCCATTGGCCGCCATGAACCCGTTGAAGCCAAAGAGGCTCAGGGTGATGCTGGCAATCAGCACGACCGCCAGGTTAGTGGCCAAGAACAGCAGGATGCGCATCATGGTTGTGAAAATCTCCTCATGCTAAAGATGTAGCGTTATGCGGGGTATATAAGGTGCTGCCGCAGGCTATTCAACTCGCCGACTATTTCAAACTGTGTCCTACAGGCGTCCTAAATGTTTGAAAGACTTTTCTGAAAGTGACCAGGGAAAAGAAATGCGCTGCCTGCCCCCCGTGAACGTTGAGCCCAGATGCATGGTGACCGTCCAATTCCCAGTGTAGAAGGCCCGACGGAGTCGGCGGAACGGATATGTTGCTGAATCAAACAGCGTGCGAGGTGAGGGCGCCTCGCACGCTGCCCGGCTTATTGACGGTAGGACTTGAGGAAGTTGCCGATCCGGCCAATGGCCTGATCGAGGTCATCGACCCGCGGCAGGGTCACGACGCGGAAGTGGTCCGGCCATGGCCAGTTGAACGCGGTACCCTGGACCACCAGCAGCTTCTCGGACAGCAGCAGGTCGAGGACGAACTTTTCATCGTTGTGGATCGGGCAGACCTTCGGGTCGATCCGTGGGAAGGCATACAGCGCGCCCATCGGCTTGACGCAACTGACGCCGGGAATGTCGTTGAGCAATTCCCAGGTGCGATTGCGCTGTTCCAGCAGTCGGCCCTGGGGCAGGACCAGGTCGTTGATGCTCTGGTAACCGCCCAGCGCCGTCTGGATCGCATGCTGGCTCGGCACGTTGGCACACAGGCGCATGTTGGCCAGCATGTCGATGCCTTCGATGTAGCTCTGGGCATGGTGCTTGGGCCCGGAGATGGCGATCCAGCCGGAGCGGAAACCGGCGACTCGATAGGACTTGGACAGGCCGTTGAAGGTCAGGCACAGCAGGTCCGGCGCCAGGGAAGCGGTGCAGACGTGCACGGCGTCGTCGTAGAGGATCTTGTCGTAGATCTCGTCGGAGAACACCACCAGGTTATGCTGGCGGGCCAGTTCCAGCATGCCCAGCAGTACTTCCCGGGAATACACGGCGCCGGTCGGGTTGTTCGGGTTGATGATCACCAGTGCCTTGGTATTGGGCGTGATCTTGGCCTTGATGTCCGCCAGGTCGGGAAACCAGTTGGCCTGTTCGTCGCACAGGTAATGCACCGGGTTACCGCCGGACAGGCTCACGGCGGCGGTCCACAGCGGGTAGTCCGGCGCTGGCACCAGCACTTCGTCACCATTGTTGAGCAGGGCCTGCATGGACATCACGATCAACTCGGACACGCCATTGCCCAGGTAGATGTCCTCGATGCCGATCCCTTCGACCTGCTTCTGCTGGTAATACTGCATCACGGCCTTGCGCGCACTGAACAGGCCCTTGGAGTCACTGTAGCCCTGGGCGGTCGGCAGGTTGCGGATGACGTCCTGGAGAATTTCATCGGGCGCTTCGAAACCAAAGGGGGCCGGGTTGCCGATGTTCAGCTTGAGGATGCGATGACCTTCCTCTTCCAGGCGCTTGGCGTGCTTGAGCACTGGGCCGCGAATGTCGTAGCAGACGTTGGCGAGCTTGTTCGATTTGCTGACCTGCATGGCGATGTGTTCCCGAAAATGAACGATCCAGGCGGCGTATGAACTACCGTAACTGGGAATCCTGCGTCTGTGCCCAGGCCTGACGCGGTATAGGCGCCACAATCCGTTTGAATGCGCATGACGTGACTGCCAGACTGGCGTCTGACGAGGCGCAATCATACGTGCCGCCCGATCTGCGGAAAAGCGTCGGATCGGGCTTTTTCAATTGCCGAGGTAGGACGATGGAAAAGTTGGAAAAAACCCTTGAGGAATGGCGTGCCATGCTCGACCCGGAGCAGTACAACGTCTGTCGGTTGAAGGGCACCGAGCGGCCTTTCTCCGGCAAATACAACGCCACCAAGACCGACGGTGTGTATCACTGCATCTGCTGCAACGAGCCGTTGTTCGATTCGCAGACCAAATTCGATTCGGGCTGTGGCTGGCCGAGTTTCTACGCGCCGATCGAAGGCAGCGCGGTGGTGGAGGTGCGGGACGTCAGCCACGGCATGATTCGCACCGAGGTGGTCTGCGCCAAATGCGATGCCCACCTGGGCCACGTCTTCCCCGATGGCCCGCCGCCCACGGGGTTGCGGTACTGCATCAACTCGGTGTGCCTGGATCTCGTGCCCCGCGATTAAATTGGCCGCCGCTCCTGTGGCGAGGGGATTTATCCCCGCTGGGCTGCGCAGCAGCCCCAAGAACGGCAACTTCGGTGTCTCAGGTTGATCGCATTCAGCCTTTTGGGGTCGCTGCGCAACCCAGCGGGGATAAATCCCCTCGCCACAGGTCTGTTCGGTTGGAGCATCATCGATGCCCGTACCGATCTCCCTAATTAAATTGCACGCAATTCAATTGATCGCTATCTTCAAGCCTCCAACCTTTAACCGGAGCCTTGCCATGAGCGACAACCTGCTGAGCATCCCGTGCACCACCATCAAGGGTGAGCAAAAGACCCTCGCCGATTTCGCCGGCAAGGCCGTGCTGGTGGTCAACACGGCCAGCAAGTGCGGGTTCACCCCGCAATACAAGGGACTTGAGGCGTTGTGGCAGACCTACAAGGACCAGGGCCTGGTGGTGCTGGGCTTTCCCTGCAATCAGTTCGGCAAGCAGGAGCCGGGCAATGAAGGGGCGATCACCGAGTTCTGCGAGCTGAACTTCGGCGTGAGCTTTCCGCTGTTCAAGAAAATCGAAGTCAACGGCGCCAACGCCCATCCGCTGTTCGTCCAGCTTAAACAGCGTGCACCCGGCGTGCTGGGGTCCAAAGGCATCAAGTGGAATTTCACCAAGTTCCTGATCGGCAAGGACGGTCAGGTGGTCAAGCGGTTTGCCCCGACCACCAAGCCCCAGGACCTGACCGGCGAGATCGAAGCGCTGCTCAAATGAATGACCTGTCAGCCGATTCGCTGAAGCTCGACAGCCAGTTGTGCTTCAAGCTGTACGCCGCTTCACGTGCGGTGATTCGTGGCTACAAGCCGATGCTCGATCAGCTTGGCCTGACCTATCCGCAATACCTGGCAATGCTGGTGTTGTGGGAATGGCAGGACACGGCGCCGCCACAGCCGACGGTCAAGGCCCTGGGTGAACGTTTGCTGTTGGATTCCGGCACACTGACGCCGCTGCTCAAGCGCCTGGAACAGTTGGACCTGGTCCAACGCCAGCGTTCGGCCCGGGACGAGCGGGAGGTACACTTGAGCCTGTCGGCTGCGGGGCGGGCTTTGCGCGAACAGGTCGGCCCGCTCAAGGCGCGCCTGTTATGCGACAGCGGGGTCGATCTGGACCGCCTGGGCGCGTTGCGAGACGGTCTCGATCATCTGCTGGGCCAGATCAAAGCGCTGACGTAGTGCGCACCCACTGGTCCAGCACGGCTGCCAGCTCTTCGCGGCGGAACGGCTTGGACAGGTAATCGTTCATGCCAGAGGCCCGGCAGCGCTCGCGTTCTTCGGGCATCGCGTTGGCCGTCAGCGCAACGATCGGCAGGTCCGACCAACGCCCGCTGCGGCGAATCTGCCGGCTGGCTTCGTAACCGTCCATCACCGGCATGTTGCAGTCCATCAACACCAGGTCGAACACCCGCTGTTCCAGTTGATCCAGGGCTTCGACGCCATGGGCCGCGACGGTGACCTCGCAGCCCAGTTTCACCAGCATGCCCTTGGCCACCAGTTGGTTGACCGGATTGTCTTCCACCAGCAGCACCCGTCCACGCTTGGACGGCGTCGGGGTTTCGATCTGTGCGTCGTTGATGGTGGTCGCCTCGCTTTGCATGGCGCGCCGCACAATCTGGTACAGCGCATGGCGCGCCAGCGGTCGAGCCTGTTGTATCAGCGGGGCGAGGGCGGCGGCCTCTTCGCCGGGCATGAAACTGCCATAGGCGGTCACCAGCAGGATCGGTGCGTCAAAGGTCGGCCGCAGGTTGAACAGGCATTCCGGACAGTCGGTGATCAGCACGTCAGGCTTGAGTCCCAGCAGCCCGTCATCGATGGAGCGCTGCACATAATCCAGGCCCCAGCCCGGCAACAACATGCCCAGCAATTCGGCCAGGCCGCTGCTGCTGGCGGTGATGGCGACGACGTTGCCGCGCAACGGTTCGACAGGCGTGGCAGGCAGATGGCAGGGCAGGGGCAGGTCTGCGCAGAACTGGCTGCCGAAGCCGGCTTCGGAACTGATCGTCAATCGGCCCTGCATGGCTTCGCAGAGGTTGTAGGTCAGTGCCAGGCCCAACCCGGTGCCGCCAAACTGACGGGTAATACCGGCGCCGGCCTGGGTGAACGGCTGCAGGATTCTCGCCTGGGCTTCCTGGGGAATGCCGATACCGGTGTCGCAGACTTCGATTCGCACGCCGCCTTCGTAATGGCTCAACTTCACGTCGACCCGGCCAAAACGTGTGAACTTCAGAGCGTTGGACAGCAGGTTGCTGACGATCTGGCGTACCCGGGTCGGGTCGCCGAGTACCTGCGCCGGGAACCGGGGATCGATCAGGCAGGCCAGCTCGACACTGGGGGCCGCGTTCTGGGAAAGCAGGTTGGCGGTATCCTCCACCAGGGCGCCGAGGTCGAACGGGATGCGTTCGAGCTCCAGTTGCCCGGCGTCGAATTTCGACAGGTCGAGGATGTCGTTGAGCAACTCGACCAAGACCTTGCCCGAGTCATGGGCGATCGAGAGCTGCTGCTGTTGCTCGGCCGTCAGGGGACCGTCCAGGGACAGGGCGATCATTCCCAGCAGGCCGTTGAGTGGCGTGCGGATCTCGTGGCTCATGTTGGCGAGGAACACGGAGCGGGCTTCGGCCATATCCAGGGCCGTGCGCCTGGCCACCTCCAGCTCTTCGTTGGACTGACTGAGGCGGGCGTTGATGGCCTTGAGTTCGGCGGTGCGTGCCGAGACGATGTTTTCCAGTTGCGCCAGGTATTCGGTGAGGCGATTTTCGGCGGTGCGCCGCTGTTGGATTTCCATGGAGATATTTTCGAACTGCTGGTTGGCGACGGACACCAGCACGCCGATTTCATCGGACTGGTGGCCGGAAGGGCATTCCAGGCGGTTCTGTTCGTTGCTGCTTGGGTCGCGGCTGCTCAGTTCGCGGATGACCCGCACCAGGGGCTTGGTCAGCATCACGTAGAACAGTGCCAGCAACAGGCCGGTCAGGATCAGGCTGCGGGCGAAGCCGTTGAGCAAGGTGACCTCGGCGCGGCGCAGGAAACGACTGCCGAACGCATAGGTGTCGACGTCCAGTCGCAGCAGGCCCAGGGATTCGCCGGGCAAATGGTCCAGGTAGAGCCGGTCCTCGAACTGGCGCTGGGCACCGAACAGGAAGTCGCTGATGAACCGGTAGCTGCTTTGCAGCTCGGGCCGCTTGACGCTGGCCAGCACGGTATTGTTGTTGTCGAGCAGCTCGGCGCCGACGATGGCCGGTGAGCGCAACAGGCCCATGGCCAGTTCCTGGGCGAGTTCGGCGTCGATGTTGTAGGCGATGCGCGAGGCCGGGTTGTGGCTGATTTCCAGCAGCGACAGGATTTCACGGTTGATCGACGCGTCTTCGCTGGCATAATCGATGCCGATCTGCATCAGGCTGAGCAAAGTGCCCAACACGAAGCCCACGAGGACAGTCAGGCGGGCCTGCTTGTAGGAAAGCCGTTGGGTGAATCTGATGTCCATTGAGTGATGAACCACTTACGTTTCCCTTCGCCGGTCAAGCATAGCTGATCATCTCTGAATTCCGGTGCGGCCGGTGTGTATTGTGTGAAGTAGACCCGCCATTGGATAAGGCGTTTCGTTGTTGGAGCGCCATCATTACTGTGAACCTGTCCGAGGAAAAGACGTGGACTCGCGATTGAATGCTTTTCTTGAGCGTGCCGATGCGGTGCTGGCCCGGATCGAGCCTTTGCTGCCGGCGCCCCGGCCCGCCATCGATTGGACCCAGACCCTGGCCGCCCGCTGGCAGCGTGATGGGCGCAGTGGCTACCTGTTGCCACTGCAGGTCAGTCTCGACATGCGCTTGTCGGACCTGATCGGCGTGGATCGCCAGGTCGAACAGTTGGGCCGCAACACCCGGCAGTTCATCGATGGCATGCCCGCCAACCATGCCTTGCTCTGGGGCTCGCGTGGCACCGGCAAGTCGTCCCTGGTGCGCGCCCTGCTGGCCGAACATGCCCCGCATGGCCTGCGGTTGATCGAGATCGAACGCGATCACCTGGCCGATCTGCCCCGGGTGGTCGAGCAGGTTGCGAAACTGCCGCAGCGCTTCGTGTTGTTCTGCGATGACTTGTCGTTCGAGTCCGGCGAAGGCGATTACCGCGTGCTCAAGAGTGTGTTGGATGGCTCCTTGGAGCAGGCACCGGACAACGTGTTGCTGTATGCCACCTCCAACCGTCGCCACCTGGTGCCGGAAAAGGAGAGCGACAACGAGAATTGGAAACGGGTCGACGGCGAACTTCACCCCAGCGAAGCGGTGGAGGACAAGATCGCCTTGTCCGACCGCTTCGGCTTGTGGCTGTCGTTTTATCCGTTTACCCAGGAGCATTTCCTCAACGTCGTGGAGCACTGGATCGGCGAACTGGCAGCCAAGGCCGGGCTGGCCTGGCAGCGCGACGAAGCGCTGGATGTGCTGGCGGTGCGTTGGGCAACCGGTCGCGGCAACCGCAACGGACGTTGCGCTTATCAGTTTGCCCGTTATTGGGTAGGCCTGAAATTGTTGGAGCACAAGGCATGATCGATTTGAAGGGCAGCGGTGTTGGCCTCGATGGCTACGACTTGTTATCGGCACAGTTGGAATCCTTGCTGGCCGATGAGCGTGACTTCATCGCCAACGCCGCGCAGTTCTCGGCCTTCCTGTCCAGTCAGTTGGACGACCTGAACTGGGCCGGCTTCTACCTCAATCGCAACGAAGAGCTGGTCCTGGGGCCGTTCCAGGGCCAGATCGCCTGTGTGCGGATTCCCTTTGGCCGTGGCGTGTGTGGCACGGCGGCAGCGACCCGGCAGACCCAGCGCGTCGAAGATGTCCATGCCTTCGCCGGGCACATCGCCTGCGACAGCGCGTCGAACAGTGAACTGGTGGTGCCGCTGGTCAAGGACGGGCGCCTGATCGGCGTGCTTGACCTGGACAGTCCGAAACTGGCGCGTTTTACCGAGCATGATCAAGCCGGCATTGAAGCATTGGCTGCGATATTCCTGCGCCTGACGGATTGCTGACTCGCTTTCCGTAGGAGCTGTCGAGCGAAGCGAGGCTGCGATCTTTCCCCAGACAATTGAGCCTCGAGTGAATAACCAACAGATCAAAAGATCGCAGGCTTCGCCAGCTCCTACGGGGATAGCATTCATGCCTTCAGCCCGGCCTTGACCAGCAGGCTGTCGGGGTCGACCTCATCGATCTGGCGCGGGTCGAGGAACTGCTCGGCGTAGCTCAGGTAGATCTTTTCTTCGATGAACAGCCAGAACAGCTCGGGATCGATATGGGCATCACGGCACATGGTGGCCATGATGCCCAGGGCCTCGCTCAGCGTCTTGGCTTTCTTGTAGGGGCGGTCGGCCGCCGTCAGTGCTTCGAAAATGTCGGCGATGGCCATCATCCGTGCCGGCAGGCTCATCTCCTCGCGCTTGAGGCGCTTGGGGTAACCGCTGCCGTCCATTTTCTCGTGATGGCCGCCGGCGATCTCCGCCACGTTGTTCAGGTGGCTGGGGAAGGGCAACTGACTGAGCATCAGGATCGTCTGCACCATGTGATGATTGATGACGTAGCGTTCCTCGCGCGTCAGCGTGCCTCGCGTGATACTCAGGTTGTAGAGCTCGCCGCGGTTGTATTTCCAGGCCGGCACATCGAGCTGGAAGCCCCACGGGTTGTCCGCCGGGATCAGTTCGGCCGCGTGGCGCTCGAACAGGTGTTCGGGCTTGTCCGCCAACAGCGGCTCGGTGACCGGCAGTGTCGGCCTGGGCGTGCGGGCCTGGCGCCGGTTTTCTTCCCAGGAAACCCCCAGGCGATCATCGAGGGTCCGGGTCCACGGGCGTTGCGCGATGTGTCGCAGGCGTTGCAGATCGGCCTCGGCCATGGCTTCGGAGCCCAGGTTGCAGCGGGCGACGAACGCAAAGTCGTCATCCAGTGCCGTCAATGTCGCATCACGCTGTCGTGCCAGGGATGACGACTCGCCGCCGTTTGCCACGGCCTGCCAGTAATCGACCCAGGCGTCGCGCTTGAGTACTTCGAAACGGGTGCGTATCTCGTGGATCCGGTCGTTCAGGGTTTCCAGCTTGGTGGCTTTGTCGACGACGTACTCGGGGGTGGTGACCTTGCCGCAATCGTGCAGCCAGGCGGCGATGTGCAGGGCTTCCCATTCATCCTCCGTGGGCCGGTAGGCGCTGAACGCCGGGGCCTGGCTGGCAGCTGCGGCCTGGGCGAGCATCAGGGTCAGGACCGGGACCCGCTGGCAATGGCCGCCGGTGTAGGGGCTCTTGGCATCGATCGCGCCGGCCAGCAGTTGGATGAAGGCGTCCAGCAGTTGCTTTTGCTTGGCTTGCAGGCGCTGACCCTCGATGCTTACGGTGGCGGCGCCGGACACGGCTTGCAGGAAGGCGATGCGGTCGGGCTGGAGTTTTTCCAGGTCGGCTTCGGTGCCGCTGTCGGTGATCAGCAACACCAATACGCCGACGGTTTCCTGGTGGCGATTGCGCAGGCGGATGCCGATCAGGTGGACCCGAGGCGAGTCCAGTGCCTGCAGGATGCCTTGCAGGTCCGCCGCCTGCTCGAAGCCCAGGGAGGTCACGAGATTGTCCGAGACGGCCAGTTGCTGGAGCCATTGCGGGCTGTCGCCCGCCTGCAACTCATGACTGCGCAGCTTGAAGGCGTCGAGGTCCCTGGGGGTTCCATCGATCACCAGCCCATGGGGCTTGAGCCGGTTTTCGTCGTTCTCGCGCAGGTAGATCAGGCCGGCCTGGGCCTGGCCGATTTTCACGGTTTCGAACAACACCCGCTCCAGCAACGGGGCGAAGCGGGTTTCGGCGCGCAGGCTGGCGGTGATTTCAAAGAAACTTGCCAGGGTCTCTTTCATGCGTGCCATCGAGACGCTCAACTGATCGACCTCCAGCACCGGGGAGCGACGGGACACCGGGTAGTTGAAGTCAAAGCTGCGAATGGCGTCGGCTTCCCGCACCAGTTCGCGCAAGGGCTTGACCAGGATCCTGGACGTCAGCCAGCCCAGGGGCAGGCACAGCAACAGGGTGGCAAGGGTGATGAGCGCGCCTTGCCAACGCATGCGATAAGCGTTGTCCAGCAGCTCGTCCTCAGGCACCAGCAACGCCAGTTCCAGGCCTTGGGGCCCGCCTTCCTGCATGTGGCTGCGCGAAACGATCCATTGGCGCCCGGCCGCTTCCAGGCGGGTCGTGTCAGTGTTGTCGTCGAGGACGGCGGCGATGGCCGGGCTGAGGTCGCGGGCCTTGATCAGGCGCGCCGACTGGGCGTCGGCGAGCAGCCGGTCGCTGTCGGGATACCCCACCGCGTTGCCCTTGGGATCGAGTAGCACGATCTCGGTGCCGGTGGTCACCTTGTGCTTGGCCAGCGTCTGGGACAGGGCCGCCAGGGTCAGGTCGGCGCCGATGACCGCCTGCTCGCCGCTGCGCCGGGCGAGGGTGGTGCCGACGTTGTGCGTGGAGAAGAAAACGTACGGCTCGGTGGTGATCTGCTCGGCGCTGCCGGCGGCGCTGCGAAACCAGCCGCGGCTGCGCGGATCGTAGGTTTCGTCGGCCATGTTCCGGCGATCGATGAGTGTCAGGGTCTCGTCGTAGAACAGCGACTGGGAATGGACCGGGCCTTGCTCGCTGGCCCGCTCGACGGTCCAGACTTGATAGGCCGCCTCGGCGGGGGCCCGCAGGGCGGTTTTCAGGGCCGGGGTGCGCAATGGCCGGACCATCAGGAAATTGCCGCGCTGATCGCCCAGGTACAACGACGCCAGGTTCGGGTTGTCCCGCAACGCCTGGCTGAAGGGCACGAGCAGGGCCATGCGTTGCGCCATCTGCGGCGTGCGTGTCGCCGGGTAGTCGGCCAGCAGGCTCAGCAGGTGGCGGATGGGTTCGTAGGTGTCATACAAGTCCAGGCGCACCTCCTGTTCAATGCGGTTGAACAGTTTTTCACTGCTGGACAGGATGATTTGCGTGGTTTGCCGGTAGTTGAAAATACCCAGCACCACCCCGGTCAACAACAGAAGCAGGGTAAACATCACGCTGATGTGGACATGCAGGGGGAAGCGGCGTTTGTCCGGACGCGGTGCGCTGGGCATTGCAGTCACTCCAAGTGTCAGGGGGGCTCGATGGGTGTTCCCGCGTGCAAGGGAAACCGATCGAGAACCCCCCAGGTACGCACTGCTGAGCGAACAGCATAGTAAACGCTGGATTATTTTGCCTTGGCGATCTCCGTTTCCAGAGCCCGCTCCAGTTCGGTCATGGCGCGGTCGAGGGCGTCGATGCAGGCGCTGATTCGTTCAGGAGCCTGTGCCAGATGACACGCCTGCTCCAGCGCCTCGCACCGCTGGATCAGCGTGCTCGCCTGGACGATGCGGGCGACGCCTTTTATCTTGTGCGCCGTTTCGGTGAGCGCCTGTCGGTTCGCGCCTTGGGCGACGTGGAGCAACTCCTGGCGGTCCGCGCGGCTGCTGCTGAGTAACTCCGCCAACAGGCGCCGGTTGGACGAAGGGTCGCCGCCGGTCAACGCCTGGAGACTGTGCACGCTGAAAGCCGCTGGGTGACCGACGGGTTTGACCGTCTTGATCCACTGGCTCAAGGCGCTCAGGCTGATGGGTTTGAACAGGCAGTCATCCATTCCGGCGTCCAGGCAGCGTTGTTTTTCCTCCGGTTGAGCATTGGCGGTGAACCCCAGGAGGGTGCAGGGCGGACGTCGCTGTTCGGACTCATCGCGACGAATCGAGCGGGCCAGTTCGTAACCGCTCATGATGGGCATGTTGCAATCGGCAATGACCAGGTCGAAATGGCCTTTGCGCCAGACCTCGAGCCCGTGGGCGCCATCGTGGGCGACCTGGTAGTGATGGCCGAGGTATTCCAATTGCTGGGACATCAGCAGGCGATTGGCGGGATGATCGTCCACGATCAGGACGTTCAAGGCGGTCCGCGCCGTTTCGATGACCGGTTCGAGTGGAACGTCAACCGGCGCCGTCGCCAGGACGGTCAGTTGCAGATGGACCTGGACCTGGGTGCCGACGCCGGGTTGGCTGCTCATGTGCAGGTCGCCGCCCATCATCCGGCACAGGTTGCGACTGATCACCAGCCCCAGTCCCGCGCCTTTGCGGGCCATTCGGCTGGTGTTATCGACCTGGGCAAACGGCTCGAACAAGCGTTGCAGGTCTGCCGGGCCGATGCCGATGCCGCTGTCGTTGACCTCCAGATGCATGTGCAGGACGTCGTCCCGCTCGGTTGGCGATAGCCGGACCTTGACCACGACCTGGCCCTGCTCGGTAAATTTGAGGGCATTGCTGATCAGGTTCGACAGCACCTGCTTGAATCGCAAGGGGTCTATCAACACGTCAGGGTTGCCCTCGGCCGCATCGAACCGCAGCGACAATGCCAGGTTCTTCTGTCGGGCCACGCCCTCGAAGACCCGTATGACCGATTGCAGCAGGGTCCTGAGATTGACGCGTTCGGGAGCCAGGCTCAGATGGCCGGATTCGATACGGGCGATGTCCAGGATATCGCCGATCAGTTCGAGCATGCCGGAGGCCGATTCGTAGGCGACTTCGATGGTCGAGCGGTCCACGTGGCCCTTGTCGGCGTGTTTCAGGGCCAGCTCGAGCATGCCGATCACCGCGTTCATCGGGGTGCGGATTTCATGGCTCATGGTGGCCAGGAACGTGCTTTTGGCGCGGTTCGCGTCATCGGCTCGTTGCTTGGATGCACGCAGTTCCTCGAACAGCTGCCGTCGTTCACTGATGTCGATCCAACCGCCGATGATGCCTTGCACTTGCGCGGCGGAGTTTCGGTAGGGAAGGATCCAGTGATAGATCGTCAGCTTCCGGTTACCGATGTGCAGGGGACGGTCCACGATCAGGGCAGTACCTTCGGCCATGACGCGCTGGTAGTCCGCCTGGTACTCCTGCGCTTCGAAGGCGTTGCTCATGGAACCTGGCATCAAGTCCTTGCCAATGACGTCTTCGCGCCTGGCGTTGAACGCTTCCAGGTAACTGTCGTTGCAGCTCTGCAGGATGCCGTTGCGATCCCTCACGTAGATGGGGTGGGGAGTGCCATTGAGCAGCGCATGCATGAATTCGAGTTGATCGTTGAGGGCCAGTTCCGCTCGTTGACGTTGCCTGATCTGGCGCTGCATGTAGGCGTTCCACGCCAGGGAAAGCAGCAGTAACAGGCCGACGCCCGCGACGATTTGGAAGAACAGGCGGTTATAAGTGCGCCAGGTATGTTCCGAGGGCGAGACGTAACCGCGCCAGCGGTTGTTGATGATGCCCAGTTCGTCGGGGTCGATGCTGATCAGGGCCTTGTCGAGGATGGCGTTCAACTCGCTGGCGTGTTTGGCCGTGGCCAGCGCGAACAGCGCCTGTTGGGTGCCCACCGTGCTGCTGATCTGCAATCTGTCCCGCCACGCATGGGAGGAGATGAAGTAGTTGGCCATCACCTGCGAGTTCACGCTGCCGTCGACCTGGCCATGGGCGAGCATTTCCACGGCGCGCAAGGGGCCGTCCGTTTCGATGATCCGGATGCTCGGGTACTGGCTGCGTAGCCATTCAATGAGCGGATTGCCCGTGGCGATCGCCAGGCTGGCGTGGCCGAACTGATCGAGCGTGGTGGGCGTGTCGGACGACTTGCGGGTCAGCAGGACGAACGCACTGTCGACGTAGGGGCGGCTGAATTTCAACTGGCGTTGCCGTTCACTGCTGGGTAACAGCGCGGCAATCATGTCGGCTTGATCGTTCAGGACCGCGGCAATCATTTCACTGTCGTTCTGGCGGCGTTGGATGTCCAGGCGCAGGCCGGTGCGTAGCCGGATCAGCTCCAGCAGGTCGGCGCTGATGCCGCGAAAATCGCCGTCCGGATCGAAGAAGGTGAAGGGGGCCGAGGTTTCGTTCACCACCACCCTGACCACCGGATGCCTGGCCAGCCAGCGTTGCTCGCGGTCGGTCAGTTGTACCCGGTGGTCCGCGAGGTACAGGTCGCTGCCTGCACTCCAGCGCTTGGCAATCGCCGTCTGTTCGGCGATGGGGACTTGGTTCAGCGTCGCGTTGATGACCTCCAGCAAGCGGGTATCGCCACGGCGTACGGCGAAACCGAATCCATAGGATTCATGTTTGCCGAAGCTGGCCATGCGGATATTGCTCAAGTAGCCCTTGCTGATCATGTAGTGGGTGGACAGGGTATCGCCGAGAAATACATCGGCCTGGCCAAAGGCGACGGCGTTGATGGCGTTCTGGTAGGACGGGTAGGTGGTGATGATTGCTTTGGGGTAGAGTTTTTCAATTTCCCGCAGCGGCAGGTAGTGATAGACCATGCTCAGCCGCAAACCCTCCAGGTCTTCATTCAGGGATCGGCTTTCATTCGTTCGGGTGACGAGAACGGGTTGGTCCACTGCGTACGGCGTCGAAAGGGCAATGTCGGGGTCGCGGGCCTCGAAACCGTTGGCGGTGCCAAGCATGTCGATCTGCCCGTCCTTGAGCGCCGCCATGGCTGCCTCACGGGAGGCGAAACGCAGGACTCTCATGGGCAAGCCGGTGGACTTGGCGAGGATGTCGGCATAGTCGGCGGTCAGGCCTTCGTAGTCGCGTCCGCTGGCGGAGAGATCGAAGGGCGGGTAATCCGGTGCGGAAGTGCCCAGGACCAGTTCCTGCCGGCTTCTTAGCCAGGCGCGGTGAACATCATCGAGCTTGATCTCGGCCTGAGCCATGGACGAGCGCCCCAGCAGCGTGTATTGCCCGGGCGCATCCGGTGTCGCCGCGAGCACTCCTGTATATAACACTGCGCTGATCAGCAGGAGACATTCGGTTATGCGTCTGAGCATCCTGTCTTCTCACACCAGCGCGTTGCGCTTCGCCATTTCAATCAGCTCGACCAAGGACTTGACCTTGAGTTTCTGCATCAGGCGTTTTTTATAAGTACTGACGGTTTTATTGCTGAGAAACATCCCCTTGGCTATTTCCTTGTTGGTTCGGCCCTGGGCAAAAAGTTGCAGTACCATCAGTTCCCGATCATTGACGCTTTTGAACAGGTCCAGCTCTATACTGCGTGGATCATCCGGGCGTACCGGGTTCAGCGCCTGGCTGGGGAAATAGTTATAGCCGGACAATACCGCTTTGATCGCGCTGACAAGTTCGCTGAGGTCTTCCTGTTTGCAAACGTAGCCGGAGGCACCGGATTGCATGCATCGGATACCGAAGAGCGTCGGCGACTGTGCCGTGAGCACCAGTGTCTTGAGCGGCGTGGTCATGGCGTTGAAGCGTGACAGAATTTCCAGCCCGTCAAGTTTGGGGATGCTGATGTCCAGGATAACCAGGTCTGGCATGCATTCGCGCACCATTTGCATCGCGTCGACGCCGTTGTCAGTTTCTCCTACGACCTTATAGCCCTCATGTTCCAGGAGCATGCGAACGGCGAGGCGGATGACCGGATGATCGTCGACAATGAAAACGGAGTTCATGAATAAATTACCCTGCGAACTTGAATAAAGCGCGCACCTTAGCCCACTTACAGCCAGGGTCGTACGAAGAGACGGGCATGCAACTTCAATTTCAGAAGTTTCCTACAAAAAAAGAGGCAAGATATTACGATGCAATCGGTTTTTTAGTAGGTGGATGACAATAAGAGGGAGGAAGAGTTAGCCGTGTGTGAAGGGATATTTCTTTGATTGCGTTGTTTGTGCAAACAAAGGAAACGTTTTAATCGAGGTTGGTGTGAGCCATACATTTATTTATCTACTTCAAACTCCTTGTGGGGTGGCGCTACAAAATCCACATGCACCGCCAGTCCCCGGTGGGAGCGAGGTGGCTGCACGATCCATGTCCACCGCACCCTGTGGGGGCGAGCTTGCTCGCGATGACGGTGGATCTGTGCGCATCGATGCTGGATGTGCCTGCGTCATCGCGAGCAAGCTCGCTCCCACATTTTTTCGAGGTGCTGCAAAGGGGCCTTTTATTGGCGCGTGCGGCCTGTCATCTCCTGGGCCATTTCGCTGGCGTAGCTGTCGGTCATGCCAGCGATGAAGTCGATCATTCGTAGGAACGCGCCATGCAAAGGGCCATTGGGATCCGGCGCATTGTTCCCCAGCAGGTCGAGAATGCGGCGATTCTTGAACGAAGGCGTGCGGCCGCCGTGCTGTTCGAGGGCTGCGCCGCAAAAGCCGTTGAGCAGGATTTCCAGCGTGGTGTAGGCGCCGATTTCATGCAGGGTCTTGCGCTTGTCCTGGAAGATTTTCCGGCGCGCCATGTCCTTGGCATTCAACACGCAGCGTTTGGCCGGGCCGTGCATATGTTCCACCAGGTCCCCTGGCAGCGTGCCGGCAAGCAACGCTTCCTGCTGCTCGACAAACGCCCGGGCGGCGGCGTTGGTCAGGTGTTCGATGGCCTTGCCTCGCAGGATCGCCAGTTTGCGCCGCCGCGAGTCCAGTGGCCCCAGTTGCCGGTAGGTGTCCGGAAGATCGTCGCCCACCAGGTCCAGGAGCAGCGATTCCACCTGTGGGTATTCCAGAAGATCCATCTCCACGCCGTCTTCAAGGTCGATCAGCGCGTAGCAGATGTCATCGGCGGCCTCCATCAGGTACACCAGTGGATGTCGTGCCCAACGTTGATCCTCGATCTGTGGCAAACCGAGCTTGTGGGCAATCTGCTCCAGCAGTGGCAGTTCGCTCTGGTAGCAACCGAACTTGTGTTTCTTGTAGCCCAGGGAATCGGCATGGCGGGCGGTCCAGGGGTATTTCAGATACGTACCGAGGGTGGCATAGGTCAGCCGGGTTCCGCCGTCGAACTGATGGTATTCAAGCTGGGTGAGGACGCGGAAGCCTTGGGCGTTGCCTTCGAAATTGAGGAAGTCGTTGCGCTCGGCCTCGCTCATCGCATCAAGCCAACCCCGTCCGGCTGCCTGCTGGAACCAATAGCGAATGGCGTCCTCGCCGGAATGACCGAACGGCGGGTTGCCAATGTCGTGGGCCAGGCAAGCCGATTGCACCACCATGCCCAGGTCGCTGGGCTCGCACCAGTCGGGCAGGGCATTGCGGATGGTTTCTCCCACGCGCATGCCCAGGGAGCGCCCGACGCAACTGACTTCCAGGGAATGAGTCAGGCGCGTGTGGATGTGGTCGTTGCTGGAAACCGGATGCACTTGCGTCTTGCGCCCCAGGCGGCGGAAGGCACCGGAAAAGATGATGCGGTCGTGGTCCTTGTGGAAGGGACTACGGCCCAGTTCCTGCGGGCTGTGCAGCGGTTTTCCGAGACGTTCGCGAGTCAGCAGGGTATGCCAATCCAAGGCCGGTTGCTCCGTTCGATGATGTCGATGCCCTAGCTTCCCGGTTCGTGGGACGCCCTGCAAGGCCTATGGGCTTGCACGGACCGGATACATAACCCTGTGGCGCTCGCCACAGGGTGTCGGTCGTCAGGGTTTGCGCAGGCCCTTGGCCAGCTTGACCAACGGCAGCAATGTCGTTGCCAGACGGATCAGGCCTGTCAAGCCACCGCCACCGCCATGGCGGGTCCGCTTGCCGGTAAGGAAGCCGAGCAGGGACACTGCCGCCACGCCCCACAGTGGCGCATGCTTGATGCCGAAACCTTCGTGCCAGCTTTGCGTCAAGCCGCGCACCCGATGCAAGGGTTGCAGCAATTGGCGTGTCTCCTGACGGATTTCCTGGCGATGCATTTCCATGCGCAGGCGCACCAGTGCCTTGCGCATTTCCTGTCGTGTCCGGGCTTGAGGAATATCAGGCAGGCTCATGGCAGCAGGCGCTCCCGGTCATTGGCCAGTTCTTCGAGGGTGGCGTTGAAAGGAGAGGACTCGTCGTAGATCGCTGCCTTGAGCCGCAGACCGCAGAACAGGGCCGCCAGCAGGTAGAACAGGCACAGGCCGATAATGCCCGACAGACGATAGGTGTCCCATACCAGGATCAGCACCAGCGCCGAAAGCCCGACCAACAGCAGCAGGCCGAACACCAGCGCAAGGCCGGCGAACAGCAGGAGGCTCACGGTGCGTGCCTTCTGTTCCTGCAACTCCATGCCGAACAGTTCGACGTGGCTGTGCAGCAAGCCAAGAAACGCGGCGCCCAGGCGGCGCGCTGTGGGTTGTGTGCCCGCTTCGGACGAGCCGGATTCGTCGATAGCCATGATCAGCGCCGTGTCGCCAACAGACCGATCAGAAAACCGACGCCCGCGGCAATGCCCACCGATTGCCAAGGGTTGGCCTGTACGTATTCCTCGGTGGCGACTACGGCAGCCTGGCCGCGTTCGCGCATGGAGTCTTCGGTCAGCTTGAGCGTTTCGCGGGCGCGCAGGAGGGTTTCGTGGATCTGGCCGCGCAGCGCATCGGCCTGATCGCCTGCCAGCGTCGCGGTGTGATCGAGCAAACGCTCCGTGTCGCTGACCAGCGTCTGAAAATCTTCCATCAGGATTTCTTGAGCAGTCTTTGCCTGGGTTCTGGCCATGGGTGAATCTCCGTAAGTGACGTCTGAAGCGTTCGAGTATGAGCCTTGCCGGAAGGTTCAGTGCAAGTGGCTGGTACAACTTTTGCTCAGGCTTCTGCCATGTACTGGTGCGTCAGCCTGTGCCAGTGCGCTGAAGCTGGGCGAAAGCCCGTAAAACCTTAACCAATAAATCAAAACCCGCGAAGCACCTCGAAACGGGACTTCGTTCTTGCCCGATCTACGCACCAAAGCAGTTCATTGGCCTGCTCGCGGCCAATGAGTCGTTTCAACTTGGTGCGCTCATGGGGCAGGCGAACCGGTTTGGTGCTTTTTTCAACTTTTTCAGGTCTGCCAACACCATGGAAAATATGCAAAGTGCCGTGGACAGTCTCGTCCACAGCTCCAACACCCTGTTCATCCTGATCGGCGCGGTCATGGTCCTGGCCATGCATGCCGGCTTCGCGTTCCTTGAAGTGGGAACGGTCCGTCAGAAGAACCAGGTCAATGCGCTGTCGAAAATCCTCAGCGATTTCGCGGTCTCGACCCTGGCCTACTTCTTTGTCGGATATTGGATTTCCTACGGTGTGACCTTCCTGCAGCCAGCGTCGGTACTCAGCGCCGATCATGGCTACAGCCTGGTGAAGTTCTTCTTCCTGTTGACCTTTGCCGCCGCGATCCCGGCCATCATTTCCGGCGGTATCGCCGAGCGTGCGCGGTTCGCGCCGCAGTTGTGCGCCACGGTGTTGATCGTGGCGTTTGTCTACCCGTTTTTCGAAGGCTTGGTCTGGAACGGCAATTTTGGCTTGCAGGCTTGGTTGCAAGCTCGGTTCGGTGCTGGTTTCCATGACTTCGCCGGTTCCGTGGTGGTGCATGCCATGGGCGGCTGGCTGGCGTTGGCCGCGGTGCTTTTGCTCGGCCCGCGTAATGGCCGCTACCGGGACGGTCGCCTGGTGGCGTTCGCGCCTTCGAGCATTCCATTCCTGGCCTTGGGCTCGTGGATCCTGATTGTCGGCTGGTTCGGTTTCAACGTGATGAGTGCCCAGACCCTGCCTGGGGTGAGCGGGCTGGTGGCGGTCAATTCGTTGATGGCCATGGTGGGCGGTACCGTGGCGGCATTGATTGTCGGGCGCAATGACCCAGGCTTCCTGCACAACGGCCCGCTGGCCGGGTTGGTGGCGGTCTGTGCCGGTTCCGACCTGATGCACCCGGTGGGCGCGCTGGCCACCGGTGCCATTGCCGGTGCCTTGTTCGTCTGGTGCTTCACGGCGGCCCAAGGCAAGTGGAAAATCGACGATGTGCTCGGCGTCTGGCCGCTGCACGGGTTGTGCGGGGTCTGGGGTGGAATTGCCTGTGGCGTCTTTGGCCAGGGTGCCTTGGGCGGCCTGGGTGGGGTCAGCCTGATCAGCCAGTTGATCGGCACGGCGCTGGGCGTTGTCGTCGCCTTGGCCGGTGGGTTCGCGGTCTATGGCGTGATCAGGGCCGTGCTGGGGCTGCGCCTGACCCAGGAAGAAGAGTATTACGGCGCCGACCTGTCGATCCACAAGATCGGCGCGGTCAGCCAGGACTGATCGTTGCACAGTATTTGTGATACAGGACACTAGGGCTCCTTGTCCTGGTTGCCAGGGTAAAAACCGTGGAGCAGGCGATAGCGATCATGACGGACCTGATCCACATGATGCCGGACCTGTTGTTCGGGCAGGCCGAGCATGATCAGGGCGTGGGACGCCAGCATCAGGCTCGACTCCAACAGTTCCGGGACCACTTCGCTGGCCCCGGCTGCCTGCAACTCGGCCAATTGGCTGTCGTCTCGGGTGCGCACCAGGATCGGCACCTGTTGGTTGACCCTCCGAGCCGCCTTGAGCACGGTGATGGCGATGTCGGTCTTGTCCACCGCGATCACCAATAGCCTGGCGCGGCTCAAGCCAACGGCCGCGAGCAGGTCACCCCGTCGCGAATCGCCGTAATGCACGCAGTTTTCCCCGACGGTGGCTTCCCGGATGATCACCGGGTCGTCATCCAGGGCAACGAACGCCTGGCCTTCGCGGCGCAGGAAGCGCCCGATGGACTGGCCGACGCGCCCGTAGCCGCAAATCACCACGTGATCCGACAGGCCGGCATTGAGTGCGCTGATCTGGTCCAGTTGCGCCTCTTCGTTGGGTTTGCGATGCAGGCGCGCGGCGATGCGTGGCGCCGCACGCAGCAACAGTGGGGTCAGCAGCATCGAGCAGAATGTCGCGGCCAGCAGCAGGCCGCTGATGTCGGCGGGCATGAGACTGTTCTGTTGCATCTGTGCCATCAAGGCAAAACAGAATTCGCCGCCCTGGGCCAGGGCCAGGCCACTGCGCCAGGCGGTTTCCCCGTCACTGCCGCGCCATTTCACCAGGGCGGCGACCACGCAGCCCTTGAGGAGCATCAAGGCGAGGGTCAATCCCAGGATCAAAAGGCCATCGTCGCGGAACAGTTGCAGATCGATCAGCATGCCGATGCTGACGAAAAACAGCCCCAG
The DNA here is from genome assembly GCF_900104425.1 of Pseudomonas sp. NFACC13-1. Classification (NCBI taxonomy): domain Bacteria; kingdom Pseudomonadati; phylum Pseudomonadota; class Gammaproteobacteria; order Pseudomonadales; family Pseudomonadaceae; genus Pseudomonas; species Pseudomonas sp. NFACC13-1. Next base: position 215,894 of record NZ_FMXV01000003.1, on the reverse strand, counting down.
CAGGATGTCGCGGAACGGGCGTATGTCGGCTTCGATCTGATGCCGGTAGTGGCTTTCCCCCAGCAACATGCCCGCCAGGAAAGCCCCCAGGGCCGGCGACAAGCCGAGCAAGTGGGTCAGCCACGCCGTCAGCAGCACGATCACTAGGGCCAGCAGCACGAACAGTTCCGCGGACCGGGACGCCGCCACCTCATGGAACAGCCGGGGCAACAGCAGCCGGCTGGCCAGCAGCAGGCCGCCGAACAACACCAGGGTCTTGCCCAGGGTCAGCGGCAGCGCCCAGTACCACGGATGCTCGCTGCTGCCGGCGAAGACCGGCACCAGGGTCAACAGCAGCACCGCGACGACGTCCTGGAACAACAACACGCCAATGGCGTTCTGGCCGTGGCTGCTGAAGATCTCGCCCAGGCTGGTCAACTCCTTGCTGACAATGGCGGTGGAGGACAAGGCCAGCCCCGCACCGAGCAGCAGCGCCGCGCTCACCGGCGCGCCGCACACGGCCAGCAATCCCGCCAGCAGCGTCCCGGAACACAACACCTGCAGGCTGCCGAGGCCGAACACGACCCGACGCAGTTCGAGCATTTTCGACAGGGAAAACTCCAGCCCCAACGAGAACAACAGGAACACCACCCCAAGCTCGGCCAGGTCTGGCAGTTCTTCGCTGTCGTTGACCCAGTCCAGCGCGGTAGGCCCGACCGCCAGCCCGACGCAGAGATAACCCAGCACGGGCGGCAGGCGCAGCCGCCTGAAGAGGGCGATGACCACCAGGGACGAGGCAAGGATGATCAGCAGGTTGGCAAACAAGGGGAACTCCGTTTCAAGGCTACAACGCACAGCGTAGAGGGGAAAACGTGATCAGCGTCGCTGGAAAAGCATTTATGTTCAGTGATTTGCATCAGCGTTTTACCGAAACACCCGGAAGCGAGCCAGCGACTCGACGGTTTTCCGAGGCGGGCCTAGAATGACCGTCTATGTTTTTTGGGTCTACCTGCCATGCTTCCTGAATGCCAGTTGTTCGGCACCCTGGGGTGTCATCTTTGCGAGGTCGCCGAAGCTGAACTGATACCTTTCGTCGAACATGGATTGTTGGTGGAGCTGGTGGACATTTCGGAACGTCAAGCCTGGGTGGACGATTATGGCCTGCGTATCCCCGTGCTGCGCAGGCTGGATACCGGTGCCGAGCTGGACTGGCCCTTCGAGGCTGAACAGATCGTGACCTTCCTCCGTTGAGCGGTTCGTCCTTCGGTTCCCAAGACAGCGGTTGGCGAAAGTAGCGAGCTTCGGTTACTGTATGTTCATACAGCTATCTGGAGTGCACCCCCTTGGTCAATGTCGAACAACTGAAAAGCAGCGTAAACAGGATGTCCGCGGACGTTGTGCGTGAGGCGGTCCTGGAGCTGCGCCTGGATGGCCTGGTGACCGAAGGCAAGACGCCCTTCAATAAACTGCATTTCAACACCTGTTTCGCCGAGATCGAAGCGTTGTTCCAGCGTGCCGGCTATCACAAACAGTTGGATGTGGTGGGTTACCAGGGTTTGCTGTACGCACTGTACGATCCAGGCCGCTGGGAGGCGGTGGACGTGCTGCGCTGGTTGAAGGAGTTCACCGAAGCGGCGGCCAAATCGACGTCGGTCACGGCGTAAAGCAATCATCGCTGGGCTGACCGGTGCGACTGTCGGATAATGCCGCCCTGCAAAAACGCCTGAGAGTTTTCAATGTCCGGTTCATCGTTTTCCGCCGCTCATCATCAGGCCAGTACGCTGTATCTGCCGCCCGGGTCTTGGCCGACGGTGCTGGAGTGCCTGTGCGAGCATTTCAGCGCCATCAGTCGCGAGCAGTGGCTGGACCGGATCGCCCGGGGCCGGGTATTGGACGGGGAGGGCAAGGCCATCCATGTCGACTTGCCGTACCGCGAAGGCCTGCGCATCCACTACTTCCGTGAAGTACCCGACGAGAAGCCGATCCCGGTGGTGGAGTCGATCCTGTATGCCGACGAGCATCTGGTGGTGGCAGACAAACCGCATTTTCTGCCTGTCACTCCGGCGGGCGAATACGTCGAGCAAACCTTGTTGCGGCGGCTGATCCGGCGGCTGGACAACCCGCATCTGGTGCCCCTGCACCGCATCGACCGGCACACGGCCGGGCTGGTGTTGTTTTCTGCCAATCCGCACACCCGTTCGGCGTATCAGTCGTTATTCCCGACGCGGCAGATCGAGAAGCGCTACCAGGCCATCGCCCGTGCGTTGCCTGGAGTGACCTTTCCCCGGGTGCATAGAAGTCGGATGATCGATGGTGAGCCGTTCTTTCGGATGCAGGAAGGGCCGGGCGAGCCCAATACCGAAACGACCATCGAAGTCCTGGAAAGACACGGTGACCTGTGGCGCTACGGGTTGTCTCCGGTCACGGGTAAGAAACACCAGTTGCGGGTGCATATGAATGCCCTGGGAGCGGGTATCTGCAACGATCCGTTTTACCCTGACGTGCTTCGGGACGCCGAGGATGACTACGCCAACCCGCTCAAGCTGCTGGCGCAAGGGCTGCGTTTCATCGACCCGGTCACTGGCCAGGAGCGTGTATTCCAGAGCGAGATTACATTGCAGTGGTAGCGCCCATGATTTTTGACCAGGCATAAAAAAGCCCGCAAATGTTGCGGGCTTTTCGTATCTGGCGGTAGCGCTGAAGATTACAGGTCTTTAACGGTACGAACCTGATCCTTGTTCACGCGAGTCTGCTTGCCATCCAGTTGCTCGAACTCGTAGAAGCCGCTTTCTTCATCGTAATGGGGGGTATCGACGGCCTGGATTTCGCGACCGTCATTCAAGGTGATCACTGTTGGCGAAGCGCACCCGGCAAGGGTGGCGAGGCCCAGAGCGAGCATGAACGTGGCGAGGGTCCGTTGTATCATGGTGTTTCTCCGAATGGATTCTTCAAGTTACTGACCTTCAGACGTATACATTGCGCGCAAGTTCCTGGCTAGTGTCAATCTGACACGCCTTTATGTCGGGCCAGTAACTCCGGGGTGTTCAGATTGGCCAGCCGCGGATCGTCGGCAGGGCATTGCAAGGCAACGGCGTGCAGCGCGCGCATGATTCGACCGGGGCTGCGTTCGCCTTCGCTCCAGGCTTTTTCGAAGCTCGCTGCCAGGGCCAACGGGATGACACACAGCAGCGGTTCCCAATGCTCGCCGTGCCGCACCATCAATGGCTGATCGGGGTGCTGGCTGGCCGTCCTGCGCATGTTATCGAGCAGGCTGGCGTCGACCTGCGGCACGTCGCACGGCAGCACCAGCAAATATGGGTGCCTCGCAGCCTTGAGACCCGCCCGGATGCCCGCCAATGGCCCGGGAAAGTCGCTTTCCTCGTCATGCACCAACTGATCGGCATACGCTGCATATCGTTGCGCATTACGGTTGCAGGAAATGATCAGGTCATCGCTCAGGGCGCGGGTCTGGCGATGGATATGGGCAATCAGCGGTTCGCCTTGCCACTGCACCAGGCCTTTGTCCTGGCCGCCCATGCGTTGCCCACGGCCACCCGCCAAGAGCAGAATGGAGCAGGATGGCAGCGGCGTAATCGAGGTCATGGCGTGTCTCCGCACGGGCGAAAAAATAAGGCGCTGTGATATAACACCGGGCTGTTTCCTCCACAACTGGACGAGCCTATGAAAGCCAAGGCTGATGTACCTTTCGTGCCGCTCAATATCGCGGTGCTGACAGTCAGTGACACCCGTACCCTGGAAACCGATACGTCCGGGCAGGTCTTCGTCGATCGGCTCACGGCGGCCGGTCACAACCTGGCGGCGCGGGTCCTGCTCAAAGATGATTTGTACAAGATCCGGGCGCAAGTCGCGACCTGGATTGCCGAAGACGTGGTGCAAGTGGTGCTGATCACCGGCGGCACCGGTTTCACGGGGCGTGACAGCACGCCGGAAGCCGTCACGTGTCTGCTGGACAAGCAGGTCGATGGGTTTGGCGAGTTGTTCCGCCAGATCTCAGTGGCCGACATCGGCACTTCCACTGTGCAGTCCCGCGCGCTGGCGGGCCTGGCCAATGGCACGCTGGTCTGTTGCCTGCCGGGATCGACCAACGCGGTGCGTACCGGATGGGATGGGATCCTGGCCGAACAATTGGATGTGCGGCATCGTCCGTGCAACTTCGTGGCCCATTTGAAACAGGCAGCCCCTTGTGAATCCCGTGGGTAAACCGGGCAAGGCCGGCGCCTTGATGGCTGTTGAAGTGGCGTTGGAGCGGCTGCTCGAGATGGCGGCGGCCGCGCCGATCGTTCAGCGCGAACATTTGCCTTTGGCCGCGGCGTCAGGGCGAGTGCTCGCCGAGGATCTGGTATCGACCCTTGATTTGCCGCCATGGCCCAACAGCGCCATGGATGGCTATGCCTTGCGGCTGGCGGACTGGAATGGCGAGCCGTTGGTGGTCAGCCAGCGGATTTTCGCCGGCCAGGCTCCGGAGCCGTTGGCCGCTGGTACCTGCGCGCGGATCTTCACGGGGGCGCCAGTCCCTGCCGGCGCCGATTGCGTCGAGATGCAGGAACACGCCGTGGTGGAAAGCGACCAGCGGGTGCGGTTTACCGAGCTCATGGTCAGTGGGCAGAACATTCGTCCCCAGGGGCAGGAGACCACCGTTGGCGAGCAAGTCCTTTCTGCCGGGACTCGTCTGGGGCCGATCGAGCTGGGCTTGGCGGCGTCCTTGGGCTGTGCATCGCTGGAGGTGGTGCGCAAGGCCCGCGTCGCCGTCCTGTCCACGGGCGATGAACTGGTCGAGCCCGGTCAGGCGTTGGGGCCTGGCCAGATCTATAACAGCAACCGCGTGCTGCTGTGTGGCTGGCTGCAACGCATGGGCTGCGAGGTGGTTGACGCGGGTATCCTGCCCGACGATTTGTCGGCCACCCGTGAGCGCCTGGCACAGTTGTCGGATGTCGATCTGATCCTGTCCACTGGTGGGGTATCGGTGGGAGAGGCGGACTTCCTGGGTATCGCCTTGCGCGAGGAGGGCGAGCTGGCGCTGTGGAAACTCGCCATCAAACCGGGTAAGCCGTTGACGTTCGGGCATTACCGTGGCGTGCCGGTCATAGGCCTGCCTGGAAACCCCGCTTCGACCCTCGTGACGTTCGCCCTGCTGGCAAGGCCTTACCTATTGCGACGCCAAGGCGTTCAATCGGTGGCGCCACTCAAGTTCAAGGTGCCGGCCGGTTTCGCCTGGCCAAAGGCGGGCGGTCGCCGAGAGTACCTGCGAGGCCGTATGGAGAATGGTCGAGCGATCATCTACCGAAACCAGAGCTCGGGTGTCCTGCGCAGCGCGGCCTGGGCCGACGGGTTGGTCGAGGTGCTCGAGGGACAGACGCTGGTGGAGGGCGACGAAGTGGGCTTCATTCCCTTGAGCGAAGTCCTGGGCTAGCACCTGGCAGCTGTTCTCCGGCCCGAGTTGGACGCCCGGGCCTTTGCGCGTCTCACCGCTATCGCGTGAGCAGCATCACCAACTGGTCGAATCGATTGTTGGCGATCCAGCCCAGCAGACCGAGCACCACCGCCGCGGCGCCAGCCGAATAGGCCAGCCTGTGGCGGATCACCTTGACGTCGGTGCGTATTTCATCCATGTCTTTGCGGATGTATTTGAGGTGGGTTTCCAGTTCAACGACGCGCGGTTCCAAATCAATTCCTCCAACGGGATTACTGCAACTTTTGCATTCGTTTCGAGTATCGGCGCGCCCGCTTCCAAAGGACGCGAGCTGCCGGGGCGACAGCTTGTATTCACGGTTATGCATGGGACGGTCCATCCCCTTGGCCATAACTGTTCGAGCGACTGATCCGGCCCCTGCGGGCCGTGACGTATCCATCCATGGGAGAATGCTTCCTTGTCTGATGAGGGTTTAAGCGATCCAGCAAAACATGAAGCCAAGGTGTCTCAATACCGCTAGAGGGTCAATTGAGCTGATTCGCCAGATCTTGTAAGAAAACTCTTCGAATCGGGGCATGTCGATCGGGCCATCCATCCTGCTCGTCTAATAAATTGAGACGCGCCGGGCTTTTTCGCGCCAATGAGAGGTCCCATGCCTGAACCTTCCAATGACGGAGACCACGATGAGCAAAGGCAAGGCGCTGTTGATTCTGCATGGCAAGCAAGCGCTCAACGAAGAGGTGCGCTCGGCAGTGATGCTCAAGCGCGAACAGGGATGGGAGCTGGCGGTGCGGTTGACCTGGGAAGCCGGTGATGCCCAGCGATGCGTCGATGAAGCCCTGGATGCCGGTTATACGCGACTGATCGCCGGCGGCGGTGATGGAACCTTGCGTGATATCGCCGAAGCGATCGCCCAGAGGTCCAGCGATGCCAGCCTGGTATTGCTGCCGCTGGGCACGGCCAATGATTTCGCCCGGGCGGCGGGTGTTCCGTTGGAACCCGCGCAGGCCCTGGATCTATTGGACGTTGCGCCGCAGGCCGTTGATGTGGGTGAAGTCGGCGGGCGGATTTTCCTGAACATGGCCACCGGCGGTTTTGGCAGCCAGGTGACCGCGAACACCTCCGAAGATCTCAAGAAGGTCTTGGGCGGCGCCGCCTACCTGTTCACGGGCCTGTCTCGATTCAGTGAACTGAGTACCGCCTATGGTGAGTTGCAGGGCCCCGATTTTTACTGGCAGGGCGATTTGCTCGCGCTGGGCATCGGTAATGGCCGGCAGGCGGGGGGAGGTCATGTGCTGTGCCCGCAAGCGTTGGCTGATGATGGGTTGCTGGACATCAGCATCCTGCCGGCGCCCCAGGAAGTGGTCAGTACGTTGAAGGACTTGCTGGCGGGCGGCCTGGGCATCGACAACATGTTTGTCCGCGCGCGCTTGCCATGGGTGGAAATCAAGGTCGCGCAAGGCCTGGACATCAATCTCGATGGCGAACCGTTGCAGGTCGACACCCTGCGCTTCACTGTCCGCCCGAAGGCGTTGCGGCTGCACCTGCCGTCCGATTCGCCGCTGTTGGGCGGCGCGACGGCGGTCAGTCATCCAGGCTGATGATTTGCTCACGCACCGCGAACAGCACAAGGCCGGCCACGTCATGGATCTGCAAGCGCTTCATGACTTGCGCCCGGTGGGTTTCCACGGTCTTGACGCTCAGGTTCAGCCCATTGGCAATTTCCCGGGTGGATTTGCCGCGTACGATCAGCCGCAGGATTTCCAGCTGGCGTGCCGTCAGGTTATGGGCCTGGGCAGGGTCCGGCTGATGTCTCTGGACGCGGGTCAGCGCCTGGTTGATCACCGTGTGGGCGATGGCCGGGCTCAGGTAGCGTTCGTCATTGCGCAGCGCTTCCAGGGCGTGTTTCAGCTCGGTGGCGGTGGTGTCCTTGAGCAGGTAGCCATGGGCGCCTGATTCCAGCGCCTGCATGATCAGCGCAGGATCCGTATGCATCGACAGGATCAGTACCTTGCTGTGGGGGCGCACCCGCTTGAGCTGTTGCAAGGCATCCAGGCCGCTGGTGTCCTTCATGGAAATGTCCAGCAGCACGATGTCGGGGTTCAGCCGTTCCACCAGCTCCAACAATTGTGTGCCGTCATTGGCTTCGCCGATCACGGCATAGTCCGGGATATCCATGACCAGGGCGCGTACGCCGGCCCTGATCAGGGAGTGGTCATCGACCAGAAGTAAATTACAAATCAAAGGAGAACCTTATTCTTGCTGGCTCGCTCCAGGGCACGCGGTGCCCAGGGAAAGCGTGCTTCGATGTGCGTGCCCTTGCCGGCTTCGCTCACGACCTTGAGGGTGCCGCCCAGTTGTTCGACCCGTTCCGACATGCCGGCCATGCCCCGTTGACCTTCGCGAGCGGGGTGGCTGGCCGGGACAAATCCCTGGCCGTCGTCGCTGATCAGCAGGGTCAGGCCGTCGGGCAGGCGTTGCAGGCGTACCAGCAGATTCGTCGCCCGGGCATGGCGCAAGATATTGGTGACCGCTTCCTGGGTGATCCGGAACACCGCGACCGACATCTCCTCCGGGATACCCGTCATGCGCTGCTGGCAATCGAGGCTCCACTTCACCGGGACGTTGGCCAGGGTCTTGAGCAGGTGCGCCCGCAGGCTGGCCTCAAGCCCGAGGCTGGTCAGTTCCCTGGGGTTGAGGATCGCCGATACGTCGCGGACCTTGTTGAGGGTTTCGTCCAGGGTCTCGCACAGGAGCGCGCACTGACCTTGCAATTCTTCCGGCATCCGCCGCTTGAGCCATTCGCCTTGCAGTTTCGCCGCGGTCAGCAATTGGCCAATGTCGTCGTGCAATTCGCGGCTGAGCCGATGGCGCTCATTCTCCTGGACCTCGAGCAACCGGTCGGCCAACTCCTGGGGCTGGAACTTGATGGACTTGCGCGACAATCGATGGTGGATCCAGACACAGCTCAAGGCCGCGACATTCAGGGCCAGCAGGCCCAGCGGCACCGTATGGGCGTACAGGTAGGTCAGCAGGCAGCCGAGGGTCGAGCACATGCACAATAATAATGTGAAGCGACGGGCGTTTTCTCGGGAGGGAGGCCAGGTGATGAATGACTTGAGGCTGGCGTGCATAGCGGATGGAGCCAATGAATGTTCGCTGCGGGCAGGCCGGTCAGCTCATCTGACAGGCCGGGTCGGGTAAACGTCTCAGGTCGAAGGCAGCTTCGGTTGGCGGCTATTACGGCGCTGCCTGGAAGTGGCTGACGCGGGAGATAGTACCACTTCGCCTATCGTTGGTCGCGCTCGGCATGGTGCCGTGAAAGCACTAGGGAGCAGGCGCATTGCCATCGTATCAGGCTTGTTTCTGGGGATAGGAAACCAACGCCAGCGGACGTGACGCTGCCAATGCCTGGTCGGGGCTCTGGCCAACCTGGAAAGCGAACGCCTCGATCAAGGACGTTTGTTCGCTGTTGTCCAGGCTCAACTGGCCGGTGGTGTGATCGACCAGTTCCAATTGCCAGGCCATCAGGGTGAAGCAATCCTTCAAGGCATCCAGGGCCTGGTCATGCAATTCCATGTGGTTTTGCGCGTGGCTGAGCAAGCCATGGATATGCAGGGAAAACTCCGAAACGGCTTCCAGCGCCAGGGCATTGGCCTTGTTTGCCAGTTTCAGCAAGGTGCTGAGCATGCAATCGATGGCGTCCTTGTCATTGTTGATCAATTGCAGATGACTCAGGCATTCCTCCGATTTGGCCAGCAGTGTCTCGGCCTCGATCAGAAATTCGGGAAGACGTTGATTCCAGTTCCTACGATCGTTCGGCATGCTTATCTCCACAACATCATGTCAGGCGAAAGGAAACCGCGTATGGCGAACGGCTGGATCTCAAGGTCGACCGCGGACGGACGCGCGACGACACTCCCGTGCCGTTTAACGAAGGTGAATTCGTAAACGATTACACGGGTGGGATCGGCCGAAAGGCTGCAGGTCCGATGTCCTGTGGTCGCGTACAAAGGCCTGACTCCGTTCAGCAATGAGAATGGCGTCACATTAATGGCTATTGGATAACGGGAATATCAGGTTGGACCTGATTGTGCCTAGGGGAATCCCTTAGACAGGGGAACTTAGTGCGCAAACCGGAGTCGCGCAGCGGGGTAAATGCCAGATGAAATCGTGAAGCCAGTAAAACATGATGTTAATGTGATATCAATTCCCTGTGTGTATTTTATCCGGGGTCAAGATTCGGTTCATACGGCCGATATCGGTTTTATTGGATTCATCCGAACAAGCCCAGGAGTCATCGATGGCCGGCATTCTCGACACAGTAGATCAACGAACCCAACTGGTGGGTGAGAATCGCCTGGAAATTCTCATGTTTCGCCTGGCGGGTCGGCAGTTGTTTGCCATTAACGTGTTCAAGGTCCAGGAAGTCCTGCAACTGCCGAAGTTGACCCTGATGCCGCAACGCCACCCGTTCGTGTGCGGCGTGGTCAATCTGCGAGGCCAGACGCTGCCGGTGATCGACCTGTCCCAGGCCATCGGCATGCGTCCGCTGGTGCCGGGCGCCAACAGCACCATTATCGTGACCGAGTACAACCGTTCGGTTCAGGCGTTCCTGGTGGGCGGCGTCGACCGCATCGTCAACATGAACTGGGAAGCCATCCTGCCACCGCCGACCAGCGCCGGCCGTGAGCACTACCTGACCGCCATCAGCAAGGTGGACGATCAGTTGGTGGAAATCATCGACGTGGAAAAAGTCCTGGCCGAAATCGTGCCTTACAACGCCAAGGTCTCTCGGGACAAACTCGAAGACCCGGTGCTGGAGCGCGCCCGTGGACGCGAAGTGCTGCTGGTGGACGACTCCAACGTCGCGCTCTCGCAATTGCGCGACACCCTGGGCCAACTGGGTGTGAAAATGCACATCGCCAGCGACGGCCTGAAGGCCCTGAACATGCTCAAGGCCTGGGCCGATACCGGCGAGGTCATGACCGACAAATTGCTGATGATCTTCACCGATGCGGAAATGCCGGAAATGGACGGCTACCGCTTGACCACCGAAATCCGCAACGACCCGCGTTTGCGTGGGCTCTATGTCGTACTGCACACCTCGCTGTCCGGCAGCTTCAACGATTCGATGGTCAAGAAGGTCGGTTGCGACAACTTCCTCTCCAAATTCCAGCCGGACAAGCTGGTCGACGTGGTGCGCCAGCGGTTGATGCTCGACTGAAACCGATGGTGGTTTGCTTCAATGGCCGGCTCGTATAAGGTGGCATTTTTTTGCCACCGGGGAAGTTGACCATGTTGCGGCTGAGCGCGCTGTATCGGTATCCGTTGAAGTCCGGCAAGGGCCAGCCCCTGCAGCAGATTGGCCTGGACAAGCTGGGACTGGACGGTGATCGGCGCTGGATGCTGGTGGATGAGGGCACGGGGCGGTTCCTGACCCAGCGCGCCGTGGCGAAGATGAGCCAGCTTTCGGCCTTGTGGAACGAGGCGGGTGGCCTGACGCTCAGTGCGCCGGGCCATGGCGCCATCGATGTGCCGCTGCCACCCACCCAGCAAGAGCAACGGCGCGGCGTGATCATCTGGCGTGACACCTTGCGTGTGCCGGATGCCGGTGATGAGGCTGCGGCCTGGGTCAGCGAATTCATCGGCAACCCCACGCGGCTGGTGCATGTGCCGGTGGAACTGGCGCGTACCACTGCCGCCGGTTATGGCAAGGATGACGACAAGGTCGCCTTTGCCGACGGTTTCCCCCTGTTGCTGATTGGCCAGGCCTCATTGCAGGACCTGTCGAGCCGGGTCGGCCGCTCGCTGGAGATGTTGCGCTTTCGTCCCAACCTGGTGGTGGAGGGCGGCGAGGCGTTTGCCGAGGACGGTTGGAAGCGTATTCGTATCGGCGAGGTGGAGTTCCGGCTGGTCAAGCCCTGCTCGCGTTGCATCATGACCACGGTCGATCCGCACACCGGCGAACGCGATCCTGGTCGCGAACCCTTCGCCACGTTGCAGCAATACCGTTCGACGCCGGACGGTGCGATGTTCGGCCAGAACCTGGTCAACGACAGCAACGGTCGACTTGAAGTCGGCATGCCGGTTGAAGTGCTCGAATAAAAGGAACCGTGAACAAAAATCTGTGGCGAGGGGATAAATCCCCTCGCCACAGATGAGCGGCATATCTATGCCACAGAATCAGCCGCGGTATTCACACAGGTAAGCGGTGTCGACGGCCACTTTGAGCTGGAACTTGCTGTTGGCCGGCACATTGAACTGGCTGCCGGCCGCGAAGGTTTCCCAATCGGTGCTGTCGGGCAGTTTCACGGTCAGGGCACCGGAGACGACGTGCATGATTTCCCGCTGGGCCGTGCCGAATTCATATTCGCCCGGTGCCATGACGCCGATGGTCGCGGGGCCTTCGGCAGTGCCAAAAGCGATCGACTTGACGGTGCCGTCGAAGTACTCGTTGACTTTAAACATGGCGATTCCTCGAAAAAGGGGCTGAAAAAGGCCGGCCAGTATGCACAAGGCTGCAACATTCGTCATCTGCCGCGCCGGGAGGCGAGCCCGCTCAACCCGGAAGCACCAGGGGCAACAACCGCGCGGTATTGCGGGCATCTTCCAGGGCGCGGTGCTGTTGCCCGTAAAATTGCAGGCCCGCCAGTTGCAACGCGCCATTGAGCCCCAGCGGCCGTTCCAGCCGGCGGGCCTTGGCGAAGCGTTGCTTGAGGTTCATGTGCGGCACCTGGGCGAGGACACTGTGCAACTGCTGGCGTTGCCATTCCTGAAGCAGTTGCTTGCGGTCGTAATCGCCCCAACTGACCCAGCTTTCCAGCCTCGGCTGATACGGCGCCAGCCAGCGCTCGAACGCCGGCCAGACCTCGGTCAAGTGCGCGGCGCCGTCGATATTGGCCTGGGTGATGTGGGTCAGTTCGCGACAGAAAGGCGTGAGCAGCGGTCGTCTCAGGGGCCGCACGAAGCGCTGGAAATGATCCACTTCGCGGCCGTCACGACTCACCAGCGTGGCGCCGATCTCGATAATTTCCATTTCGGTTACCGGCCAGCCACCTTCATCGGTAGTGGCCTCCAGATCAATCACCAGCCAGTGAGGCATCGCAGTGTTCCCGGTATCGGCGTGCTGATGGGTTTGAGCGTAGTCAAACCCCAGGCATCCGACTAGTGGGCTGTTTCAACGCATAACAAAACCTGGCGTTTTCTCACCTGATCACCCTGCGTGACCTGCAATTGCCTGACCACTCCGTCGACGCCTGCCTTGAGTGGGTGCTCCATTTTCATCGCTTCGAGCACCATCAGCAGTTGGCCTTGGCGCACCGGGCAGCCTTCGCTGACCAGTACCTCGACAATGGCACCGTCCATGGGCGCCAGGAGCGTACTGGCACTGGCACTGGCCTTGCTGGCGACGGGGGCCAGGGTCCGATCTTGCAGGTGCAGGCCGCCGGGGCGGGTGGACAGCCAGAGATCATGGCCTTCGAGGCGCCAGGCATGGCGCTGGCCAATCCCGTCGATGACCAGCGTTGCGCCCTGCGCATCAATGTCGAGCAGCCTCAGTTCGATCAAGCGCCCGGCACTGCGGATGTGCAGTGTCCCGTCGGTTTCGGTTTCAAGGCTCAGCACCCAGTCGCGCTCCCCGACGCCGATCCGATAATGCAGCGCCGTGCCGATGCTGTTGCGCCATCCGCCCAGGCCGGGTGCATGCCGTGCCTGCGATGCCTGATAAAACGCCGCCGTGGCGATGGCCAGTTGTTCGGCCGAGGGCTCAAGGGGCAGAAGCGCCGCATGATTGGCGAAATGCTGGCCGATGAAGCCGGTGTGGAAGTCGCCGTCGATGAACTGCGGATGCGCCAGCAAGCCGGCGAGCAAGCGCTGGTTGCTCTGGACCCCAAGCAGTACGCAATCCTCCACCGCTCGCAACAGTTTGCGGCGTGCTTCGTCGCGGGTGGCGCCGTGGACGATGAGTTTGCCCAGCATCGAGTCGTAGAACGGCGTGATGGCCTGGCCCTGCAGCAGACCATGGTCGATTCGAACACCGTCGCGGATAGGGGGCTCCCAGCCAATCAAGCGCCCGGTCTGGGGCAGGAAATCCGCCGCTGGGTCCTCGGCGTACAACCGCACTTGCAGGGCATGGCCGCTGAGCGTCACCTGCTCCTGGCGCAGGGGCAGCGGCCTGCCGGCGGCGACGTCCAATTGCCAGGCCACCAGGTCCAGGCCGGTGATCGACTCTGTGACCGGGTGTTCGACCTGCAGGCGCGTGTTCATCTCCAGGAAGTAAAACCGACCGTCGGTCGCGAGCAGGAATTCCACGGTCCCGGCACCGACGTAATTCACTGCGCGCCCCGCCTCGAGTGCCGCCTCGCCCATGGCCCGGCGCAGGTCGGCGGTCATGACCGGGCAGGGCGCTTCCTCGATGATTTTCTGGTGGCGCCGCTGGATCGAGCAGTCCCGTTCGCCCAGATGGATCAACTGGCCGTGGTGGTCGCCGAAGATCTGCACTTCCACATGCCGCGGATCGATCAAGGCTTGTTCGAGGATCAACTCGTCGCTGCCGAAGCCGTGCAGGGCTTCCGAGCGTGCGCTGCGCAACTGCTCCAGCAGCTCCTCGGCGCGCTGGACCAGGCGCATGCCGCGGCCGCCGCCACCGGCGCTGGCCTTGATCATCAGCGGGTAGCCGATGCGCCTGGCTTCGCGCCGCAGCGTGTCGTCGTCCTGGGCAGTGCCCTGGTAACCGGAGATGCAGGGAACACCGGCTTGGATCATGGTGATTTTTGCGCGGCGCTTGCTGCCCATCAACTCGATGGCCTCGGGGCTGGGGCCGATGAAAACCAGGCCGGCCTGTGCGCAGGCGCGGGCGAACCCTGCATTTTCCGAAAGGAAGCCGTAGCCGGGGTGGATCGCATCAGCGCCGCTGCGCCGGGCCGCCTCGAGAATGGCCAAGGGGTCGAGATAGGACTGCTGCACCGGGGCCGGGCCGATCAGTACGGCTTCATCGGCCATGCGCACATGCAGCGCATCGGCGTCGGCCTCGCTGAACACCGCCACCGTGCGATAACCCAGGGCCTGGGCGGTGCGCTGGATGCGACAGGCGATTTCGCCGCGGTTGGCGATGAGGATTTTGCTGAAGGCGGGCATGGGGGTATTCCTGGTTTTTTTGTGATGTCCGTTCGGGCCTCATCGCGAGCGAGCTCGCTCCCACAGTGAACGGTGAAAATGTGGGAGCGAGCTTGCTCGCGATAGCGGCCTGTCAGGCAAACCGCTCATTTGTTCTTCCCCGGCAAAATGCCCATGAGCTTGCAGATGATGCCCAGCATGATTTCGTCCGCGCCGGCGCCGATGGACACCAGCCGTACGTCGCGATAGGCGCGGGTGACCGGGTTGTCCCACATGAAGCCCATGCCGCCCCAGTATTGCAGGCAACTGTCGGTGGTTTCCCGGGCCAGGCGTCCGGCCTTGAGCTTGGCAATCGAAGCCAGTCGCGTGACATCCTGGCCGTGGATGTACTGTTCGGTGGCCTGGTAGACCAGCGCCCGCAGGCATTCGATTTCGCTGGCCAGTTCCGCCAGGCGGAAGTGAATCACTTGGTTGTCGATCAGGGCCGCGCCGAAGGTCTTGCGCTCCTTGCAGTACTCGATGGTGCTGTCGATGCAATGTTCCAGGCCCTTAAGCATGTTGGCCGCGCCGAACAGGCGTTCTTCCTGGAATTGCAGCATCTGCATCATGAACCCCGCGCCTTCCTGGCCGATGCGATTGCGTTGTGGCACCCGCACGTCGTCGAAAAACACCTGGGCGGTTTCCGAGCTGCGCATGCCGAGTTTGTCCAGGGGCTGGCCGAGGCTGATGCCGGCGCTGCGCATCGGCACCATGATCAGCGATTTGTTGACGTGGGGCTTGTCGTCCGAGGTATTCGCCAACAGGCAGATGAAGTCAGCGCTCGGCGCATTGGTGATCCACATCTTGCTGCCGTTGATGACGTAGTCGTCGCCGTCCTTGCGCGCCGTGGTCTTGAGGCCCGCGACGTCGGAGCCGGCACCGACTTCCGAGACGCCAATGCAGCCCACCTGTTCGCCGCGAATGGCCGGGCGCAGGAACGCTTCACGCAACTCATCGGAGCCGAAACGGGCCAGGGCCGGGGTGCACATATCGGTCTGCACGCCGATGGACATCGGCACGCCGCCGCAATGAATCGTGCCGAATTCCTCGGCCGCGACGATCGAATAGCTGTAGTCCAGGCCCATGCCGCCGAAGGCCTGCGGCTTGGAAATACCCAGCAGGCCCAGCTCGCCGGCCTTGCGGAAAATCTCGTGGATGGGGAAGCGCCCGGCCCGCTCCCATTCGTCGACGTAAGGATTGATGTCATGGTCGACAAACTGGCGGACGGTGCGCCGCAGTGCTTCGTGTTCCTGGGTGAAGATCATTTTTATTGTTCTCCTGTGAGCCGTGGAGCGTCCTCAGAAACGGGCCACGCCGAAGCTGTTGGCTTGCAAGGGGCGCTGCTCGGCTTCGTGACAGATGTCCAGCAGATAACCCAGCAGTGTGCGGGTGTCACGCGGGTCGATAAGCCCGTCGTCCCACAGGCTGGCGCTGCCGTAGAGGGCGGTGGATTGGCTGTCGAGTTTCTGCGCGGTGGTTTGCTCAAGCAGATCCAGCATATTCGGGTCGGGGTTCAGGCCGTTCTTGAGTTGCGTGGCCTCGGTGACCATTCGCAGGACCTTGCCGGCCTGGGCGCCGCCCATCACGGCGGTGTGGCTGTTGGGCCAGGCGAAGATGAAGCGCGGGTCAAGCCCGCGGCCGCACATGGCGTAGTTGCCGGCACCATAGGAGCCGCCCACCACGACGGTCAGCTTGGGCACCCGGGCATTGGCCACGGCCTGGATCATCTTGGCGCCATGCTTGATCACCCCTTGTCGCTCCGACTCGGTGCCGACCATGAATCCGGTGGTGTTGTGCAAGAACAGCAGCGGCGTGCGGCTCTGATCGCACAACTGGATGAATTGCGCGGCCTTGGCCGCACCCTGTGGCGTGATGGGGCCGTTGTTGCCGATCAGGCCGCAGGCATGGCCGCGAATGTGCAGGTGGCCGCAAATCGTCTGGGTGTCGAATTCGCTTTTGAAGGCCAGGAAATGTGAGCCGTCGGCGATGCGGGCGATGATTTCCACCACGTCATAGGGTTTCTTCGGGTCGTCGGGCACCAGTCCCAATAATTCCTCGGCGGGGTAGAGCGGCTCCGTCCAGGTCCGTTCGGGCTGGGGCGGCAATTGTGCGTTCCAGGGCAGCGAGGCGAGGATTTCCCGGGCCAGGCGAATGCCATCGGTGTCGTTCTCCGCCAGGTATTCGGCGGTGCCGGCCACCTGCACGTGCATCAGTGCACCGCCCAGTTCCTCCTCGCTGGCCACTTCGCCGGTCGCGGCCTTGAGCAACGGCGGCCCGGCCAGGAACAGTCGCGCCTTGTCGCGCACCACCACCACGTAATCCGACAAACCCGGCTGATAAGCGCCACCGGCCGTGGCCGAGCCATGCACTACGGTAATCTGCGGCAGGCCCATGGCTGACATGCGTGCCTGATTGGCGAAGCAGCGCGCGCCTTCGACGAAAATCTGCGCCGCGTAATTGAGATTGGCGCCGCCACTTTCGGCGAGGGTAATGACCGGCAGTTTGTTTTCCATGGCGATCTGTTGCAGGCGCAGGGTCTTGTGCAAACCACTGGGGGAGATCGTGCCGCCCTTGATCGCGCTGTTGTTGGCCACCACCAGCGCCCGCACCCCGGACACGTAGCCGATCCCGGCGATCAGGCCGCCGCCGGCCTGGCTGCCGTCCTTGTCGTCATGGAGTTTGTAGCCGGCCAGGCTCGCCAGCTCGAGGAACGGTGCGCCGGGGTCAAGCAGCAGGTTCAGGCGCTGGCGTGGCAACAGTTGGCCGCGCTGGTCGAACTTGTCCTGGGCCTGGGCGGCTTTCGCCAGCACGGCCCGTTCGAGTTGGCGCAGTTGCTCGACACCGGCCAGCATCGCCGCGTGGTTGCGTGCGAAGTCAGCGCTGTGGGGATCCAGGTGCGATTCGATGACCGGCATGCAGACTCCTCGTGTTGGAGCGGATTGGCGAAAAACCTTGGGGCAAGGTTGTGTAGGAGCTGCCGAAGGCTGCGATCTTTTGATCTTGATCTTGATCTTGATCTTGATCTTGATCTTGATCTTTCGCTTGAGATCTAACTGTCTGGGACAAGATCGCAGCCTCGTTGCACTCGTCAGCTCCTACGGGTTGGTCATGCGTCAGGGTGGTGTGGGGATGAATTGACCTGATCGGCAATGTGTTGCGGCACCGGGATCTGAATCTCCAGCAGTTGCTGGGCGAACGCCTTGCCCTGGGGATCGATGCGCAGGCTGGCGACACCGCCGCCAGCGAGGGCGTTTTCCAACAGGAAATTCAAACTGTGGGTGCCCGGCAGGTACCAGCGTTCGACCCGGCCCAGCAGCGGGTCGAGCACATGGTTCATCCAGTCGACCATCACCTCCGGGGTCAGCGCCTCGGCGATCCAGGGCAGGTATTCGGGTTCCCGGGCGATCACGCCAATGTTGCTGTGGTTGCCCTTGTCGCCGGAGCGCGCCACCGCCAGTTTGATCAGCGGCACGCTGGCGTCGGCCCGGCCCTGGGGTTTGGGCGGGACCGGGGCGACCGGCAGATCGGTGGTGTGCAGCGGTTCGAAAGCGGGCAGGGGGCAAGGGTGGCGCTGGCCGTCGAGTTCGATGGCCAGCCGGCAGGTGGTTTTGTCGATCAGGAACGAGAACAGGCGAATCAACGGCGACACCGTCGGCCGGCCACCGACCAGGCCGGTCAGTCCCGGCGCCATGCCAGTGGCGGCCTGGGCGATTTCCCTGGAAAACAGCACCAGCGGTTGTTTATCCGGGTGCCGTACCGCCAGCTTGATCACCACCTCACGGCTGTCCCGGCGCCGGCCGTGCTGGCCATAGGTGGCTTCGCTGCCCAGCAGTTCGACGTTCACGTCGCTGTAGGGCGCCCAGCCACGTTGGCGCAACAGTTGCGAAGTCTTGGCGATGATCGCCTGGCTGACCCGTTCAGCCTTGGCCACCGCATCGATGCCGGCGATCAGGCAGGTGGCGGTGCAGCGCCAGCCGTCCAGCCAGGTGGCGCAGACCTTGTACCGGTCGTCGGGCGGCAGGCCCCTGGCCCCATGGACGCGCACGGCGTGCTTGCCTTGTTGGGTCAATCTGACCTGGCTGAAATCGCAGATCACGTCGGGCAGCAGGTAACCTTGCGGGTCGCCGATTTCGTAGAGCAACTGCTCGCCGACCGTCAGCGGCGTGACCAGCCCGCCGCTGCCTTCGGTCTTGGTGACAATGAACTGGCCATCGGCGCTGACTTCGACGACGGGAAAGCCGATGTGCTCGTAATCCGGCACTGCCTGCCAGTCGGTAAAATTACCGCCCGTGCACTGGGCGCCACACTCGATGAGATGCCCCGCGAGTGCGGCCTGGGCCAACCTGTCGTAATCGTCCCAGGCCCAGCCGAACTCATGCACCAGGGCCGCGCTGACCACGGCACTGTCCACCACGCGGCCGGTGATCACCACATCGGCGCCCAGGCGCAGCGCCTCGACGATGCCGGGGGCGCCGAGGTAGGCGTTGATGGACACACACGTGGGAGGCAGGGGCTCGCCGCTGAACATCTCGCCGATGCCCTGGGCGGCGAGCCGTTCGTGTTGCGGTTGCAGGTCATCACCCAGCAGCACGGCAATCTTCAGCGCTATGCCGGCCTGATCGCAGGCTGCTTGCAAAGCCCTTGCACAGGCCTGGGGATTGACCCCGCCGGCGTTGCTGATGACGCGGATCCCATCGTCGTGCAAACGCTGAAGCAGTGGGGTGAGGACCTCGATGAAGTCCGTGGCATAGCCGCTCGAAGCGTCTTTCAGGCGCGCCCCGGCCATGATCGACATCGTGACTTCGGCCAGATAGTCGAACACCAGGTAATCCAGCGCACCGCCCTCGACCAGTTGCGCCGCCGCCGTGCAGGTATCGCCCCAAAAGGCGCTGGCGCAACCGATTCGGATCGTTTTGGGCATGGCGTTCCCTCCGGCAAAGGTGATTCGAGACTACCAAGCAAGCGCTTGGTTTGTAAACGGCCGCCGGTTCTTCTGGCCGAGCGCTTGCTTGGCTGCTTCGCTCGGCTTAAATTGCCCGCGCCACCGATGGTTTGCTGTGCAGTGGCGGCGCGTTGGTTGATCGACTGTAGGAGAGAATGGGTGGACGAGCAAAAAGCCCTGGGCGTGATGCGTGAGCTGGTCGACAACGGGCAACTGACCGACCCGGACAGTGCGCGCGGCAAACTGCTCCAGACCGCCGCCCACCTGTTTCGCAACAAGGGCTTCGAGCGCACCACGGTACGCGACCTGGCCAGTGCCGTGGGCATCCAGTCGGGCAGCATCTTTCACCATTTCAAGAGCAAGGACGACATCCTGCGGGCGGTGATGGAAGAAACCATCCGCTACAACACCGCGTTGATGCGTGCGGCCCTGGCCGAGGCCGACAGCGTGCGCGAGCGGGTGCTGGCGCTGATTCGCTGCGAATTGCAGTCGATCATGGGCGGCACTGGCGAGGCCATGGCGGTGCTGGTCTATGAATGGCGTTCGCTCTCGCCGGACGGACAGCGGCACGTGCTGGCCCTGCGTGATACGTATGAAGACTTGTGGCTCGAGGTCCTGGGCCAGGCCAAGGAGGCCGGGTATATTCGCGGGGACGTGCCCATTACCCGGCGGTTCCTCACGGGGGCGTTGTCCTGGACCACCACCTGGTTTCGCGCCGAAGGCAGCCTGAGTCTCGATGAACTGGCCGAGCAGGCCCTGATCCTGGTGCTTGAAGAAAAACAATAATCGAACGGCGCTTTAAATGGCCGCATGGCTGGCTAAGCGGCTGAAACCGCCTAGCTTGATTGTAGTGATGGGGACTTTTGGGGAGTGGGTTATCTTGACGTTTTCGCCGATGGGGATGACCTCCCGTGTGCTGCTGGCCACTCTGGCCGTTTTCCTGGCGTTGCCGATCGAGGCGGCGCAACTGGTACGGATCGGCGCGGCACATTTTCCACCCTATACCGTTCGTCCCGAGAACGGTGCCGACACCGGCCTGCTGCCGCAGATGGTGGAGGCCTTGAACCAGTCGCAAAACGACTACCAGTTCGTCCTGGTGCCGACGTCGATCCCGCGCCGGTTCAATGATTTCAAGCAGGGCCGGGTCGACATGGCGATTTTCGAGAACCCCGAATGGGGTTGGCAGGATGTGCCGCACACGTCGGTGGACATGGGCCTGGAAGATGCCGAAGTCTTCGTCGCCCAGCGCCAGCCGGAGCGCCAGCAGAGTTATTTCGCCGACCTGAGGGGCAAGCGCCTGGCGCTGTTCAGCGGTTATCACTACGCCTTTGCCGAATTCAACGCCGACCCCAAGTTTCTCGCCGGTCAATACAACGCCACGCTGACGTATTCCCACGACAGCAATCTGCTGATGGTGCTGCGCGGGCGGGCGGATATCGCCCTGGTGACCCGTTCGTACCTCAACGATTACGTGCTGCGCAATCCCGAAGTCGGCCCGCAATTGCTGGTGTCTGAACGCATCGATCAGGTTTACCACCATTACGCGCTGATCCGGCCACAGGCGCCCATTTCCAGCGAAGCGTTCGCACAGTTGCTGCAAACCCTGCGGGATAACGGTCAGATGCTGAAGATTTTCCAGCCCTATCAGATCCAACTGGTCTCCATGCATTCCCGTTGAAGGCGACCCTAAATTTCCCGCCCCGGCTCACGTCACAGGTTGACTACCGACAAATACGCGAGCCGCTCCCATGTCCAACCTCAATCACCCGACGACGCTGCCCTTGCCCGGTGGCCGTCGCCTTGGCGCCGATGAAACCGAACGCCACCTGAGCCTGATGCTCGAAGGCGCGCCGCTGATCCGGTTGCGCCTTTTGCGCGGTCCCGAGTTGCATGTGCATTTGCAGGAAATCAACGATCGCCCGGTGGGGCCGGCGCTGTGGGCGGCCTGCTATTGGCTGTTTGCCCGGGATCCCGAGTGTCAGCACCTGACCTGGCACCTCGACGAGCGCCCCGGCGAAGCCTTGCTCAGCGGTTTATTGACGGTCACGGAGCGTGCCGGTGAATACCGCTGCGAGCGCACGATGTTCTGGCAATTGCCACAGCCCTGGCTGGGGGAATCGTTCAGCGGCAGTTACCCGCGACAGATGGTCATCACCGATGGCCGCCGCCATCCACGCCGGCCCATGAAACCGCATGGCGAGGTGTATCGACGTTTCGATGCGCGGCTGGGGGCCTGGGTGTCCTTGCGTACCCTGGAAATCGAGCAAGACCTGGAGCGTTTCAACCGCTGGCAGAACAGCCCGCGGGTGGCGAGCTTCTGGCAGGAGGAGGGCAGCCTGGAACAGCATCGCGAGTACCTGGGCAAGCTGCAGGCCGATCCCCGGGTCTTGACCCTGATCGGTTGCTTCGATGACCAGCCGTTCGCTTACTTCGAAGCCTATTGGGCCAAGGAGGATCGGATCGCGCCGTTCTATGAGGCCGACCACTATGATCGCGGCATCCACATGCTGGTGGGCGAAGAACAGCACCGCGGGCCGCACAAGGTGGCGAGCTGGTTGTCGGCGCTGGTGCATTACCTGTTCCTGGATGATCCGCGCACTCAACGCGTGGTCGCCGAGCCCCGGGCCGACAATGCGCGGATGATCGGGCACCTGCACAACCAGTGCTTCCATTGTGAAAAGGAATTCGATTTCCCCCACAAGCGCGCGGCGCTGATGATCCTGGGGCGTGAACGGTTCTTTGATCGGTGTGGGTTGATGTAAGGCCTTATGGCCTCATCGCGAGCAAGCTCGCTCCCACAGTTTTGTGGTCACTGAAGATCCACTGTGGGAGCGAGCTTGCTCGCGATGAGGCCGGCAAAACCACCGCAAGTTACCGCCGGGCGAAAGTATCCCCCCGAACCCCCGACACCTTGCGGCAATGCACCAGGGCGTCGCGGATCATGAAGTTCACCAGGGTCGGCGAGACCCCCAGTTCCTTGGCGATGTCCTTCTGTGGCACGCCGTGCAGGCGGTACATCTCGAAGGCATAGCGGGTGCGGCTGGGCAGTTCGGTCAGCGCGTCGGCGATGTGCTCCAGCGTGGAGAAGTTGATATGGGAGGTTTCTGGCGAAGCCCCCTGGATCACCACGTTCAACCCTTCCTCCTCCGGCCCCGAGTATTTCTGTTCCAGCGCCTGCTTGCGGTAGTGGTCGATCGCCAGGTTGCGCACGATCTGGAACAGATAACTGAGTTGCGCCTTGAACGAGGAGGTGATCTGTGGGGCCGATTGCAGCCGGAAAAAAGCGTCCTGCACCACATCTTCCGCGCGGGACCGGCAACCGGTAATACGCGCCGCGATCTTGACCAGGATCAGTCGGTTATCGACGAACGCCTGGAGTAACGGTGAGTCGCACCTGCTTGTGGATACTTGTTCCGTCATGGAATTCACCTTGCTGCAAAAAGTTAGCGGGACGTCCGGATGCCGGACCCGTCCTACACATCGAGCGCCAAATTAGGCTTAATGATAATGATTGTCAATTGAGAAGAAGAATTATTGATGTGAGAAAGTCCAGCCTCGGCGCGGCGACCCATTGCCGCGGTGCCTGGCCGCTGGCTGCTTGGCTGCATGCCTCGGTGGGTCGGCTGCCCGACTAATTATTTGCCGCGGCTATCCGTTCCATGGGGGACAACTTGCAAGCCGAATTCAGGCAGGAAACCCCCATGACCGACGCGTTCGAACTCCCCAGCACCCTGGCTCATGCCCTCCAGCGCCGCGCCGCGTTGACGCCGGACCGGGTGGCCCTGCGCTTCCTTGCCGACACCCCTGGGCAGAGTGTGGTGTTGAGTTATCGCGACCTGGACCTGCGCGCCCGGACCATCGCCGGCGCCTTGCAGGCCGAAGCGGCGCAGGGCGATCGCGCCGTGCTGTTGTTTCCCAGTGGCCCGGATTACGTCGCGGCGTTCTTTGGCTGCCTCTACGCCGGGGTGATCGCGGTGCCGGCCTATCCGCCGGAATCCGCCCGTCGGCACCATCAGGAGCGCCTGCTGTCGATCATCGCCGACGCCGAACCGCGCCTACTGCTCACCAGCAGCGATCTGCGCGAGCCGTTGCAAGCCATCGAGTCGGCGCCGCCGGTGTTGTGCGTCGATACCCTCGACCCGGCCCACGCCGGGCAATGGCGGATGCCGACGCTGCAGGACGATGACATTGCCTTCCTGCAATACACCTCCGGCTCCACCGCGCTGCCCAAGGGGGTGCAGGTCAGCCACGGCAACCTGGTGGCCAACGAACTGCTGATTCGCCATGGCTTCGGCATCGACCTGAACCCCGACGACGTCATCGTCAGCTGGCTGCCGCTGTACCACGACATGGGCCTGATCGGCGGTCTGTTGCAGCCGGTGTTCAGCGGCGTCCCCTGCGTATTGATGTCCCCGGCTTACTTCCTGGCCCGACCCCTGCGTTGGCTCGAAGCGATCAGCGAGTACGGCGGCACCATCAGCGGCGGCCCGGATTTCGCCTATCGGTTGTGCAGCGAACGGGTCAGTGATTCGGCCCTGGAACGTCTCGACCTGAGCGGCTGGCGCGTGGCCTATTCCGGCTCCGAGCCGATCCGCCTCGATACCCTGGAGCGTTTTGCCGGGAAATTCGCTCCGAGCGGTTTCACGCCGGACAATTTCATGGCCTCCTATGGCCTGGCCGAAGCGACCTTGTTCGTCGCCGGCACGCCGCGCCGCCACGGCATTCCTTCGTTGCAAGTGGATGACGCGGCGTTGGCGCAGAACCGGGCCGAGCCGGGGCAGGGCAGCGCGGTGATGAGTTGCGGTGTCAGCCAGCCCGGGCACGCGGTGCTGATCGTCGAGCCCGCCACGTTGCAGCCGTTGGCCGACAATCAGGTCGGTGAAGTCTGGGCCGCCGGGCCGAGCATCGCCCTGGGTTACTGGCGCAACCCTGAAGCCAGCGCCAAAACCTTTGTCCAGCACGACGGCCGGACCTGGCTGCGCACTGGCGACCTGGGTTTCCGGCGCGGCGGCGAACTGTTCATCACCGGTCGCCTGAAAGACCTGCTGATCGTGCGCGGGCACAATCTCTATCCCCAGGACATCGAGCAAACCATCGAGCGCGAAGTGGAGGTGGTGCGCAAGGGCCGGGTGGCGGCGTTCGCGGTCAACGACAACGGCGAGGAGGGCATCGGCATCGCTGCGGAAATCAGCCGCAGCGTGCAGAAAATCCTGCCGCCCGAAGCCTTGATCAACGCCATTCGCCAGGCCGTGGCCGAGGCCTGCCAGCAAGCCCCGAGCGTGGTGGTGCTGCTCAATCCCGGCGCGCTGCCCAAGACCTCCAGCGGCAAGTTGCAGCGCTCGGCCTGCCGCATCCGGTTGGCCGACGGCAGTTTGGACAGTTACGCACAGTTCCCGTCAGCCACAGCAGATGTGGTTGACGAACCCGCGCCGGCCTCCGGGTTGCAAGCCCTCATCGGTCAGGTCTGGCGGGAGCAGTTGCAGGTCGAGCAAGTCCGGGCCGACGATCATTTCTTCCTGCTGGGCGGCAACTCCATCGCCGCCACTCAGGTGATCGCACGCCTGAGCGAAACCCTCGGGCTGGCGCTCAACCTGCGCCTGCTGTTCGAAGCGCCGACCCTGGCTGCGTTCGCGGCGGCGGTGGCGAACCAGCAGCAGGATGGCGGCCAGGCCCAGGGCGCGATCAGCCCATTGTCGCGCCATGCGCCACTGCCGCAATCCCTGGCGCAGAACCGTTTGTGGATCACCTGGCAGCTCGACCCGGCGAGCCGTGCCTACAACATTCCCGGCGCCTTGCACCTGCGCGGCGAGCTGGACGAAGACGCGCTGCGGGCCAGTTTCCAGCAACTGATCGAGCGTCACGAGTCCTTGCGCACGCGGTTCCTGGAGCGGGATGGGGTGGCCTTGCAACAGGTCGATCCGGCCGGCGAATTCAAGCTGCAGGTGATCGATCTCAGTGACGAACCTGCCAACCGGCGCGAAGCCCGGGCGCGGCAGCTTCGAGAAGACGAAGCGGCCACGCTGTTCGATCTGGAGAAGGGGCCGCTGCTGCGGGTCACCCTGTTGCGCCTCGACGAGGACGACCATCAACTGCTGGTGACGCTGCACCACATCATCGCCGACGGCTGGTCGATGAATGTATTGATCGAAGAATTCTCCCGCATGTACGCCGCCGCGTCCCAAGGCCAGGTTGCTGAACTGGCGCCATTGCCTTTG
Organism: Pseudomonas sp. NFACC13-1; assembly: GCF_900104425.1. Taxonomy (NCBI): domain Bacteria; kingdom Pseudomonadati; phylum Pseudomonadota; class Gammaproteobacteria; order Pseudomonadales; family Pseudomonadaceae; genus Pseudomonas; species Pseudomonas sp. NFACC13-1. The sequence goes on along the minus strand of NZ_FMXV01000003.1, from coordinate 190,171 downwards.
CAATACGCCGACTACGGCAGTTGGCAACGCCAGTGGCTCGCCCAGGGCGAGGCCGAGCGCCAACTGAGCTACTGGAAGCAACAACTGGGCGCTGAACAATCGGCCCTGGTGCTGGGCACGGATCATCCACGCAGCGCTCAACGCCAGCGTAGCGCCGCGCGGCACAGCCTGCGCCTGGACAAGGACCTCGGCGAGGCCCTGCGCCACGTGGCCCAGGCCCATGACGCGACGCCGTTCATGCTGTTGCTGGCAGCCTTCCAGGCGCTGTTGCAGCGTTACACCGGGCAATCCGACATCCGCGTCGGTGTGCCCAACGCCAATCGTCCGCGCCTGGACACCCAGGGGTTGATCGGCTTCTTCATCAACACCCAGGTGCTGCGCGGGCAGGTCGATTCCCGTCAACCGTTCGCCGCGCTGCTGGCCCAGGCCCGGGAAGCCACGCTGGGGGCCCAGGCTCACCAGGACTTGCCATTCGAGCAACTGCTCGAAGCGTTTCCCGAGGCGCGCGAGCAAGGCCTGTTCCAGGTGATGTTCAACCACCAGCAGCGTGACCTGAGTGCCTTGCGCCGTCTGCCGGGGCTGCTGGCCGAGGAGTTGCCGTGGCACAGCCGCGAAGCCAAGTTCGATCTGCAATTGCACAGCGAAGAAGATCGCAACGGTCGGTTGACCCTGTCGTTCGACTACGCCGATGAACTGTTCGAGGCGGCGACCATCGAGCGGATGGCAGCCCATTACTGCAATCTGTTGCGGGCGGTCTGTGCCGATCCGCAGCAAGCCATCGGCGACGTAGCGTTATTGACCGCCGATGAACACAGCCAACAGCAGCAGTGGAGCGCGGCTCCGTGCGCGCCGGCCAGCCAATGGCTGCCGGAGCTGTTGAACGAGCAGGCCCGCGGCACGCCGCAACGGATCGCCCTGCGCTGGGACGGTGGTCAACTCGATTATGCCGAGCTGCACGCCCAGGCCAACCGCCTGGCCCATTACCTGCGGGACAAGGGTGTTGGCCCGGACGTGTGCGTGGCGATTGCCGCCGAGCGTTCGCCACAGTTGCTTATCGGCGTGTTGGCCATCATCAAGGCCGGCGGTGCCTATGTGCCGCTGGATGCGGACTACCCGGCCGAACGCCTGGCCTACATGCTCGACGACAGCGGCGTCGACCTGCTGCTGACCCAGACCGCGTTGCTGGAGCGCTTGCCAGCCTGCGACGGCGTCAGTGTCATCGCCATGGACGCCCTGCACCTGGAACAATGGCCGAGCAACCCGCCGGGCCTGCACCTGCACGGCGATCACCTGGCCTACGTGATCTACACCTCCGGCTCCACCGGACAGCCCAAAGGCGTCGGCAACACCCACGCGGCTTTGGCCGAGCGCCTGCAATGGATGCAAGCGACCTATGGGCTGGATGCCACCGATGTGCTGATGCAAAAGGCCCCCATCAGCTTCGACGTGTCGGTCTGGGAATGCTTCTGGCCCCTGATCACCGGCAGTCAACTGGTCCTGGCCGGGCCCGGCGAGCACCGTGACCCGCACCGCATCGCCCAGTTGGTGCAGCAGTTTGGCGTCACCACGCTGCACTTCGTGCCGCCGCTGCTCAGCCTGTTTGTCGAAGAGCCGCTGAGCGCCCGCTGCATCAGCCTGCGCCGGCTGTTCTGCGGTGGCGAAGCCTTGCCGGCGGAATTGCGCAACCGGGTGTTGGCGCAACTGCCGTCGGCGCAATTGCACAACCGCTACGGCCCGACCGAAACCGCGATCAACGTCACCCATTGGCATTGCACCGAAGCTGATGGCGAGCGCTCGCCCATCGGCCGTCCCCTGGGCAACGTGCTGTGCCGGGTGCTCGACAGCGACCTCAATCCCGTGCCGGCCGGTGTGCCGGGCGAGCTGTGCATTGGCGGCCTGGGCCTGGCCCGGGGTTACCTCGGGCGTCCGGGCCTGAGCGCCGAGCGTTTCGTCGCCGACCCGATGGGGCCGGCCGGTGCGCGGTTGTACCGCACCGGCGACCGGGCGCGTTGGGGCGCTGACGGCGTGATCGAATACCTCGGCCGCCTCGACCAGCAGGTCAAGCTGCGCGGCTTCCGGGTCGAGCCGCAGGAAATCGAAGCGCGCCTGCTGGCCCAGGACGGCGTCGCCCAAGTGGCGGTGCTGGTGCGTGACACCTCGGCCGGCCCGCAGTTGATCGGTTATTACACCGCGCCGGAGCTCGCCCACGGCCAGGACGAATTGAACACCCGGCTCAAGGCCTCCCTGGCCGCCGAACTGCCGGACTACATGGTGCCCGCCCAACTGCTGCGCCTGGACGCCATGCCCTTGAGCCCGAGCGGCAAGCTCGATCGCCGCGCCTTGCCTGAACCGCAATGGCAGGTGCGCGAGCATGTCGAGCCGGTCAGTGCCCTCCAACAGCAAATCGCCGGCATCTGGCGCGACGTGCTGGGACTGGCGCGCATCGGCTTGCGGGACGATTTTTTTGCCCTCGGCGGTCATTCGCTGCTGGCGACCCAGATCATTTCCCGCACTCGCCAGGCCTGTGACGTGGAACTGCCATTACGGGCGCTGTTCGAGGCGAGCGAGCTGGGCGCTTTCGCCGAACAAGTGCGCTTGATCCAGGCCAGCGGCCAGACCAATCGCCAGCCGCCCATCGAGAAGGTCGACCGCAGCCAACCGGTGCCGCTGTCGTATTCCCAGCAGCGCATGTGGTTCCTCTGGCAGATGGAGCCGGACAGCCCGGCCTACAACGTCGGCGGCATGGCGCGGTTGCGCGGGGTGCTGGATGTCGGGCGCTTCGAGGCGGCCTTGCAGGCGTTGATCCTGCGCCACGAAACCCTGCGCACCACGTTCCCGAGCGTCGACGGCGTGGCCTGCCAACAGGTGCACGGCGAGACGGGCCTGCGCATGGACTGGAAGGACTTCTCGAGGCTGGCCGCTGACATTCGTCGGCAGCGGGTGCAGCAACTGGCCGACAGCGAGGCCCACCAGCCCTTCGACCTGGAAACCGGGCCGTTGCTGCGGGCCTGCCTGGTCAAGACCGCCGAGCATGAGCATTACTTTGTGCTGACGCTGCACCACATCGTCACCGAAGGCTGGGCGATGGACATTTTCGCCCGTGAACTGAGCGCGCTGTACGAAGCCTTTGTCGATGACCGTGAATCTCCGCTGGAGCCGTTGCCGGTGCAGTACCTGGACTACAGCGTCTGGCAGCGCCAGTGGCTGGAATCCGGCGAGCGTCAACGGCAGCTGGACTACTGGACCGCGCAACTGGGCCGCGAGCATCCGCTGCTGGAACTGCCCGGCGACCGCCCGCGTCCTTCGGTGCAAAGCCATCGCGGTGAACTGTTCCGTTTCGATCTCGGTGATGAGCTGGCCGCGCGGGTGCGCGCCTTCAATGCGCAACAGGGCCTGACCCTGTTCATGACCATGACCGCCGCCCTGGCCGTGTTGCTCTACCGCTACAGCGGCCAGACCGACCTGCGCATCGGCGCGCCGGTGGCCAACCGCATCCGCCCGGAAAGCGAAGGGTTGATCGGTGCGTTCCTCAACACCCAAGTGCTGCGTTGCCAGCTCGACGGGCAAATGTCGGTGGGCGAACTGTTCGAACAGGTGCGCCACACCGTGATCGAAGGCCAGTCCCATCAGGACCTGCCGTTCGATCATCTGGTGGAAGCCCTGCAACCGCCGCGCAGTGCGGCCTACAATCCGTTGTTCCAGGTGATGTGCAACGTGCAGCGCTGGGAGTTCCAGCAGAGCCGCACACTGGCCGGCATGACCGTCGAATACCTGGTCAACGACGCCCGGGCCACCAAGTTCGACCTGAACCTGGAGGTCACCGACCTGGATCAGCGCCTGGGTTGCTGCCTGACCTACAGCACCGACCTGTTCGACGAACCGCGCATCGCGCGTATGGCCGGGCACTGGCGCAACCTCCTGCAAGCGCTGCTGGACGATCCGGGCCGACGGCTGAGCGAGTTGCCGTTGCTCGATGCGGGTGAGCAGCAACACCTGCTCGACAGCCTGGGCGTCGAGCCCGGTGAGCATCGCCTGGACCAATGCATCCACCCACTGTTCGCCGAACAGGCCCGGGCGCGTCCCGACGCGCCGGCCCTGACGTTCGCCGGGCAGACCCTGACGTATGCGCAACTGGACAGTCGCGCCAATCGCCTGGCCTGGCGCCTGCGCGAGGCAGGCGTCGGGCCGCAGGTGCGGGTGGGCCTGGCCCTGGAGCGTTCGCTGGAAATGGTCGTTGGCCTGCTGGCGATTCTCAAGGCCGGCGGTGCCTACGTGCCGCTGGATCCGGAATACCCGCTGGATCGCCTGCACTACATGATCGAAGACAGTGGCATCAGCCTGCTGCTCAGCGACCGGGCGATGCTCCGGGCTCTCGGTGCATTGCCCGACGGCGTGGGCCGCTGGTGCCTGGAAGACGATTCGCCGGCCTTGGCGCAGTACCCGGATCACCCGCTGCCGTTGATCAACCTGCCGCAACACCAGGCCTACCTGATCTACACCTCCGGCTCCACCGGCAAGCCCAAGGGCGTGGTGGTGTCCCACGGTGAAATCGCCATGCATTGCCAAGCGGTGATCCAGCGCTTTGGCATGCGCCCGGACGACTGCGAGCTGCATTTCTATTCCATCAACTTCGATGCGGCCACCGAACGCCTCTTGGTGCCGCTGCTCAGTGGTGCCCACGTGGTGTTGCGGGCCCAGGGCCAGTGGGACGCCGAGGAAATCTGCGGGCTGATTCGCCAGCATCGCATCAACATCCTGGGGTTCACCCCCAGCTACGGCAGCCAGTTGGCGCAGTGGTTGGCGACCCAGGGCCAGACCTTGCCGGTGCGCATGTGCATCACCGGCGGCGAAGCCCTGACGGGAGAGCATTTGCAGCGCATTCGCGCGGCGTTCAGCCCGAGCCTGTTTTTCAATGCCTATGGCCCGACCGAAACCGTGGTCATGCCCCTGGCGAGCCTGGCCCCCGAGCAATTGGAGGAGGGCGCGGCCAGTGTGCCGATTGGCAGCGTGATCGGTGCCCGGGTGGCCTACATCCTCGACGCCGACCTGGCGTTGGTACCGCCAGGCGCCATGGGCGAGTTGTATGTAGGCGGCGCCGGTCTGGCCCAGGGGTATCACCAGCGTCCGGGGATGACCGCCGAGCGTTTCGTCGCCGACCCGTTCGCCACCGACGGAGGACGCCTCTATCGCACCGGCGACCTGGTGCGCCAGCGCCCCGACGGGCTGGTGGAGTACCTGGGACGGATCGACCATCAGGTGAAGATCCGTGGTTTCCGCATCGAACTGGGGGAAATCGAAACCCGCCTGCTGGAACATGAGGCGGTGCGCGAGGCCGTGGTCCTGGCCCTCGACACGCCTGGCGGCAAGCAGCTGGCCGGCTACCTGGTGAGCGACATCGCCAGCCAGGACGACGAGCGACAAGCGGCCCTGCGCGACGCCTTGAAAAACCACCTCAAGGCCCAGTTGCCGGACTACATGGTGCCCACGCACCTGATCCTGCTGGCGAGCATGCCGCTGACCGCCAACGGCAAGCTCGACCGCCGCGCCTTGCCGTTGCCCGATCCTGAGCTCAATCGCCAACACTACGTGGCGCCGAGCAATGCCCTGGAACAGACCTTGGCGGCGATCTGGTGCGACGTGCTGAACGTGGCGCAGGTGGGCCTCAACGATAATTTCTTCGAATTGGGCGGTGATTCGATCCTGTCCATCCAGGTGGTCAGCCGTGCCCGGCAACAGGGCATTCATTTCACGCCCCGGGACTTGTTCCAGCACCAGACCGTACAGACCCTGGCCGCCGTCGCCACGCGCAGCCAGCACGTGCATGCCGAGCAGGGCCTGTTGCAGGGCGAGTCCGGGTTGACGCCGATCCAGCACTGGTTTTTCGACCGCCCGATCCCCAACCGCCATCACTGGAACCAGGCGTTGCTGCTGGAGCCGACCACGGCCCTGGACCCGCAACGGCTGGAACAGGCGCTGCGTAGCGTCTTCCAGCACCACGATGCCTTGCGCCTGGGTTTCGACGAAAGCGCCGGACGTTGGCGCGCCGAGCACCAGTCGCTGGCTGACGCTGTGCTGCTGCAGCAGGTCTGCGTGGACACTGCCCAGGCGTGCGAAGCGTTGTTTGCCGAGACGCAGAGCCGTTTCAATCTAGCCTCCGGGCCGTTGCTGCGTGCCGTGCTGGCGCAGTTGCCGGATGGCCGGCAACGGTTGTTGATCGTCATTCATCACCTGGTGGTGGACGGTGTGTCGTGGCGGGTGCTGATGGACGATCTGCAAACCGTCTACCGCCAGCTCGTCGCCGGGCAGGCGGCGCAACTGCCGGCCAAGACCAGCCCGTTGCGCGACTGGGCCGCGCGTTTGCGGGCCTACGCCGGCAGCGAGTCCCTGCGCGAGGAGCTGGGTTGGTGGCAAGCGCAGTTGAGTGGCGCACAAGTGCAACTGCCGTGCGCGAATCCTGACGGCGGGTTGCAGGAGCGCCACGGGCAAACCGTCAGCGTGCGCCTGGACGCCGAGCGTACCCGGCAACTGCTGCAACAGGCGCCAAGCGCTTACCGCACCCAGGTCAATGACCTGCTGCTCACGGCGTTGGCCCGGGTGCTGTGCCGTTGGAGCGGCCATGATTCGGCCTTGGTCCAGCTCGAAGGCCACGGCCGCGAAGCGCTGTTCGACGACCTCGACCTGACCCGCACCGTCGGCTGGTTCACCAGCGTCTATCCTGTGCGCCTGAGTCCGGCGGTTGAAGATTTCAGCGTCTCGATCAAGGCCATCAAGGAGCAACTGCGCGCGGTGCCCCACAAGGGCCTCGGTTATGGTGTGCTGCGTTACCTGGCGGACGCGCCGACACGCGAGGCGATGGCCGGTCTGCCGCAGGCGGCGATCACCTTCAACTACCTGGGGCAGCTCGACCAGACCCTGGGCCAGGAGGCGCTGTTCCAGCCGCTGGATGCGCCGTTGGGGGCCATCCACGATCCCGATGCGCCGCTCCCCAACGTGCTGAGCGTCGACAGCCAGGTCAGCGGTGGCGAGCTGGTGCTGCGCTGGACTTTCAGTGCCCAGCGCCATGAGCACCAGGCCATCGCCGCCCTGGCCGAGGCTTACCTCGATGAGTTGCAACGCCTCATCGAACACTGCCTGACGGACGAGGCGGGCGGGCTGACGCCATCGGACTTCCCCCTGGCGAAGCTGACCCAGGGCCAGCTCGACAGCCTGCCCGTGCCGGCCGCGCAGATCGAAGACGTCTACCCGTTGACGCCCATGCAGGAAGGCATGCTGTTGCATACCCTGCTGGAGCCGGGCACCGGCCTGTACTACATGCAGGATCGCTACCGCATCGACAGCGCACTGGACCCGCAGCGTTTTGCCCAGGCCTGGCAGGCGGTCATCGCCCGTCACGAAGCCTTGCGCGCGTCGTTCTGCTGGAACGTCGGCGAAGACATGCTGCAAATCATCCACAAGCCAGGCCGCACGCCGGTGGATTACCTCGACTGGTGCGAGGTGCCTGAAGACGCCCAGGAAGCCAAGCTCCAGGCCCTGCTCAAGGATGAGCGTGAGGCCGGTTTCGATCTGTTGAACCAGGCGCCATTCCACCTGCGGCTGATTCGGGTCGGCGCGGCGCGCTACTGGTTCATGATGAGTAACCACCACATCCTCATCGATGCCTGGTGCCGTTCGCTGCTGATGGACGACTTCTTCGAGATCTACACCGCCCTGGGCGAGCAGCGCGAGCCGCAGTTGGCCGTGCCGCCGCGCTATCGCGACTACATCGGCTGGCTGCAACACCAGAGCCTGGATGAAGCCCGGCAGTGGTGGAAGCGCAATCTGCAAGGCTTCGAGCGGACCACGCCGATCCCTGGCGACCGGCCGTTCCTGCGCGAGCACGCCGGTGACAGCGGCGGCATGATCGTCGGCGACTGCTACACCCGTCTCGATGCCCGGGACGGCGCACGGCTGCGGGAACTGGCCCAGGCCCATCAACTGACGGTCAACACCTTCGCCCAGGCGGCGTGGGCCCTGGTCCTGCGCCGGGTCAGCGGCGACCGCGACGTGCTGTTCGGCGTCACCGTGGCCGGGCGCCCGGTGGAACTGCCGCAGATGCAACGCACCGTCGGGCTGTTCATCAACAGTATCGCTTTGCGCGTGCAGATGCCCGAGGACCATCAGCGCTGCAGCGTGCGCCAGTGGCTCAGCGATTTGCTGGACAGCAACATGCAACTGCGCGAGTACGAATACCTGCCGCTGGTGAGCATCCAGGACGTCAGCGAACTGCCCAAGGGCCAACCGCTGTTCGACAGCCTGTTCGTGTTCGAGAACGCGCCGGTGGAAGTCTCGGTGCTGGACCGTGCCCAAAGCCTCAATGCCACCTCCGACTCGGGCCGTACCCACACCAATTTCCCGTTGACGGCGGTCTGCTACCCGGGGGATGACCTGGGGCTGCACCTTTCCTACGACCAGCGCTACTTCGATGAAGCCACCGTCCAGGGTTTGCTGAGTGAGTTCAAGCGGCTGCTGCTGGCGCTGATGGAAGGCTTGCACGGTGACATGAGCGAGTTGCCGCTGATCGGTGCCCAAGAGCAGGACTTCCTGATCGAAGGCTGCAACCAGAGCGAGCATGCCTATCCGCTGGAGCAGAGCTACGTCGAGCTGTTCGAGGCGCGGGTCGCGGTCCATCCGCAACGTCTTGCGGTCAGTTGCCTGGACACGACCTACAGCTACGCCGAGTTGAATGCGCGCAGCAACCGCCTCGGCCACGCGCTGATCGCGGCCGGGGTCGGTCTGGATCAGCCGGTGGCGTTGCTGGCTGAACGGGATGCGCAACTGCTGGGCATGATCATCGGCAGCTTCAAGGCTGGTGCCGGCTACTTGCCGCTGGATCCCGGCCTGCCGAGCCAGCGCCTGAGCCGCATCATCGAATTGAGCCGCACGCCTTTGCTGGTCTGCACCCAGGCCTGCCAGGCCCAGGCCCAGGCGTTGCTGGACGAGTTCGCCTGTTCCGGACGGCCGAAGCTGCTGGTGTGGGAAACCGTCCAGGCCGGCGACTTTTCGCCGCAAAACCCGGGCGTCTACAGCGGGCCGGACAATCTCGCCTACGTGATCTACACCTCCGGCTCCACCGGCCTGCCCAAAGGCGTGATGGTGGAACAGCGGGGCATGCTCAACAACCAGCTGAGCAAAGTGCCGTACCTGGCGCTGAGCGAGGCGGATGTCATCGCCCAGACGGCGTCCCAAAGCTTCGATATTTCGGTCTGGCAGTTCCTGGCCGCGCCGTTGTTCGGCGCCCGGGTCGACATCGTGCCCAACGCCATCGCCCACGACCCGCAAGGGTTGCTGGAGCATGTGCAGCAACAGGGCATCACCGTGCTGGAAAGCGTGCCGTCGCTGATCCAGGGCATGCTCGCCCAGGAGCGCATCGGTCTGGACGGCCTGCGCTGGATGCTGCCCACCGGCGAGGCGATGCCGCCGGAGCTGGCCCATCAATGGTTGCTGCGCTATCCGGACATTGGTCTGGTGAATGCCTACGGGCCGGCGGAATGCTCCGATGACGTGGCGTTCTTCCGCGTCGACCAGGCGTCGACCCGTGGCACTTACCTGCCGATTGGTACGCCCACCGACAACAACCGTTTGTACCTGCTCGACGGCGCGCTGGACCTGGTGCCGCTGGGGGCGGTGGGTGAGCTGTGCGTGGCGGGCACCGGGGTCGGGCGCGGTTATGTCAGCGATCCGTTGCGCACCGCCCCGGTCTTTGTGCCCAACCCGTTCGGGGCACCGGGAGAGCGGCTGTACCGCACCGGCGACCTGGCGCGGCGGCGCAGCGACGGGGTGTTGGAGTACGTCGGGCGCATCGACCATCAGGTGAAGATTCGCGGCTACCGCATCGAGCTGGGGGAAATCGAAGCGCGCTTGCATGAACAGCCGGAAGTGCGCGATGGGGCGGTGGGCGTGCAGGAGGGCGCCAATGGCAAGCATCTGGTGGGCTACCTCGTGGCCTCCGACTCGGCACTCAAACCCGCCGAACGCCTGGAGCGCATCAAGCAGCGCCTGCGGGCCGAACTGCCGGAATACATGGTGCCGCTGCACTGGCTGTGGCTCGATCGCCTGCCCCTCAACGCCAATGGCAAGCTCGACCGCAAGGCCTTGCCGGCCCTGGAGATCGGCCAGTTGCAAAGCCAGGACTATCAGGCACCCGGCAATGAACTGGAGCAGACCCTGGCAGACATCTGGGCCCAGGTGCTGAAAGTCGAGCGGGTGGGGGTACGGGACAACTTCTTCGAACTGGGCGGTCATTCCTTGCTGGCGACGCAAATCGCCTCACGGGTGCAAAAGGCCCTGCAACGCAACGTGCCGCTGCGGGCAATGTTCGAGTGCAGCACGGTGCTGGAACTGGCCGATTACATCGAGGGGCTGGCGGCCAGCGAAATCACTGAGGAGAAGGTGGATCGGTTGAATGATTTGATGGCGGAGTTGGAAGGGTTGTAGTTTTGCGGCGTCTATGAAGACCTCTTCGCGAGCAAGCTCGCTCCCACAGGATTTTGTGAACGACGCAAATCCCATGTGGGAGCGAGCTTGCTCGCGATGGCGTCAGTCCTGACACAGCAAAGCCCAAGGTTGACGCCTCGCCCTGCACGGCTCAGTCTTCCCAAGCTTTTTTCCAGACTCAAACAAGGAGGTCACCCATGCCCTTTGCAACGATCGACGGACAACCGCTTCACTACCTGGACCAGGGCCAGGGCCCGGTGGTGCTGCTGGGCGGCAGCTACCTGTGGGACCACAGCATGTGGGCGCCGCAGATCGAGGTGTTGTCCAGGCATTACCGGGTGATCGCTCCGGACCTTTGGGGCCATGGCCAGTCGGGGCAGATGCCGGAGGGCATGAGTTCGCTGAACGATCTGGCCCGCCAGATGATGGAGCTGCTGGATTATTTGAGCATCGACTGCTTCCACCTGGTGGGGCTTTCGGTGGGCGGGATGTGGGGGACGCGGCTGGCGCTGGCGGCGCCCACGCGGATCCAGTCGCTGGTGCTGATGGATACTTACGTCGGCGTCGAACCGGAGCAGACCCGTCAGTACTATTTCTCGCTGTTCGACAAGATCGAAGCCAGCGGCAGCATTCCCGAGCCGTTGCTGGACATCGTCGTGCCGATCTTCTTCCGGCCGGGTATCGACCCGCAATCGGCGCTCTACCAGCAGTTTCGCGCCACATTGGCCGCGCTGCCGGCCGATCGCCTACGCGCCAGCATCGTGCCGCTGGGGCGGATCATTTTCGGTCGCGACGACATGCGGGGGCGTTTGCATGAGCTCAACGCTCAGCGCACCCTGGTGATGTGCGGCGACCAGGATAAACCAAGGCCACCGTCCGAGGCCCTGGAAATGGCCGAACTGATTGGCTGCCTGCATGTGCTGGTCCCGGACGCGGGGCACATTTCCAATCTTGAGAATCCGCAGTTCGTGACCGAGGCGTTGCTGAAGGTCCTGCGTAGCTGATCTGCCGCATCGCGAGCAGGCTCGCTCCCACTGGGATTTTGTGACCGATGCGCATCCCCTGTGGGAGCGAGCTTGCTCGCGATTGCAGTGTGCCTGTCACATCAATGCTGACTGATCTGCCGCCATCGCGAGCAAGCTCGCTCCCACGGGGGCTGCAGTGGTTGTCGGTCACTTCGGCCCGAGAATCTTCACCAGCTTGTCCGGTGACGGCGCGCCTTGCTGCTGTTGCAGGTCGCCTTTGTCATCCAGATAGAAAATCGCCGGGGTGGCGGACAGTTCCAGTTCGTCCATCAACTGCTGGTTAGCGTCCAGTTTGGCCTGGATGGTGGGCGGTATGTCCTTGAGCGGCTTGAGCGGGCTGCCCTTGCCGGCCTTTTCATGCTCGGCCAGGGCTTTTTCCGGGTCCTTGGCGGCCAGCAAGGCGGCGGATTTACCCGGGCTGTCTTCGCGGATGATGCCCACCATGATGTGGCGCAACTGCACCTTGCCAGCCTTGACCCAAGGCCGGGCCTGTTCCCAGAACATGTTGCAGTACGGACAGTTCGGGTCGCTGAACAGGTATACCGTGCGCGGTGCGTCCTTGTTGCCGTCGGCGATCCAGTTGCTCGCTTCCATCTTCGTCCAGATGGCCTTGGCCATCGGTGCATAGACCAGTTTTTGCAGCGGTTCGGCGCTCAGGTCCTTGCCCTCGGCGTCGTACAGGTTGCCCAGCAGGACGTGCTGCCCATCCGGGGTCAGGTACAGCGCCATGCCGCGGTTCTGGTATTGCGCCGCGTAACCGCGCAGCCCGTCCGGGGCCTCGAAAGTGCCGACGATTTTCGCGCCCTTGGCTTCGATCTTCTTGATGGCCGCAGGCAATTCTTCGGCCTGCAGCAGCGGGGCCTGCGACAGTGCGGCGGCGACGGCCAGGGTCAGCAGGTGGCGGAGGCGGGGCATGGCGGTTTCCTTGTGGCGGAGTGGGGCGTCGTGGACGAATCCGGCGTTTCGAAGTTTTCCAGGGCGCGGGCCAGGCTCGCTTCCGACAATTCGCCCAGGTGGCTGCCCAGCAGGCGGCCGTCGGCGCTGTAGAACAGGGTGGTCGGCAGGGCCATGGAACCCACGGCCTGTCCGAGGCGGCCGCTGCCATCGAACAATACGTTGGTCAGGCTCAGGCCCTGGGTGGCCAGGTAGGTGCTGACGCTTTGCATGCTTTCGGCCTGGTTGACGAACAGGAAGGTCAGGTCCGGACGCTGTTGCTGGGCTTCTTCGAGCACCGGCATTTCACGTCGGCAGGGCGGGCACCAGGTGGCCCAGAGGTTGATCACCAGCGGGCCGCCCTGGTAGTCGGTGAGCTTCACGGTCTGGCCGTCGGCGGTGCGCAGGGTGATGTCCGGCAGCCGGGTGCCTTGTTCATAAATCGTCAACGACAGGCTCGCCACCAGCCAGAACAGCAAGCCGCTGCCGACGCCGAAGCCCAACGGGCGGCGCAGGGCCGGGCGGCGCCGGGCCCACAACAAGGCGCCCATCAGCAGCGCCACGATCCCCGGCCAGGCGAGGAAACCGCCGTCCCGCAGGTCGACGATCTGCCACGGGTCGTCCCGGTAATGTTGCCAATAGGCGACGACGAAGCCGATCCGTGCGGCCAAAAGCCCCAGTAGAAACAGCACGAACAGCACCGACTCAGGGTTCTCGCCGCCGCGCCTGGCCACCCGCCAGCCGACGAAGGTCGCCAGGGCCAGGGCGCTGATCAGCAACAGATGGTTAAGGGCGATGGCGAAGGTGCCCAGGGTGAACGTCAGCATCAGCGCGCGTCCCGGGTGAGGTTCCAGCGCTCCAGGAACGCCCTGGCGTCGACTTCCCCAGTGATCCGCTGGCTGCGGCGCTCTTCACCGTCGGCGCCGATCCACAGCAGGCTCGGCGGCCCCGGTACCTGGTAACGGCTCAGCAACGCGCGGCTGGCGGGGCTGTCGGCGGTGACGTCGAGGCGCAGCAGGCGCACGCCTTGCAGGGCGTCCAGCACCTCGGTGCGGCCGAATACCTGTTTTTCCATGATCTTGCAGGACACGCACCAGTCGGCGTAATAGTCCAGCAGCACCCACTGGCCCTGGGCCTTGGCGGCGTCCAGTTCCCGTTGCAAGGCCGCGGGCTCGCTGACGGTGACGAACGCATCGTGGGCGCTGACGGTCGCGCTACCCTCGTTGCCAGCGTAGACCTTCAAGGGTTGGAAGAGATCATCGCCGCCGCCCGCCGCACCAATCACCAGCAGGCTGCCCCACAGGCCGAACAGCAGCGAGGCGCTGCCGCAGAGGTAGGCCATGCGGCCGAAGCCTCCGGTCTGGCGCCAGGCGCTGTAGGCGGCGATCAACAGCAGCACACCCCACAATCCGATCCACAGTGAGCCGTCGATGATCGGACGAACCATCAACAGTGCGGTGCCCAGGAACAGGAAGCCGAACACGCCCTTGAGCAGGTTCATCCAGGCGCCGGGCTTGGGCAGGAAGCGGTTGCCCACGGTCACCAGGAGCAACAGTGGCAGGCCCATGCCGATGCCCATGGTGAACAGGATCAACCCGCCGTGCAGCGCATTGCCGCTCTGGGCGATATACAGCAGGGCGCCGGCCAGCGGGGCAGTCATGCACGGGCCCACCAACAGGCCGGACAGGGCGCCGAGCACGCCGGCGCCCACCAGGCTGCCACCGCGTCGCTGGCGTCCGGCGTTTTCCAGGCGGTCACGCAGCGCCGCCGGCAATTGCAACTCGAAGAAGCCGAACATCGGCAGCGCCAGCAACACGAATACGGCCGCGAAGCTGCCCAGCAGCCATGGTTGTTGCAGCAGTGCCTGGAGGTTGGCCCCCAGCAGGGCGGCGAGCACGCCCATGGCCGCATACACCAGGGCCATGCTGATCACGTAGCTGCCGGCCAAGGCCAGGCCGCGTCTCGGCCCGGCGCCGCTGCCCACCACCAGCCCGGCCAGGATCGGCAGCATCGGCAGCGAACAAGGGGTGAATGCCAGCAGCAGGCCCAGGCCGAAGAACACCAGCAGGCTCCAGCCCAAGGCCCGTTGCTGCAGGCCGCTGGCCAGGGCCTGGTCCGGCGCCTCGCCGGTGGCCGCCGCCGGTGCGCTGCCGCCCAGGTCAATCACCTGGGTCTGGGGTGGATAGCACAGGCCGGCGTCGGCACAGCCCTGGAAACCCACCTTGATCTTGCCCGTGGCACCGGCGGGGATCTTCAGTTCCAGCGCCTGGCGATAGACTTGCTGGTCGCCGAAAAACTCGTCGCTGTGGGCCTCGCCCTCCGGCAACTTGGGTTTCTGCGCCTCGGCCAGGCCCTCGAACTTGAGCCGCTGCTTATACAGGTAGTACCCATCGGTAATCTGCCAGAACAGCTGCGTTTCACCGGAGTCCAGGCGTTCGGAGGTCAGCACGAACGCTTTTTCCACCGGCAGGAAATCGGGTTTGGTTTCGAAGGGATTGGCGGCCTGGGCCAGGCCCGAGATCAGCAGCAGCCACAGCAAAAACAATCGACGCATGGATAAAGCCTTAGAACGAAGCGAGTGGAAAACACAATGGCGACTGGCGATTAACCGTCGATTAACCCGGCGGCGACCGGCAGGCCGCAATGATCGCCACGTTTGCCGTACTCGTCGCATAATGTCGGCTTAATCGGCCAGCGGCCTAATGTACCTTTTTCCACGGGGCTTACCATGCGCGTACTGGTCTGCGAAGACGATGAGTTGATTGCCAGCGGGATCGTTGCCGGCCTCACGGCGCAGGGCCTGACGGTCGAGCACGTGGCCACCGCATCGGCGGCGCGGGCGATGGTCGGCGTGGCGGAGTTCGATGTCATGGTGCTGGACCTGGGGTTGCCCGATGAGGACGGTCTCAAGCTGCTTCGGCAACTGCGCCAGCAGGGGCTGGAGACGCCGGTGCTGATCCTCACCGCCCGTGACTCGGTGACCGACCGGGTCGACGGCTTGCAGGCCGGGGCTGACGACTATCTGCTCAAACCCTTCGACCTGCGCGAGCTTGCGGCGCGCCTGCACACGTTGCTGCGGCGCGTGGCGGGGCGCAGCGTCAACCTGATCGAGCACGGTCGCCTGACCTACGACCCCAGCAGCCGGGAAACCACCCTGGACGGCCAGCCGGTGGATCTGTCCCGGCGCGAACAATCGCTGTTGCAGGCGCTCTTGCACAGTCGCGGCCGGGTGCTGTCCACCGAGCAACTCAAGGACAGCGTCTACGGGTTCAACGACGAGCTGGAAAGCAATGCCCTCAACGTCCATATCCACCACCTGCGGCGCAAGCTGGGTAACGGCATTGTCGAGACCGTGCGCGGCCTGGGCTATCGCTTGGGGCCGGCCGACGGCGGAGAACCCTCCAAGTGATGAGCCTGCGACTGCGCCTGAGCCTGACCCTCGGCGCGGCCTTCGCCCTGATCTGGGCCCTGGCCGCGGCGTGGATGCTCAGTGACCTGCGCAACCAGATGATGTTCTCCCTCGACCAGCGCCTGGTGGCGTCGGCGCGGATGGTTGCCGGGTTGCTGGAACAGATGCCGCCGTTGCCCAGCAAGGGCGACGGCACCCATTTGAGCTCCGAGCAATTGAGCATTCCCGGCGGCATGGCCTGTCAGGTCAGTTCCTTGCGCGGCGAGATTCTGGCCCGTAGCCACGGCACCCCAGAACAGGCCCTGGAAGCCGAGAAAATGGGCTTCCATGACCAGATGATCGACGGTGCGCCCTGGCGCAGCTTCACCCTGGCCCGAGGCGACTTGCGCATCACCACCGCCGACCGCCAGATCGAGCGCGAAGCCCTGAACCTGTCGATACTGCTGGCCGCCTCGGTGCCGGTGGGCGTGGCGTTGCTCGGTTGCCTGTGCCTGTTGTGGCTGGGCATCGGCCAGGGCCTGGCGCCGCTCAATCGCATGCGCGATGCGCTGATGCGGCGCAATGCCGATTCCCTGGAGCCCTTGCAGATCCATCCGCTGCCCAGCGAGTTGCGGCCCTTGCTGGAGACCCAGAACCAGCTGTTCCAGCGCATCGGCAAGACCATCGAGCGCGAGCGACGGCTGACCGGCGACGCTGCCCACGAGCTGCGCAGTCCGCTGACCGCCATCAAGACGCACCTGCAAGTGGCGCGCATGACCGAGGGCGCCGCCCGCGACCAATCCCTGGCCCGGGCCGAGGAGGGCGCCGACCGCATGCATCGCACACTCGAACAGTTGCTGCTGCTGGCTCGGGTCGAAGGCAGCCTGTCGTTCGACGATGGCGTGCACTGCAACGCCGAGCAGGTCGCGCGACTGGCGATCCAGGACGCGGCCAGCAGTGAGTCCCGGCGAATCAAATTGCATTTGGCCCCAGGGCTGTCCGATGCGCCGGTGCAGATGCCGGCGGTGCTCTCCATCGCGGCCTTGCGCAACCTGCTGGATAACGCCCTGCGCCATACCCCGGACGACACCGACGTGGAATTGAGCCTGGAAATGATCGGCCAGCGCGTGCGTTTCCAGGTCCGCGACCACGGCCCCGGCATTGCCGCCGACGACATCCAGCACTTGACCCAACGCTTCTGGCGCAACGGCCAGAGCACCGGCTGCGGGCTGGGACTGGCGATCGTCCAGGCCATCGTCCAGCGTTGTGGTTGCGGACTGCATTTCGACAGCCGCCCGGATGGATTGCGGGTCGAATTGACCATGCCGGTGCAGCACCCCTGATCCAATGAGGGGTTCCGTGGCGAGGGAGCTTGCTCCCGCTGGGTCTGTAGGAGCTGGCGAAGCCTGCGATCTTTTGATCTTGAGCTTTCGCTTGAGATCTAACTGTCTGGGACAAGATCGCAGCCTCGTTGCACTCGTCAGCTCCTACAGGCGCGCTTGGCGGGAGGTCGTTGTACATTTGCTGTAACGACCTGCCATTGGCGCCCTGGCCTTATCCGGGTCTATGTTTTTTTCAGCTCGACTCAAGGACTGAGGAAAACCGCGCCATGGACACCTTCATCGAAATCTGCACGGCCACGCCCAGCGATGCCGGGATCATCAGCCGGATCGCCGAACGCTGCATCCGGGTCGGGTGTGCCGCCGAACACCGCAACGACCCCACTGTCGTCGCCGCCTGGGTACGCAACAACACCCTCGCGCATATCCGCCCCTGGCTGGTCGACCCACGCTTGCGCCTGACCCTGGCCCGTTTGCAGGGGCGGCCGGCGGGTGTCGCCATGGCCTCGGCCAGTGGCCGTATCGCCTTCTGCTACGTACAGCCGGAGTCCTTCCGCCGCGGTGTCGGCCAGGCGCTGGTGCGGGACATCGAGGCCTGGCTGCGCGGGCGCGGGGTGGCCCGGGTGCGGCTCAACAGCACCCGTAGCAGCCAGGCGTTCTATCGACACCTGGGGTTCGAACAAAGCGCTGACGCCTTCGCCATTGGCGGGGTCAAGGCCATTGCGATGCACAAGCCATTGATCGCGTCACCGGAGAAAGTGCTGCACAGGAGTAAATCCCCCCGTGGCTGATGCGTTTCCACAACAGGAAACCTGCATGTGCGCCCCGACCGGATGCGCACCTGCCCGGTGTGTCGTTTTGGGTCACGTACTGCGGGGTCGAGAGATGTCAGTCGCCAACAGCCTTATCGAAGCACAGCCGGCCAGGGTCAACCCCGTGCCGGCCGAGACGCTCTACCAGTTCAATGAGTCGCCGCTGCTGGCTCGCCAGAGTCGGCAGGAGTCCAATGCCCGCAGCTATCCACGGCGCATACCCCTGGCCCTCAAGCGCGCCAAGGGGTTGTATGTCGAGGACGTCGAGGGCCGCACCTTCATCGATTGCCTGGCCGGCGCCGGCACGCTGGCGCTGGGGCATAACCACCCGGTGGTGATCGACGCGATCCAGCAGGTGCTGGCCGACGAGCTGCCGTTGCACACCCTGGACCTGACCACACCGGTCAAGGACCGCTTCGTCCAGGACCTGTTCGGCCTGTTGCCGGCGAAGCTGGCCGCCGAGGCGAAGATCCAGTTCTGCGGCCCCACCGGTACCGACGCGGTGGAAGCCGCCCTCAAGCTGGTGCGTACCGCGACCGGACGCAGCACCGTACTGTCGTTCCAGGGCGGTTATCACGGCATGAGTCAGGGGGCATTGAGCCTGATGGGCAGCCTGGGGCCGAAGAAACCCTTGGGCGCCTTGCTCAGCAGCGGCGTGCAGTTCATGCCATACCCCTACGATTACCGCTGCCCGTTCGGGCTGGGCGGTGTCGAGGGCGTGAAGGCCAACCTGCATTACCTGGAAAACCTGCTGAACGACCCGGAGGCCGGCGTGCAGTTGCCGGCGGCGGTCATCGTCGAAGTGGTGCAGGGCGAGGGCGGAGTCATTCCCGCCGACCTGGATTGGCTGCGCGGCTTGCGACGGATCACCGAGCAGGCAGGGGTGGCGTTGATCGTCGACGAAATCCAGAGCGGCTTCGGCCGTACCGGCAAGATGTTTGCCTTCGAACATGCCGGGATCATCCCGGACGTGGTGGTGTTGTCCAAGGCCATTGGCGGCAGCCTGCCGCTGGCGGTGGTGGTTTACCGCGACTGGCTCGACACCTGGTTGCCGGGCGCTCACGCCGGGACCTTCCGTGGCAATCAGATGGCCATGGCCGCCGGCTCCGCGGTCATGCGCTACCTGCGCGAGCACGACCTGCCGGCCCACGCGGCCGCCATGGGCGAACGCCTGAGCGAGCACCTGCACATCCTGCAGCGGGACTTCCCGCAACTGGGCGATATCCGCGGTCGCGGGCTGATGCTCGGTGTCGAGTTGGTGGACCCGGCGGGCAAGCCGGACGCCCTGGGCCATCCGCCAGTGCATGCCCAGCTGGCGCCACGGTTGCAACGCGAATGCCTCAAGCGCGGGCTGATCCTGGAGCTGGGCGGTCGCCAGGGCGGCGTGGTGCGGTTCCTGCCACCGTTGATCATCACCCGGGCCGAAATCGACCGGGTCGCCGAGATTTTCGGGCGAGCCCTGCATGCGGCGGTCAAAGGCAGCTAATTTTCACCCGGCCCCGTACGTTCCTTTCATATCCTGGCTGCGCATGTGACGCAGCGAACCTCGAGCAAAGATGGAGAGACACCCATGACTTCAGTATTCGACCGCGAGGACATCGTCTTTCAGGTCGTGGTCAACCACGAAGAGCAATATTCGATCTGGCCAGACTACAAGGCCATCCCCGAGGGCTGGCGTACCGTCGGTAAAAGCGGCTTCAAGAAGGAGTGCCTGGCCTACATCGAAGAAGTCTGGACCGACATGCGCCCGCTGAGCCTGCGCAAGAAAATGGACGAGCAGGCGGCATTGGCGCAGTAGCCCGGGGACGTTGTGGGAGCGAGCCCGCTCGCGATGCAGGCAACTCGGTCTGTCAGTCAGGCCAAGGTGCGGCTATCGCGAGCAGGCTCGCTCCCACAGGTGGCTCCCGCTTTCGCCATGAAATCAATCAACGCCCGTGCCGCCGCCGGCAATTGACGATGGGGCGGGTAGATGATTGAAAAGGGGCGGCTGCGCCCGCCAAAGTCCTCCAGCAAAGCCACCAGTTCCCCACGCTCGATTCGCTCCCGGACAATGAATTCATAGGTCTGGCAGATTCCCATCCCGGCCTGCGCCAGGGACACGATGCCCAATACATCATCGGACACCTGCACATTGCCCGCCGGCAGCCATTCCCGGTCTTCATGATTGTCGCGAAACAGCCAGGGCGCGATGCGTCCGCTGCTGGGCATTACGAAGGTCAGGCAGGCGTGGGCAGCCAGTTCATCGACGTGCCGGGGCGTTCCGGCGCGTTCCAGGTAATGCGGCGCGGCGACCAGGCACAGGCGGGCGTCTTCGAGTTTGCGTCCGACCAGGCCGCTGTCCGGCAGCGGCCCAAGGCGGATCGCCAGGTCATACCCCTCGGCCACCAGATCGACATTGCGGTTGGTGATACTCAGCTCGACCCGAACTTGCGGGTAAGCCTCGGCGAAACGCGACAGCAGCGATGGTAGGCGGTAGTGGCCGTAGGTGGTCGGCACGCTCAAGCGCACGCGACCGGTCAAGACACCGTCCTGGCCCTGGATTCGCCGCTCGGCGTCGTCAATCAGGGCAAAGGCCGAGCGCGACTGTTCCAGGTACAAGGTGCCGGCATCGGTCAGGTTCAACCGCCGGGTCGTGCGTCGTAACAGTTGCACCCCGAGCCGGGCTTCGAGGCGGGAGATGGCGCGGCTCAGGACCGAAGGCGTGGTCCCCAGCGCCACGGCGCCGGCGCTGAGCGTGCCTTTTTCCACGACCGTGACGAAGGCTTCCACGTCGGCCAGATAATCGAATCGGCGTGCCATTGTTGCCTCCAGAGGCCAAGTGATGTTCCGGTACGCCAGTTTATCGCCGGTGAGGGCATCAATACAGTGAGCGCATCTTTTATCGAAACATCCTGGAGTCATCATGAAAAAGCTCACGACCTTGGCAACGTCTGTTGTTCTGGCAGGTATTGGTGTCGCGGCCCATGCCGATAACGTGCTGGTGGTCCTGTCGGATTCCGATCATCTGGATCTGAACAATGGCAAGGTCTTCTCCACCGGGTTTTACCTCAACGAATTGCTGCAACCGGTGAAGCTGTTGCTGGATGCCGGTCACCACGTGACGTTCGCCACCCCGCAGGGCAAGGCGCCGACGCTGGACCGGTCCTCGGTGGACAAGATGTACTTCAACAATGATCCGGCGGAGCTGGAGCGCTACCAGGCGTTGCTGGCGCAACTGAACATCACTTCGGCCAAGGACTCACCGGTGATCAGCCTGGCCCGTGTCGAGCAGATCGGTCTGGAACAGTTCGATGCCCTGTACATTCCCGGCGGGCATGCGCCCATGCAGGATTTGCTCACGAGCGCACCGCTGGGGCGGGTGTTGACGCACTTCCATGACAAGGGCAAGACCACCGCGCTGGTCTGCCACGGGCCGATCGCGTTGCTGTCGACCCTGCCTGATGCCAAGGGCTTCGTTGGCCAGTTGGCTGCCAAAGGCCAGGCCTCGGCCAAGGCCGGCTGGATCTATGCCGGGTACAGGATGACGGTGATCAGCAATCAGGAAGAAGAGCTGGCAAAGGGGCTGCTGGGTGGCGGGAGCATGAAATTCTACCCACAGACCGCGTTGCAGCAGGCTGGTGGGCAGTACAGCAGCAACACCACGCCGTGGACTGCCCATGTGGTGACGGATCGGGAACTGATTACCGGCCAGAATCCAGCCTCGGCGCTGGCGGTGGGGCAGGCGTTGGTCAAGCGTCTGGCGCAGTAGCCAGCAGCACTACAAATCCCTTGTGGGAGCGAGCCTGCTCGCGATAGCGGTGGGTCATGACACTCCGCTATCGCGAGCAGGCTCGCTCCCACAGGGTTTTGTGTTGTTGCGGGTTCACTTGAACCGCCGCTCCACCCCTTTCTCCACCAGGATCTTCGCCGAAATCTCTTCCACGGAAAAATGCGTGGAGTTGATATGGGGAATGTTCTCGCGCCGGAACAGGTTTTCCACCTCGCGCACTTCGAACTCGCACTGGGCATAGCTTGAATAACGACTGTTGGGCTTGCGCTCGTTGCGGATCGCCGTGAGGCGGTCCGGGTCGATGGTCAGGCCGAACAGCTTGTGCTGGTGGGCGCGCAGGGCGCTGGGCAGTTGCAGGCGCTCCATGTCGTCTTCGGTCAGCGGATAGTTGGCCGCGCGGATGCCGAATTGCATCGCCATGTACAGGCACGTCGGAGTCTTACCACAACGCGACACGCCCACTAGGATCAGGTCGGCCTTGTCGTAATAATGCGTGCGGGCGCCGTCATCGTTGTCCAGCGCGAAGTTGACCGCCTCGATCCGCTCCATGTAGTTGGAGTTGTGGCCAATGGAATGGGACTTGCCGACCGAGTAGGAAGAGTGCTCGCTCAGTTCCTGTTCCAGGGGCGCCAGGAAGGTGGAAAAAATGTCGATCATGAAACCATTGGACGTTGCGAGAATCTCACGAATGTCCTGATTGACGATGGTATCGAAGATGATCGGGCGAAAACCGTCGGTTTCGGCGGCTTTATTGATTTGCTGTACCATGGCCCGCGCCTTGTCGACGCTGTCTATGTACGGACGTGTCATCTTGGCGAAGGTAATGTTTTCGAACTGTGCCAACAGGCTTTGGCCTAGCGTCTCGGCCGTGATGCCGGTGCCGTCGGAGATAAAGAAAGCAGATCGTTTCATTTGCGCCTTGGGCCTTAAGCTAGTGAGCTAGTGACGATTCTTGGATATGATAGGCGCGATTTGCCGGCCGCCAGTGGCCAGCATTCTCACTTATTTTCCAGGTCCAGGCCATATCGCCGGCGAGCGCTCCCCTGGAGCCGCCGGTGCCTTGAGCTTTTCCAACACAGTCAGTGGAGAGATCACCTTGGTAGAGTACGTAGTTTCCCTCGATAAGCTCGGCGTCCATGATGTGGAGCATGTGGGGGGCAAGAACGCATCCCTGGGCGAGATGATCAGCAACCTCGCCGGTGCCGGCGTATCGGTGCCAGGTGGCTTCGCCACGACCGCCCAGGCTTATCGTGATTTCCTGGAACTGAGTGGCCTGAACAAGCAGATCCACGATGCGCTCGATGCCCTGGACGTCGATGACGTCAATGCCCTGGCCAAGACCGGTGCCCAGATCCGCCAATGGATCATGGAAGCCGAGTTCCCCGAGAAACTGAACGCCGAGATCCGCACCGCTTTCGCCAAGCTGTCCGAAGGCAATCCCGATATCGCCGTCGCCGTGCGTTCCTCGGCCACCGCCGAAGACCTGCCGGATGCCTCCTTCGCCGGCCAGCAGGAAACCTTCCTGAACATCCGTGGCGTGGAAAACGTCATTCGTGCCGCCAAGGAAGTTTTCGCCTCCCTTTTCAACGACCGTGCCATTTCCTACCGCGTGCACCAGGGCTTCGACCACAAGCTGGTCGCCCTGTCCGCCGGTGTGCAGCGCATGGTCCGCTCCGAAACCGGCACCGCCGGCGTGATGTTCACCCTCGACACCGAGTCTGGCTTCCGTGACGTGGTGTTCATCACCGGCGCCTATGGCCTGGGTGAAACCGTCGTGCAGGGCGCAGTGAACCCGGATGAGTTCTACGTTCACAAGGGCACGCTGCAAGCCGGTCGTCCGGCCATCCTGCGCCGCAACCTGGGCAGCAAGGCCATCAAGATGATCTACGGCGACGAAGCCAAGGCCGGTCGCTCGGTGAAGACCGTCGAGGTGGACAAGGCCGAGCGCGCGCGTTTCTGCCTGACCGACGCCGAAGTCAGCGAGCTGGCCAAGCAGGCGATGATCATCGAGCAGCACTACAAGTGCCCGATGGACATCGAGTGGGCCAAGGACGGTGACGACGGCAAGCTGTATATCGTGCAGGCCCGTCCGGAAACCGTGAAAAGCCGCACCCAGGCCAACGTCATGGAGCGCTACCTGCTCAAGGAAACCGGTACCGTGCTGGTGGAAGGCCGGGCCATTGGCCAGCGCATCGGCGCGGGCAAGGTGCGGATCATCAAGGACGTCTCGGAGATGGACAAGGTCCAGGCCGGCGACGTACTGGTCTCCGACATGACCGACCCGGACTGGGAACCGGTGATGAAGCGCGCCAGCGCCATCGTCACCAACCGCGGCGGGCGTACCTGCCACGCGGCGATCATTGCCCGTGAACTGGGGATCCCGGCAGTGGTCGGTTGCGGCAACGCCACCCAACTGCTCAAGGACGGCCAGGGCGTGACCGTTTCCTGCGCCGAAGGCGACACCGGCTACATCTTCGAAGGCGAACTGGGCTTCGACATCAAGAAGAACTCCGTGGACGCCATGCCGGAGCTGCCGTTCAAGATCATGATGAACGTCGGCAACCCGGACCGCGCCTTCGACTTCGCACAGTTGCCGAACGCCGGTGTGGGCCTGGCCCGCCTGGAGTTCATCATCAACCGCATGATCGGCGTGCACCCCAAGGCACTGCTGAACTACGACGGCCTGCCCCAGGAAATCAAGGACAGCGTCGACAAGCGCATTGCCGGCTACGACGATCCGGTCGGTTTCTACGTCGAGAAGCTGGTGGAAGGCATCAGCACCCTGGCGGCGGCGTTCTGGCCGAAAAAGGTCATCGTGCGCCTGTCGGACTTCAAGTCCAACGAATACGCCAACCTGATCGGCGGCAAGCTCTACGAGCCGGAAGAAGAGAACCCGATGCTGGGCTTCCGCGGTGCGTCGCGCTACATCAGCGAATCGTTCCGCGACTGCTTCGAACTCGAGTGCCGCGCCCTCAAGCGCGTGCGCAACGAGATGGGCCTGACCAACGTCGAGATCATGGTGCCCTTCGTGCGGACCCTGGGCGAAGCGAGCCAGGTCGTCGACCTGCTGGCGGAAAACGGCCTGGCCCGTGGTGACAATGGCCTGCGCGTGATCATGATGTGCGAACTGCCGTCCAACGCCATCCTGGCTGAAGAGTTCCTCGAGTTCTTCGACGGTTTCTCCATCGGTTCTAACGACCTGACCCAGCTGACCCTGGGCCTGGACCGCGATTCCGGGATCATCGCCCACCTGTTCGACGAGCGGAACCCGGCGGTCAAGAAGCTGCTGGCCAATGCCATCGCCGCCTGCAACAAGGCCGGCAAGTACATCGGCATCTGCGGCCAGGGTCCTTCGGATCACCCGGACCTGGCCAAGTGGCTGATGGAGCAGGGCATCGAAAGCGTTTCGTTGAACCCCGACTCCGTGCTGGAAACCTGGTTCTTCCTGGCCGAGGGTCAGGCGGCGGTCTGATCGAGTGAAGGGGCCTCACCGGTAATGTAAGCCGGGTAACCTTTGTGGGAGCGAGCTTGCTCGCGATAGCGGCGTGTCAGCCAAGATTATTTTGCTGATCCATCGCAATCGCGAGCAAGCTCGCTCCCACAGTCGTCTTTTTTTGTGCAAGAAGATTATGCAAAGCAGCAGCAACCTTTTTCCTGTCGCCCTGATCAGCGCCGAGCGGCGCGGTGATCTGAGCGAAGATGTCTATCGCTTGAAGCCCGGCAACAGCCCGGATGCCAGTGTCGAACTGGCCGTCACCCGGCTGGGTATGGCCGACGCGGGTGACACCCGTGGCGTCCCGGTGATCCTGTTGCACGGCAGTTTCTCCAATCGGCGTTTCTGGTATTCACCCAAGGGCCTGGGCCTGGGGGCGTACCTTGCACGCCTGGGATTCGACGTGTGGATTCCCGAGATGCGCGGCCATGGGCTTTCCCAGCGCAACCAGGGCTATCGCCACAATCGGGTGGCCGACTACGCCCGCTACGACTTGCCGGCCATTGGCGCCTTCGTGCGCGAGCAGAGCGGGCAAGTGCCCCACTGGATCGGCCACTCCCTGGGGGGCATCACCCTGGCGGCAGCCTTGGGCGGCCACTACCTGGGCAAGCCTGCCGTGGCGTCGGCGGCATTTTTCGGCACCCAGGTCAGCCGCACCTACTGGCCACTGAAGATCCCTCCGGTGGAATGGAGTGGCCGCTTCATTCTCAAACGCTTTGCCCAACTGTCAGGCTCAAGGCTCAAGCGCGGCCCCGAGGACGAGCCCATCGGCCTGGCCTTGGAAAGCATGCGTTGGTACGGTTTGTTCGGACGTTTCGGCGATGCCGAGAAGAACTGGTGGGCCGGGTTGGCCGATGTCTGGTTGCCTGTGCTGGCGGTGAGTGCCGCGGGCGATCACCAGGACCCGACCTGGGCTTGCCGCAAGCTTTTCGATCAGATCGGCTCGGTGCACAAGCAGTTTGTCTGCCTGGGCCGGGGACAGGGTTTCACAGACGATTTCGGTCATGTGGAGATGCTGGTCAGCAAGGCCGCTCACCTTGAGGTCTGGCCGTTGGTGGCGCGTTGGCTTAAGGATCAACAGGTCCCCCTGCTGGCAGGACAGCCCCAGTTGGCCGAGGCGGTTTGAGGCGAAGGCTCTGACAAGGGCATTTCGCTCCGGTCGGCTTGCGGCTAAGATATGACGCTTCAAGCAGTTCCAGTCACAAACGGTTGCTCATTCAGTCTGACGTTCCAGCCTTTCAGGAGTTGTTCGATGAACCATTACCTCACGCCCGATCTGTGCGACGCCTACCCGGAACTGGTGCAGGTGTTGGAACCGATGTTCAGCAATTTCGGTGGCCGCGATTCCTTCGGCGGTGAAATTGTGACCATCAAGTGCTTCGAGGACAACTCGCGGGTCAAGGAGCAGGTTGAACTCAAGGGCAATGGCAAGGTGCTGGTGGTCGACGGCGGCGGTTCCCTGCGCCGGGCACTGCTGGGGGACATGTTGGCGGAAAAAGCCGCGAAAAATGGCTGGGAAGGGCTGGTGATCTACGGTTGCATCCGCGACGTCGACGTCATCGCCCAGACCGACCTCGGCGTCCAGGCCCTGGCCAGCCATCCAATGAAGACCGACAAGCGCGGTATCGGCGATCTCAATGTGGCGGTGACCTTTGCCGGTGTGACGTTCCGCCCGGGCGAGTATGTCTATGCCGACAACAACGGCGTGATCGTTTCGCCAAGCCCGCTGAAAATGCCTGAATGAAGCGCCACAGCCATAAGGGATGAGGATGTTCGAGGAAGAAAACGCGCAATGGGGGCTGGTGCATGCCCTGGTGCTGGACGGTAAAGGCGGCGCGCGTTCCATAGCCCGGACCGAACTCGACGATTTGCAGTTGCAGGCCCACGAAAGCCTGTGGCTGCACTGGGATCGCAGTCATCCGCAAACCCACACCTGGCTGCGCAAATCCAGCGGCCTGAGCGAATTCAACTGCGACCTGCTGCTCGAAGAGAACACCCGGCCGCGCTTGTTGCCGTTGCCCAATGCTGAACTGCTGCTGTTCCTGCGGGGGATCAACCTCAACCCGGGTGCCGAGCCGGAAGACATGGTGTCGGTACGGATCTTCGCGTCCGCCCAGCGGGTGATCTCCCTGCGCCTGCGTCCGTTGCGCGCCACCGATGAATTGTTGGCGCAACTGGCCGAGGGCAAGGGGCCGAAAACGGCCTCTGAACTCATCCTTTATATGGCGCAATACCTCACCAACAAGGTGCAGGACCTGGTCACTTGCCTGTCCGAAATCGTCGACGGGGAGGAAGAAAAGCTTGATACCGACGAACGGTATACCCCCGAGCACGACGCCATTTTGCACATCCGTCGAAGGGCCGCCGGACTCAAGCGATTCCTGGCGCCACAGCGGGACATTTTCGGCCAGATGACGCGGCTCAAGCTGCCCTGGTTTTTCGATGACGACGGCGACTATTGGAACGAATTGAACAACAGCCTGACCCGTTACCTCGAGGAGCTGGAACTGACTCGAGAGCGCGTGGGGCTTGTGCTGGAGGCCGAAGACCGGCGCCTTTCGGTGCGCATGAACCGCACCATGTACCGCTTCGGCATCGTCACCGGGATTTTCCTGCCAATGAGTTTTCTCACCGGCCTTTTGGGTATCAACGTCGGCGGCATTCCGTTTTCCGCAAGCCCCTACGGTTTCATGTTCGCGTGCCTGTTGATGATCTGCGTGGCACTGGGACAGTGGTGGTTGTTCCGTCGTTTGCGCTGGGTATGACAGGGGTTTCATGTGACCCGACGAAATTTGATCGCGTCTTCCACAGACATCACGAGAGGTGCGTATGCACGATCCGTTTGAACAGTCTTTGCGCGACATGCTCAAGGCTTCGCCGTCCAGCCGGGACGACGATGCATGCCTGGGACGTGTACTGAAAACCGCCAACCGCCAGGTCGGCGCGGGCGATCTGTTCAGCCTGCTGGGCCGCTGGTTGCCCGCGCTGATGATCGCCCTGAATAACGGATCGGCCCATGTCTCGCCGGTTTCCCGTCGTAAACCTGTTACTCGCACCGCTGATAAGGCTGATTGAATATGGAACTTGATCTCTGGACCCAGAGCCTCGTCACGGCAATGACTGCGTTGTGGACCAAGGTAGCCAACTTCATCCCGAACCTCTTCGGGGCGCTAGTGGTGTTGTTGCTGGGTTTTGTCGTGGCCAAGCTGCTGGATACGTTGCTGTCCAAGTTGCTCGCCAAGCTGGGCCTCGATCGCCTGATGGGCGGCACCGGCCTGACCAAGTTGCTGTCCCGTGGCGGCATCCAGGTGCCGATCTCGACCCTGGTCGGCAAGATCGTCTATTGGTTCGTATTGCTGATTTTTTTGGTTTCCGCAGCGGAATCCCTTGGCCTTGAGCGAGTTTCAGCTACGCTCGATATGCTTGCATTGTATTTGCCGAAGGTTTTTGGTGCCGCGCTGGTGTTGCTGGTGGGTGTCCTGCTGGCACAACTGGCCAATGGGCTGGTACGCGGTGCGGCCGAAGGCGTCGGGCTGGACTATGCCGCTGGCGTGGGGCGTATCGCCCAGGGCCTGGTGATTATCATCAGTATTTCGGTGGCGATCAGCCAGTTGGAGGTCAAGACCGACCTGCTCAACCACGTGATCGTGATCGTATTGATTACCGTTGGTCTGGCGGTTGCGCTGGCAATGGGATTGGGAAGCCGGGAAATCGCCGGTCAGATTCTTGCGGGAATCTATGTGCGTGAATTGTATGAGGTTGGGCAACAAGTGCGTGTTGGCGAGGTCGAAGGCCAGATCGAGGAGATCGGCACGGTGAAAACCACATTGCTGACCGAGGAGGGCGAGTTGGTGTCGCTTTCCAATCGGATCCTGCTGGAACAGCATGTGAGTAGCCGCTAACCCGGCAAACCCTGCTAATGTATGCCGCCGCGAAATGCCTGCTAGCACAGGCTGCGGCGCACATTGACCTAGACTGTCGGCCCGACTTGTTTTGAACAAACCCCAATCGCTATCCACGCGCTACGACCCCCGTGATCTCTCCGATGAGGAGTTGGTCGCGCGCGCGCATACGGAGCTGTTCCACGTAACACGCGCCTATGAAGAGTTGATGCGTCGCTACCAGAGAACTTTATTTAACGTTTGTGCGCGTTATCTCGGGAACGATCGTGATGCTGACGATGTCTGTCAGGAGGTGATGTTGAAGGTGCTGTATGGCCTGAAGAACTTCGAGGGGAAATCGAAGTTCAAGACCTGGCTCTACAGCATCACGTACAACGAATGCATCACGCAGTATCGCAAGGAACGGCGAAAGCGTCGCTTGATGGACGCGTTGAGCCTGGACCCTCTCGAGGAAGCGTCGGAAGATAAGGCGCCCAAGCCCGAGGAAAAGGGTGGGCTCGATCGCTGGCTGGTCCATGTAAACCCGATCGATCGGGAAATTCTGGTGCTACGATTTGTCGCAGAGCTGGAATTCCAGGAGATCGCAGACATAATGCACATGGGTTTGAGCGCGACAAAAATGCGTTACAAGCGCGCTCTTGACAAATTGCGTGAGAAATTTGCGGGCATTGCTGAAACTTAGTTCGGCGCAAATATCTCTTACGCGTAGGCAAGTTCTGATAGACTTGCCGCCGAGTTGTCCCCCGGTTTGCGGGACTGCTTCACAATCACCAGATGGGGATTTAACGGATGAAACTGAAAAACACCTTGGGCTTTGCCATTGGTTCTTTGATTGCTGCCACTTCGTTCGGCGCTCTGGCACAAGGCCAAGGCGCAGTTGAAATCGAAGGCTTCGCCAAGAAAGAACAATTCGACAGCGCTCGTAACTTCAAGAACAACGGCAACCTGTTCGGCGGTTCGGTTGGTTACTTTCTGACCGACGACGTTGAACTGCGTCTGGCCTACGACGAAGTGCACAACGCACGTACCGACGACGGCACTAACGTCAAGGGCGCCAACACCGCTCTGGACGCCCTGTACCACTTCAACAACCCAGGCGACATGCTGCGTCCTTACGTTTCGGCCGGTTTCTCCGACCAGAGCATCGACCAGAATGGCAGCAACGGTCGTAACCGTTCTACCTTCGCCAACGTTGGTGGCGGCGCCAAGCTGTATTTCACCGAGAACTTCTACGCCCGTGCCGGCGTTGAAGCTCAGTACAACATCGACCAGGGCGACACCGAGTGGGCGCCAAGCGTCGGTATCGGTGTGAACTTCGGTGGCGGCTCCAAGCCTGCTGCTGCTCCAGTTCCAGCTCCGGCTGAAGTCTGCTCCGACAGCGACAACGACGGCGTGTGCGACAACGTCGACAAGTGCCCTGACACCCCAGCCAACGTAACCGTTGACGCTGATGGCTGCCCAGCAGTTGCCGAAGTCGTTCGTGTTGAGCTGGACGTCAAGTTCGACTTCGACAAGTCGGTCGTCAAGCCTAACAGCTACGGCGACATCAAGAACCTGGCTGACTTCATGAAGCAGTACCCATCCACCACCACTACTGTTGAAGGTCACACTGACTCCGTCGGTCCTGACGCTTACAACCAGAAACTGTCTGAGCGTCGTGCAAACGCCGTCAAGCAAGTTCTGACCAACCAGTACGGTGTTGAATCGTCCCGCGTTCAGTCTGTTGGCTACGGCGAAACCCGCCCAGTTGCCGACAACGCCACTGAAGCTGGTCGTGCAGTTAACCGTCGCGTAGAAGCGCAGGTTGAAGCTCAAGCTAAGTAATTAGCCCACAGCTTTGGAAAAGCCCGGCCCAGGCCGGGCTTTTCTTTGCCTGCGATTTATGAAAAGGGGCGTTGCCGCAAAAACAGTTGGTTAAACACAAAACCTGTGGGAGCGAGCTTGCTCGCGATAGCGGTGTGTCAGCCAGTATGGATGCTGCTGACCCGACGCTATCGCGAGCAAGCTCGCTTTCACATAGGGTTGGGTGTTGTTGGTTACAGCGCCGAAGCCTGAACCCACGCCGGCTGTGAGGCGGTGAGTTCGGCAGCACCGGCCACCGCGCCAATCACCAGGATCGCCGGGCTCTTGAGCTGGAAGGCGCTGGCATCGGCTTCCATCGAGGCCAGGTCGCTGCGGCAATCACGCTGGTGGGGCAGGGAGGCGTTTTCGATCATGGCCACGGGCGTGTTCGCCGCCAGGCCACCGGCCAGCAACTGCTCACGGATCTCGCTCAGTTTCGCCACGCCCATGTACACCACCAGTGTCGTGCCGCTTTGGGCCAGGGCTTGCCAGTTCAGGCGGCTACCGTCCTGGGTGTGGGCCGTGACGAGGGTCACGCCCCGGGCAATCCCGCGCAAGGTCAGTGGAATATCGCACTGGGTGGCTCCCGCGAGGCCGGCGGTGATGCCGTTGACCAGCTCCACCTCGACGCCATGCTCGCGCAACCACTGTGCCTCTTCGCCGCCGCGGCCGAAGATGCACGGGTCGCCGCCCTTGAGGCGCACCACGCATTTGCCCTGGCGGGCATACCGCAGCATCAGCCGATGAATGAAGGCCTGGGGGGTGGAACGACAGCCGCCGCGCTTGCCCACGGCAATGATGCGCGCCGCGGGGCAGTGTTCCAGCACCGCCGCATTGACCAGGTCGTCGATCAACACCACGTCGGCCTCGCCCAAGGCGCGCACGGCTTTGAGGGTCAGCAATTCAGGGTCACCGGGACCTGCACCCACCAGCCAGACTTTTGCGTTCATAGTGTTTTCCTCACGAGATAGCCGCCAGCGGTTGCGCAGTGGTAACCAGCAGGCGTTTGATTTCCGGTACGCAAGAACCGCATTGCGTGCCACAGCCCAGTTCCTGTTTAAGCCCCTGCAAGTCCAAGCCACGTTCAATGCCTGCGCAGATTGCACGCTGGCTGACGTTCATGCAGTTGCACAGCGTTTTGCTGCCACCCGTTGCGGCGCCGACATTGCCCGGCGGTGCGCTCAAAGGCGCCAGCAGCCAGCGCCGCAGCTGTTCATCGGCACGGCCTTCCAGCCACAGGTTCTGCAGCCAGTGTCGAGCCAGGGTTTCGCCGGCCAGGCGAATGGCGGTGATGCGGCCGTTTTCGATGCGCACCCGTTTGCCGATGGCGCGACGCGGGTCGTCATAGGCCAGCACCGGCCCGTCGATCAGGCCCAATTGCTCGTCGATGGCCTGGAGCAGTTGCGGTTCGGGCGCGACGGCGCTGGCAGCGCGAATTAGCAACGCGGGACGCTCACGGCCGGTCAGGCTCAGGCTGACGTAGGAAAACGCCTCGCACAGGGGGCGCAGCGCCTCCAGATGCTGTTGAACATCGCCTTCGATCAAGGCGAAAAGCTGCCAAGGCAGGTTCACCGGCTCCAGGCGCACGCCGCTGTGCTTGAGTTCCGGTTGTTTCGACAAGGGGTCGAAAGCCGGTTGAGTCAGGGTATTCACGCCGCCCTTTAGGAATCGATCCCCCCAGTGCATGGGCAGGAACGCTTGGCCGGGGCGTACGCTGTCGTCGCTGTCCACCGCCACGATCACGCTGCCGCGACGGCTCTTGAGGCTGACCAGGTCGCCCGCTTGCAGGCGATGCCGCCGCAGTTCATCGGGGTGCAGGCTGAGTACGGCTTCGTTCACATGCCCAAACAGCTGCGCGGCGGTACCGGTACGGCTCATGCCGTGCCACTGGTCACGCAAGCGGCCCGTGTTGAGGGTCAATGGGTAGCGGGCGTCACGCAGTTCCTGGGCGGCGCGATAGGGATCGGCCACGAAGCGCGCTCGGCCATTGTCGGTCGGGAAAATCCCGTCCACGTACAGGCGCGCCGTCCCGACCGTGGCGCCATCCGGGAAGGGCCATTGCTGGGGGCCGAGCCGGTCGATCAGGGCATGACTGATGCCGGACAAGTCCAGGTCGCGGCCACGGGTCAGCTGCTTGTATTCATCGAACAGTTGGGCCGGGGTGTCGAAGGCGAACAGGCTGGGTTGGCCCGGGCGCAGACGTTTCTCCAGGCGTTGTGCGAAATCCACTGTGATTGCCCAGTCCGGCCGTGCTTCACCCGGTGCGCCGATGGCCCGACGGACGTGGGAAATACGTCGTTCGGAGTTGGTCACCGAGCCTTCTTTCTCGCCCCAGCTGGCTGCCGGCAGCAGCAGGTCGGCAAAGGCGGCGGTTTCGGTGGTCCGGAAGGCTTCCTGCAACACCACGAACGGACAGGCTTGCAGGGCCTCGCGTACCGCTGTCTGGTCCGGCATCGACTGGGCCGGGTTGGTGCAGGCGATCCACAAGGCCTTGATCTTGCCGCTGCGCACTTGCTCGAACAGCTCGATGGCGCTCAAGCCGGTGGTGGCGGGCAATTGCTCGACCCCCCAGTAACGGGCGACGTCGGCGCGATGCTCCGGATTGGCCGCTTCGCGGTGGCCCGGCAGCAGGTTCGACAGGCTGCCGGTTTCCCGTCCGCCCATGGCATTGGGTTGGCCGGTCAGCGAGAAGGGGCCCGCCCCCGGCCGGCCGATTTGCCCGGTGGCCAGGTGCAGGTTGATCAGTGCGCTGTTTTTCGCGCTGCCGGCGGTGGACTGGTTCAGGCCCATGCACCACAACGACAGGAAGCTTGGCGAGGTGCCGACCCATTCGGCGCACTGGTGCAGTTGTTCGACGCTGATGCCGCACAGCTGGGCAACCATCGCCGGGGTGTAGTCGCGTACCAGGTTCTTCAGGTCCGCCAAACCTTCGGTGTGGGCCTTGATGAAGTCGCGGTCGACCCAGTCTTCCCACAGCAGCAGGTGCAAAATCCCATGGAACAAGGCGACATCGGTGCCTGGCAGGATCGCCAGGTGCAGGTCCGCCAGGTCGCAGGTGTCGGTGCGCCGGGGATCGATGACGATGATTTTCATCTGCGGCCGGCGGGATTTTGCCTCTTCGAGTCGGCGAAAGAGGATGGGATGGGCGTAGGCCATGTTACTGCCGACGATCATCACACAGTCGCTCAGCTCCAGGTCTTCATAGCTGCAGGGCGGGGCGTCGGCGCCTAGGCTGCGCTTGTAGCCCACCACGGCGGAGGACATGCACAGCCGGGAATTGCTGTCGATGTTGTTGGTGCCCACCAACGCCCGGGCGAGTTTGTTGAAGGCGTAGTAATCCTCGGTCAGCAACTGGCCGGAGATGTAGAACGCCACGCTGTCGGGGCCGTGCTCGACAAGGGTCTCGGCGAAGACACTGGCGGCGTGATCCAGGGCGCTGTCCCAATCGGCGCGGGCCCGTGCCAGGCCTTTGCCCAGGCGCAGCTCCGGGTACAGGGCGCGGGCGGCGAGGTCGCCGGTCAGGTGCAGGGTGGAACCCTTGCTGCACAGTTTGCCGAAGTTGGCCGGGTGGGCGGGATCGCCGCTGACGCCGAGGATGCGCTCGTCGTCATGCTCGATCAGCACGCCGCAACCGACCCCGCAATAACAGCAGGTCGAGGCCGTGATCTGGCGGTTCATCAGCTTGCGTCCCGCAGGGCCAACTGCACCCGGCCGTTTTCGACCCGGGCCGAATGATGATGGGCGCAGCCCACGTCGGGGGCTTGGGCCTGGCCGCTTTCCAGGTCGATCTGCCAGTTGTGCAGCGGACAGGCCACGCGCTTGCCGTAGACCAAGCCTTGGGACAACGGACCGCCCTTGTGCGGGCAACGGTCATCGAGGGCGAACACTTCATCGTCGCTGGTGCGGAAAATCGCGATATCGCCTTTGGGGCCATTGATGATGCGCGAGCCCAAGATGTTGATCTCTTCCAGTGCGCAGATATCCAACCAGTTCATGCCGGCACCTCCAGGTTTTTCACGGGGATGACCTCGAACTCTTTCTTCAAATGCGGTTGTTCCAGGCGTTGCTTCCAAGGGTCCTGCTCCAGCGACAGGGAAAACTTCAGGCGTTCGTGGAGGGCCTTGCGCCGCACGGGGTCTTCCAGCACGGCCTTCTTGATGTGCTCCATGCCAACGCGCTGCATGTAGTGCACAGTGCGTTCGAGGTAGAAGGCTTCCTCGCGGTACAGTTGCAGGAAGGCGCCGTTGTATTCGCGCACTTCCTCTGCGGTCTTGAGCTTGACGAAGAATTCGGCGACCTCGGTCTTGATCCCGCCGTTGCCACCGATGTACATCTCCCAGCCGGAGTCGACGCCAATGATGCCGACGTCCTTGATCCCGGCTTCCGAACAGTTGCGTGGGCAGCCGGAAACGGCCAGCTTCACTTTGTGGGGCGACCACATGTTGAACAAGTCGTGCTCCAGCTCGATGCCCAGTTGGGTCGAGTTCTGCGTGCCGAAGCGGCAGAACTCGCTGCCCACGCAAGTCTTCACGGTGCGGATGGATTTGCCGTAGGCGTGGCCGGACGGCATGTCGAGGTCTTTCCAGACGCCGGGCAGGTCCTGCTTCTTGATCCCCAGCAAATCGATGCGCTGGCCACCGGTGACCTTGACCATGGGCACGTTGTACTTGTCGGCCACGTCGGCGATGCGCCGCAGCTCGGAGGGATTGGTCACGCCGCCCCACATCCGCGGAACCACGGAGTAGGTGCCGTCTTTCTGGATGTTGGCGTGGGCGCGCTCGTTGATCAGGCGCGACTGCGGGTCATCCTGGGCTTCGCCGGGCCAGGTGGAGATCAGGTAGTAGTTCAGCGCCGGGCGGCAGGTGGCGCAGCCGTTCGGGGTACGCCAGTTCAGGTAGCTCATGGTCCCGGCGATGGTCAGCAGGTGCTGGTCGCGGATCGCCTGGCGGATCTGGCCGTGGTTGAGGTCGCTGCACCCGCAGATGGCTTTTTCGCTTTTCGGCTTGACGTCCGCCGCGCCGCCGACGGTATTGATCAGGATCTGCTCCACCAGGCCGGCGCAGGAGCCGCAGGAGCTGGCGGCCTTGGTGTGTTTTTTCACGTCATCGACGCTGAACAGCCCGTGTTCCTGGATCGCCTTGACGATGGTGCCCTTGCACACGCCGTTGCAGCCGCAGACTTCGGCACTGTCGGCCATGCTCATGGCTTTGTCCTGGCCTTGGTGGCCGACATCGCCCAAAGCGTTTTCGCCGAACATCAGGTGATCGCGGATTTCGCCGATGGCGTGGTTTTCACGGATCTGGCGGAAGTACCAGCCGCCATCTGCGGTATCGCCGTACAGGCAGGCACCGACCAGCACGTCGTCCTTGATCACCAGCTTTTTGTAGACGCCGCCGATGGGATCGGAAAGGGTGATGGTCTCGGTGCCTTCGCCACCCATGAAGTCCCCGGCGGAGAACAGGTCGATGCCGGTGACTTTCAACTTGGTCGACGTGACCGAGCCCTTGTAAGTGGCGAAGCCTAGTTGGGCGAGGTGGTTGGCGCAGACCTTGGCCTGTTCGAACAACGGTGCGACCAAACCGTAGGCGGTGCCGCGATGGTTGGCGCATTCACCGATGGCGTAGATGCGCGGGTCGTAGGTCTGCATCGTGTCGTTGACCAGGATCCCACGGTTGCACGGGATGCCGGATTTTTCCGCCAGTCCGGTGTTGGGACGGATGCCGGCGGCCATCACCACCAGGTCGGCGGGGATGATGTCGCCGTTCTTGAACTGCACCGAGCCGACCCGGCCGTTGCCGGCGTCGTGCAAGGCCTGGGTCTGCTCGCTGAGGCGGAATTTCAGGCCACGGTTTTCCAGGGCGGTTTGCAGCAATTGGCCGCTGGTCTTGTCCAGTTGCCGTTCCAGCAGCCATTCGCCCAGGTGCACCACGGTCACGTCCATGCCCCGCAACTTCAAGCCATTGGCGGCTTCCAGGCCCAGCAGGCCGCCGCCGATGACCACGGCGTGCTTGTGGGTCTTGGCGGTGTCGATCATCGCCTGGGTGTCGGCGATGTCGCGGTAGCCGATCACGCCGTCCAGGGTGTTGCCGGGAATCGGCAGGATGAACGGGGTGGAGCCGGTGGCGATGAGCAGGCGATCGTATTCGGCTTCGCTGCCGTCTTCGGCGATGACCCGACGCTTGACCCGGTCGATTTCCACCACTTTGCGGTTGAGCAGCAGCTTGATGTCGTTGTCCAGGTACCAGCTCAGGTCGTTGAGCACGATCTCTTCGAACGTCTGCTCACCGGCCAGCACGGGCGAGAGCAGGATGCGGTTGTAGTTGGTGTGGGGCTCGGCGCCGAACACCGTGATGTCGTACAGCTCGTTGCTCAGCTTGAGCAGTTCCTCAAGGGTTCGAACCCCGGCCATGCCGTTGCCGATCATCACCAGTTTGAGTTTTTTCATCAGGGTTCTCCGCAAGCCAGGCCCGTTTCGTCACGGCGATCGGACTGGCTCGGCAATTTTTACGAAAACAAAAAAAGGCGTCCCGCTAGCAAGCTAGCGAGGACGCCTTTGTCCTGGTCCCGTTCTCTCGGGAAGCACCGCCTTCATCGTTGGAGGCGTTGCTTTATGTATGGTGAGAGCGGTTATGCAGTGGTTGTGCCAAGTGGCTGGAAGGCGCGGATTTGTTGAAGGGCGGGCGGGTGAGTCGAGTTGAAGAGCGATTTATTGCACCGAATCAAAGCGGGTTGCCCGGTAATGGAGCGTGGGGCGATAGATGTGTAGTGACAGGCAAGCCGCCATCGCGAGCAAGCTCGCTCCCACACTGGATCTGTGGTGGACACACAACCTGTGGGAGCGAGCTTGCTCGCGATAGGCGCGACCGGGTCTCAGCTGTGAAACACCAAAAACAGCAGCACAACATTCACCACCAACGACACCAGCGCCAACGTCCGCCAGACCTTCAGCGGCTCGCGCTCCAGCAATGGCCTGGGCCTTACGCTCAAGCTGCGGCGCTCGCCCTGTTCCAGCAGCAACAGCCACTCCTCGGCGGTTTCAAAGCGTTGTTCCGGGTCTGCGGCGACGGCGCGTTCCAGGCTTTGCCCGAGCCATTCGGGCAGGTCCGGCCGATAGCGGCTGGCACTGACCGGCACACCGAAGCGCGGGCGCTGGAAGGCTTCGATTTCGCCGTAGGGATAATGCCCGGTCAGCAGGAAATACAAGGTCACGCCGACGGCATACAAATCCTGTTGGGCCGTGGGCGCGGTGCCGCCGAAGGCTTCCGGGGCGATGTAGCTGGGGGTGCCGGGCAGCAC
This sequence comes from Pseudomonas sp. NFACC13-1, assembly GCF_900104425.1. NCBI lineage: Bacteria > Pseudomonadati > Pseudomonadota > Gammaproteobacteria > Pseudomonadales > Pseudomonadaceae > Pseudomonas > Pseudomonas sp. NFACC13-1. Next base: position 151,898 of record NZ_FMXV01000003.1, on the reverse strand, counting down.
GTTGGCCTGGTCTTCGGACAGGCCCGGGCAATACGCCAACCCAAAGTCCAGCAAGCGCAATTCCCCGTCGTCGCCCAGGTGCAGGTTTTCCGGCTTGATGTCGCGGTGGTAGATCTGCCTTCGATGCAACAGGCCCACGGCCCGCACCAGGCGTTGCGCCAGCTCCAGCCATTGGGCCAGGGGCAGCGGCCCGCCCTGGTTGAACCGCTCGGCCAGGGTCGCCCCCGGGTATTCCCGCATCACGTAGTACAAATGCTGCCGCTGGGGAACGCCATGGACTTCGGGAAACTGCCGCCCGGCGACCCGCTTGAGAAACCATTCTTCCGAGAGCAAGGCCTGTCCGGCCCGGCTGTCGTCCCGTAGCTGCACGGGCAAGGTTTTCAGCAGCCAGGGTTGGCCTTGGCCGTCATGTACCCGGTAGAGCAACGATTGCTGGCTGTGGCCGAGCAGGCTTTCGATCTGCCAGCCCTCGAAGACCTGGCCCGGTCTAAGCGCAGGCGGCAGGGGCCATTGCTGCAACTGGATCAGGGCATCGCCGATGCTGGCTTCGCCCACCGCATCGACCCGCACCAACAAGGCGCTGGCGTTGTCCTGGCTGCCGGCCAGGTGCGCGGCGTTGACCAGCGTCTGCGCGGCCAGGTCCAGGTCCGGCTGGTCACGCAGGATGCCGGCGATGGCCGTGTCCCCCAGGACCGCCCAGACACCATCGCTGAGCAATACGAAGGTTTCGTCGGGGCGCAGTTCACCGTCGAGAAAGTCGAGGATCAGGTGCTGATCCAGGCCCAGGGCGCGCTTGAGCACATGTTGCATGCCCGGCTGTTCCCAGACGTGGTCTTCGCTGACCCGTTGCAGGTGATCGGCGTGCCAGCGGTAGACCCGGCAATCGCCGACATGCGCGAGGGTGAAGCGTCGGCCCCGCAGGACCAGGGCACTGACGGTGGTGAGCAACGGTTGCCCGCCACCGTTGGCCTGCAGCCAGCGATTCTGGGCCAGCAGCAATCGATCCAGTGCCTGGGCCACGCCCCAGGTTTGCGGTGTGGAGTAGTAGTCCAGGGCTAGGGCCTGCAAGGTCGAACGGGCGGCGAGCCCGCCATCGGCGCATTGGCTCACGCCGTCGGCGATGGCGAACAGGTAACCCTTGCTGGCGGCCAGGGCCGGCGCCGGGGTGACCAGGCGCAGGGCGTCCTGGTTTTCTTCCCGCGGGCCTATGGCGCTGGCTTCGGCGAAGCTCAATCGCAGGCTCATGGTTGCAGGTTATACCCGAGCCGCGGTGACGGCGGCCGAACCCCAAGTGGTTCTCCAGCGACGCTTGACGCCGTGCAGGCCGAACCAGGCCAGGACACCGAGGCTGGCGAACAGCCACAGGGCCAGTTGATAGCTGCCGGTGCTTTGCTTGATCGCGCCCATGCCGGCCGCCAGGACGAAGCCGCCGATGCCGCCGGCCATGCCGATCAGCCCGGTCATCACGCCGATTTCGCGGCGGAAGCGTTGGGGCACCAGTTGGAACACTGCGCCGTTGCCCGCACCCAAACCGAGCATGGTGCAAACGAACAGGGCGAGGGCCGCATAGGAACTCGGCAGGTTGAAGCCCACCGCCGCGATGCAGACCGCCGCCACGGTGTACATGCCCAGCAAGGTGCGGATGCCGCCGAAACGGTCCGCCAGGGCACCGCCCAAGGGACGCATCAGGCTGCCACCGAAGACGCAGGCGGCGGTGTAGTAGCCGGCGGTGACCGGGCTCAGGCCGTATTGGTCGTTGAAGTAGCCGGGCAGGGCGCTGGCCAGGCCGATGAAACCACCGAAGGTCACGCTGTAGAAGAACATGAACCACCAGCTGTCACGATCGCCCAGGGCCTTGAGGTAGTCGGCCATGGATTTGGCTTTCGGCCGCTCGGGGGCGTTCTTGGCCAGCCAGGCGAAAAGGACCAGGGTCAGCACCAGGGGGATCAGCGCGAAGCCGAACACGTTGGTCCAGCCGAAGGCCACCGCCATCACCGGAGCGATCAACGCCGCGAGCACGGTGCCCGAGTTACCGGCGCCAGCGATGCCCATGGCCTTGCCCTGGTGCTGTGGCGGATACCACTGGGAGGCCAGCGGCAGGGCCACGGCGAACGACGCGCCGGCCACACCCAGGAACAAGCCCAGCAACAAGGCTTGCTCGTAGCTGTGGATGCCCAGTTTCCAGGCGCAGAACAGCGCACCGATCACAATCACCTGGCCGATCATGCCGGCAGTCTTCGGTGAAATCCGGTCGGCCAGCAGGCCCATGAACAGGCGCAGTACGGCACCGGCCAGGATCGGCGTCGCCACCATCAGGCCGCGTTGTTGGGTGGTCAGGTGCAGGTCGGCGGAGATCTGCACCGCCAGTGGACCGAGCAGGTACCAGACCATGAAACTCAGGTCGAAATAAAGGAAGGCCGCGAACAGTGTCGGGGTGTGGCCGGATTTCCAGAAGCTTGAATTCATCGCGCACCTCAGCTGTAAAAGTCTCGAGAAATGAGTCAGTGCTTAGGGCAGTGCGCCGTCTGTGGTCGCACCACCGGCTCCGAAGAGCCAAAACAAAAAAACGCCGCAACCCGGATCGCCAGAGAGGCAAGGAGGGTGTGCGACGTCTTTGTCGTAGGTGGGGCAACCGCCGTTGGTTACCTGTGGGTTTGCTTAAGCGAGATCTGTGCCAACAGTAGGGATTGGCGTGAGGGCTATCGCGAGCAAGCTCGCTCCCACAATGGATTTGCGGTGTTCACAGAAGCTGCGGTCACCCTCGGATCCAGTGGGAGCGAGCCTGCTCGCGATAGCGGTAGGTCAGTTAAAGGTGATGTTGAATGCAGGGCCGCCATCGCGAGCAAGCTCGGCTCCCACAGTTGGTTGGGGGTGTTCGCAAATATTGTGTTCACCCCTGGACCTGTGGGAGCGAGCCTGCTCGCGATGGCGCCAGGCCAGGCGCTACAAGGCTTTCAGCCGAGCAACTCGTTCATGGCAATGATCTGCTCCGCCACCTGGATCAGCTTCTGCTGGCGGCTCATGGCCTGGCGGCGCATCAAGGTGTAGGCCTGTTCTTCGTTGCAGTCCTTCATCTTCATCAACATGCCCTTGGCCAGTTCGATGCGCTTGCGTTCGGCCAGTTGCTGGTCCCGGGCCAGGAGTTGGGCGCGCAGGGCCTGGTCGCTTTCGAAGCGGGCCATGGCCACGTCGAGGATCGGTTGCAGGCGCGCGGCGTGGATGCCTTCGACGATGTAGGCACTGACGCCCGACTTGATCGCCTGGCGCATCACATTGGGGTCGTGCTCGTCGGTAAACATGACGATCGGTCGTGGTTGGTCGCGACTGACCAGCACCACTTGTTCCATCACGTCGCGCCCGGGTGACTCGGTATCGATCAGGATCACATCCGGACGCACCGTTTCGACGCGCGCCGGCAGGTCGATGGTCAGGCCGGATTCGTCGATCACTTCGAAGCCGGCTTCAATCAGGGCGGCCTTGAGGCGGCCGACTTTTTTCGCGGTGTCGTTGATCAGCAGGATACGCAACATGGTCGTGGCTCCTGTCAGCGGCTGGCGAGAAGGGGAGCCGCATCGCTCAAGGCGTGCAGTTTGAAGCTGCGGGCGTACCCGGCCGGGTCCGAGCCGTCCCAGGTGATGCCGTCGATCAGTTGGCTGCTGCGCATGTCCTGGCCCGGGGGCGCGATGTCCAGCGCCGCACAGGCTTCACGGTACAGCTTGAGCTGCTGGACGTCCCGGGCCACGGCCAGGTAATCCGGGTCTTCGCGCAGCAGGCCCCAGCGACGGAACTGGGTCATGAACCACATGCCGTCGGACAGGTATGGCAGGTTCACCTCGCCATTGCCGTGGAAGCGCATGGCGTGGGGATCCTGCCAGCTGTTGCCCAAACCGTCGGCGTAGATTCCCAGCAAGCGCGGCTCGATGCAGTCCAGCGGGGCGTCGAGGTATTCGGGTGCACTTAACAGTTGCGCGGTGCTGCGACGGTTTTCGCTGCTTTGTTCGATGAAGCGGCTGGCTTCGAGGATCGCCATCACCAAGGCCCGGGCGGTATTGGGGTATTGCTCGACGAACGCCCGGGTGCAGCCCAGGACTTTTTCCGGGTGGTCGGGCCAGATGGTCTGGGTGGTCGCCAGGGTGAAACCGAGGTTCTGCTTCACTGCGCTGGCACACCACGGTTCGCCGACACAAAACCCGTCGATGCGCCCGGCTTGCAGGTGCGCAATCATTTGTGGCGGCGGCACCACCACGCTGTCGACGTCCGACAAGGGGTGGATGCCCTGGGCGGCGAGCCAGTAATAGAGCCACATGGCGTGGGTGCCGGTGGGGAAGGTCTGGGCGAAGGTCAGTTTCGGGCGAGTTTGGTGCACGTGCCGTTCCAGTGCCTCAGGACTGGTCACGCCCTGGGCCTGCAAGCCATGGGACAGGTTGATGCTCTGGCCGTTCTGGTTCAGCCCCATCAGTACCGCCATGTCGGTCGCTGCGACCCCGCCGATGCCCAGGTGCACAGCGTAGACCAGGCCATACAGGCTGTGGGCGGCATCGATTTCACCGCTGACCAGTTTGTCCCTCAGGTTGGCCCAGGATGCCTGGCGCTTGAGGTTCAGGGTCAGGCCGTAGGGTTGGGCGAAGCCCTGGGTGGCGGCGACCACCACCGGGGCGCAGTCGCTCAACGCCATGAAACCGAGGTTGACCGCGCTCTTTTCCGGGGCATCGCTGCCATTGACCCAGGCCAGGGGGGTGGCTGGAACTTCATTCATCGCGCTTCACCTTTACACATAAAAAAAGCGCCGTGTCCGAGCCAAATGCCAGAGCCGGGCCGGAAACGCCGCGATTGTCCCTTCAATCAGTCTGGCACTCATTTGGCCACCGGCATGGGCGCCGATGAACAGTAATGGTGCAAGGCATATGCCAGCCCGGCCCTCATCACCTTTCCATCAAGATTCCAGGCGTCGGGTCTTTCATCCTGTCGTTCCTTCCAACGCCGCGTCGCAAAGGAGACGGTATGCAGGACAAATCAATTCGCGCCACGGTCTTGCCTGATCTGGGCGAACGCGTGCTGCACCTGCGCGTGGCCCAGTCCCCGGTTCAGCTCAATGCTGCACAGGTGGGCCGCAGCCACTGCCTGCCCGTCGGTTGGGAGGGTTTGGTGGTGCAGGGCGATTCGCTGCGCTTCAGTGGCGGCAAGTTGCAGGTCACGCCGGTGTGCGAAGCGACGCTGGTCAAGCTGCAGGCGTTCCTGGATATGAGCGATGCCCTGGTGGATGTCGGGCAACGGCTGGACGCGCTGCCATGGGCCTTGTTGCCGGTGGCCGGCGAAACCGTCCGCTCGCGCCAACGGCTCGAACGCTGGTACATCGGGCAAGCGATGGACGGCACCGAGGCCTATCACGCTGTCGCTCGCCTGTTGCGTCATCACGAGAGCTATGGGCTCGTGCGTTTTTTGCTGGAGCAAGGCACTCACAGTGAAAAACTGACCACCCTGGCGCAGCGTTATGGCGTCTCGGTCTCGCATTTTCGCCGGCTCTGCCACCAGGCCCTGGGTAGCGCGGCCAAGCCGGCCTTGCGCGGTTGGCGCACGGCCCAGGCGTTGTTGAACATGAGCCTTGGGGACGGCTCGCTGACCGATGTCGCGCTGGAGTTCGGCTTCGCCTCGTCGTCCCATTTCTCCAAGGAGATTCGCGAGCTGGTGGGTTTTACCCCCAGCAGCCTGGCCGATATCACCTACTTGCCAGGCAAGTGAGTCGATGATCCCTGGTTCGTTATCCCGGGTCCTGTTATTCCTCTGCTTGAACGGCGCGTGGCTGCTGGCACCCGTTGCCGCTGCGGCCAATGTGTATACCTTCGAGGCCCGGGAGCAGAGCGCGCGCACGTTTTTCAGCGAGTTGTCCGGGTCCTTGGGCAAGCCGGTCATCGTCAGCAAGGCCGCAGCGGCCAAGCGCATTGGCGGGACGTTCGATCTGCGCACGCCGCAACGGACGTTCGAGCGAGTCAGCGCGCAGATGGGGTTGATCTGGTACAGCGATGGCCAGGCGATCTATCTGTATGACGCCTCGGAAATCAAGAGCGCGATGATGTCGCTGCAGACCTTGACCGTCGCCAAGCTCCAGGCGTTCCTCGGGCGTTCGGGCTTGCACGATGGGCGTTATCCATTGCGCCACGACGGGCTGCGGACGTTCCATGTGTCGGGTCCGCCGATGTATGTCGACCTGGTGGTACAGGCGGCCGGGTTGATGGACAACCAGCGTTCGGAACTGCTGCTGGGCAAGCAGCAGATTGGCGTCATCCATGTGCGCAACACCTTCGTCAGCGACCGCCAATATGAGCTGCGCGACGACAAGGTGACCATCCCCGGGCTGGCCACCGTGATCGAAGCGTTGTTGCGTGGCGAGCAGCAACAGGTCGAGCCATCGGTGGCGCAAACCCCCGAACCGCGACCGCGGGGGACGATGCCGGTGTTTCCCCTCGAAGGCCTGGCGAACACCTCTTCGGACCTGGACCCGACGGCCCCACGTATCATTGCCCGCGAGGTGGCCGCCGGCAACATTCGGGTGGTGGCCTACCCGGATACCAACAGCCTGCTGGTCAAGGGGCTGCCGGAGCAGGTGCGTTTCATCGAGAACCTGGTCAATGCCCTCGACACGCCGAAACGCCACGTCGAGTTGTCGCTGTGGATCATCGACCTGCACAAGGATGAGCTCAACCAGTTGGGCATCAACTGGCAGGGCGCGGTGAAGTCAGGCGGGCAGTTCAGCGCCTCGCTCAACGCTGGCTCGGCCACCACCCTCGACGGCGCCTCGTTCGTGACCCAGGTCATGGCGCTGGAACGCACCCACCGAGCGAACGTGGTCTCACGACCGGTGATCCTGACACAGGAAAACGTGCCGGCGATCTTCGACAACAACCGCACGTTCTACGCCCCGCTGGTGGGGGAGCGCAGCGTCGATCTGCAGCACATCACCTACGGTACCCTGGTCAACGTGCTGCCGCGTTTCGCCCAGGCCGACGAGATCGAGATGTCGCTCAATATCGAGGACGGCAACGAAGTCGAGAATCCCGGCCGGGGGGAGCAGCACGGTGCGTTGCCGACGGTCGGGCGCACCCGCATCAGTACCGTGGCGCGGGTGCCCCAGGGCAAGAGCCTGCTGGTGGGCGGCTTCACCCGTGACGATCACGGCGAGCAGATCGGCCGCGTGCCGGTGCTGGGGTCGATTCCGTGGATCGGCCGATTGTTCAGCTATCGCCAGGGCCGCTCGGCCAACACGGTGCGGGTGTTTCTGATCCAGCCCAAGGAGATCCGCGACGCCTTAGAATCCGCCACGGTGGAGTTGGGCATGCCGTTGCTGACCCCTGAGCAGCACGAGCGCGTGCGGCGAATGTACTTCCGGATGTCCGAGCAATGATTCTGCCGCCGGTTTCCATGGGCGGCCGGGCCGCCCAGGCCCGGTTGAATGCCGAGAAGGCCGCCGAACATCCACAACCGCAAGTCGATGCCGAAGTGGCGCTGGACGACAGCGCAACGGCGGCCGTGGCGCAGCGCATCGTGCAGATCAGCGACGAGTTGTCGGCGGCGCTGACGCAGTTCCGTGCCCGACGGTTGTTCGAACTCAAGTCCGAGACCCTGACCGATACCTTCGAGCGCGTGCTGGAGGACGACACCTTGCCCAAGGCCCGCCAGGTGCTGGGTCTGGCGCGGCTGGCGGACAAGCCCGTGGCCTGGTTGCTGCAGATGGCTCGCCGCCTGTTCCCCGATGACAGCGACCTGGCGCTGGTGCTGCGGGCGTTGTTGCGCCGCCGCAACCTGGAAACCCACACCCGCCAACGCCTCGAAACACTCTTGCAGACGGTGGTTGCCCAAGGTTCCCCCAAGCGCATGAACGCCGGGATCAACGCCGCGCTCAAGGCCAGGATGTTCGGCAAGAGCATGGCCGTCAGGGCCGGGCTGTTGCGCGAGACCTACCGGGATTTCCTCGAGTCCGACGAAGGCCCGCTCGGTTGCTACCAGGACTGGATCGCCCTGTATGGCCCGGCACAGCGCATGAATGTGCTGGCCTTCATCGAAGCCGCGTTGCTCACCGACATCAGCGCCCAGGACCCCAGTTGCTCGCGCCTCGAGTTCGGCCAATTACTGACCCGGGTGACCGACCTGAAGCGCTTGCGTTCGGCCGATGGGCTGTTTATCGGCGCCGTGCTCGGCGATGCGCTGATCTGTCGGCACAACCCCCATGAGGCCGAATGGCTGGTGTTCCTGCTCGGCGTGTTGACCTACCCCGACGACCTCGACCAACTGCTGCTCGGGGCGTTGGGCGAGCCTGTGCTGCTCAGTGCCCACCGCGAGCGTTCGACGTTGCTGCAAACCCTGCGGCGGCTCAGCCTGCAATTGCCGCCGCCACTGTTTGCCGATGAAGAGGCGCCACAACGCCTGGCCATTCAGTTCACCCGCCTGGCCGACGTCGCCTATGCCCACGAATGCATCGAACAGCGCCAGTGCGGCGGTCAGCCATGATCTTGTTTCGGAGCCAGGCCTGAATGCTCAATGTATTCCTGCGAAGTGTCGGCGCGCGTCCGGAGCTGCTGATCCTGACCTTGATGGTGATGATCATCGCCATGCTGATCATCCCCCTGCCGACGGTGCTGGTGGATTTTCTCATCGGCCTGAACATCGTCATCTCGTTGTTGGTGTTCATGGGCTCGTTCTACATCGAACGCATCCTCAGTTATTCGACGTTCCCGGCGCTGCTGCTGTTGACGACCTTGTTTCGCCTGGCCCTGTCGATCAGTACCAGCCGGCTGATTCTCAGCCAGGCCGACGCCGGCGAGATCATCGCCTCCTTCGGTGACTTCGTGATCGGCGAAAACCTGGTGGTGGGCTTCGTGATTTTTTCCATCGTCACCATTGTCCAGTTCATCGTGATTACCAAAGGCTCGGAGCGGGTGGCCGAAGTGGCGGCGCGCTTCTCCCTGGACGGCATGCCCGGCAAGCAAATGAGCATCGACGGCGACCTCAAGGCCGGCGCCATCGATGCGGCCCAGGCCCGCGAAAAACGCAGCGTGCTGGAACGTGAAAGCCAGCTGTACGGTTCTTTCGACGGGGCGATGAAATTCATCAAGGGCGATGCCATCGCCGGCATCATCATTATCTTCGTCAACTTCATCGGCGGCATGGCCATCGGCGTCGGGCAACTGGGCATGGACCTGTCCACGGCCCTGTCGACCTACACCCTGTTGACCATCGGCGATGGCCTGGTCGCCCAGATTCCCGCGCTGCTGATCGCCATCGGCGCCGGTTTCATCGTCACCCGCGTCAACGGCGATGACAGCAACCTGGGGCGCAACATGCTCACCCAGATGCTCGGCAACCCATTCGTCCTGGGCGTCACCGCGTTGCTGGCGGTGGGCGTGGGCCTGTTGCCCGGTTTTCCACTGCCGACATTTCTCTCGATCGCCGCGGTGTTGGGGCTGGTGGTGTTCGTGCGCCATCGCCGCGCCTCGCGCCCGGCTGGATCGGGGGAAAGCCGCAGCGAACCTGCCGAGGCCGGTGCGGGGCCGGGGGCGTCGGGATTGATCGATGACGTCGACAACGTTGCGACCGAAACCATCGCCCTGATGCTGCTGGTGCCCCCGGCGCGCTTGCAAGCGTTGGAGAAGGAGCGTTGGGCGGCGCGCTTTCGCAGCCAGTTTTTCGTCGATTACGGCTTGCGCATTCCCGAACCGCGGCTGCGGGCCAGCGAGGCGTTGCCGGCCAACCAGGTGGCGGTGCTGATTAACGAAGTGCGCGCCGAGCAGTTCGATATTCATTTCGATCACTGGCGCCTGCTGGATTATTCCCCCGAGTTGGAACCGTTGGGCTTTGCCCTGGTGCGCGGCACCGACAGCAATCGCCTGGGCGGCGTCTGGGTTACGGCCACCGACCGGGAGCGGGTGCAGCAGTTGGGCTATCAACTGCGGCCTGCCGACGAAGAATGTTATCGCTGCCTGGTCACGCTGCTGGCGCGCAACATCCAGGAGTTTTTCGGCGTGCAGGAAACCAAGCAGTTGCTCGACGAAATGGAAGCGCGTTACCCCGACCTGCTCAAGGAAGTCTATCGCCACGTCACGGTGCAGAAGATCGCCGAGGTGCTGCAACGCTTGATCGGCGAGCGCATCTCCGTGCGCAACATGAAGCTCATCCTCGAATCCCTCGCCCATTGGGCCTCCCGGGAAAAGGATGTGCTGGCGCTGGTGGAGCACGTTCGCGGCGCGATGGCTCGCTACATCAGCAACAAGTTCGCCCAGGGCAACGACCTGCGGGTCTTGCTGTTGTCGGCGGAGTTCGAAGACGTGGTCCGCCGGGGTATCCGGCAAACCTCGGGCGGCAATTTCCTCAACCTGGAACCGGCCGACTCGGAAGAGCTGATGGACCGTCTCAGTGTCGGCCTGGACAGCGTTCACATCGCCCACAAGGACATGGTGCTGCTGTGTTCGGTCGACGTGCGGCGCTACATCAAGAAACTGATCGAGGGGCGTTTCCGGGAGCTGGACGTCATGTCGTTCGGCGAGGTTTCCGAGCATGTCTCGGTCAATGTCATCAAGACGCTTTGAGGAGATCTGCCCCATGTCGCACGCCTTTTTGCAGGCTGTTGAAACGCTGGATGAGCAGCCGTGACCATGCATGTCCATCTGGAAAGACGGGCGGCCCATCCCTTGCGTTTGAGCGGTCCATTGATCGAAGCGGCGCTGAGTGAGGTGGTGGTGGGCGAAATCTGTGAAGTGCGCCGGCATTGGTGTTCGCCTCATGTCGCAGCCAGGGCGCAGGTCATCGGCTTCAAGCCCGGCGCGGTGCTGCTTAGTTTGCTGGGCGAGGCGAAAGGCTTGTCCCGGGAATCGATGATCGTGCCCACCGGCTCGACATTGCAGTTGACGTGCAGTGACGCCTTGCTCGGCAGCGTGGTCGACCCCCAGGGCGTTATCGTCGAGCGCCTGGCGCCGTCGACGGCGGTCGCCCAGCGCGATTGTGCGGTGGATGCCGACCCACCGTCGTACCAGCAGCGGCGCCCGGTGGTGGAGCCGTTGCGCACCGGCATTCGCGTCATCGACGGCTTGCTGACCTGCGGCGTCGGCCAGCGTATCGGCATTTTCGCCGCCGCCGGTTCCGGCAAGACCACCTTGATCAACATGCTGATCGAACACTCGGACGCGGAGGTTTTTGTCATTGGCCTGATTGGCGAACGCGGGCGCGAAGTCACCGAGTTCATCGAGCATCTGCGCCAGTCGCCCAAGCATGCCCGTTGCGTGGTGGTGTTCGCCACGTCGGATTTTTCCTCGGTGGATCGCTGCAACTCGGCGCTGCAGGCCACCACCATCGCCGAGTACTTTCGCGACCAGGGCCGGCGCGTGGTGCTGTTGCTGGATTCGTTGACCCGCTACGCCCGTGCGCGCCGCGACCTGGCCTTGGCCGCCGGTGAAGCACCGGCGCGGCGGGGTTATCCGGCCTCGGTATTCGATGCCTTGCCGCGCCTGCTGGAACGTCCGGGCGTGACCGCGTCGGGCAGCATCACGGCCTGGTACACGTTGCTGCTGGAAAGCGACGACGAGCCGGATCCGATCGCCGAGGAGATTCGCTCCATTCTCGACGGTCACGTCTACCTGAGCCGGGCCTTGGCCGCCAAGGGGCATTACCCGGCCATCGATGTCTTGCGCAGCGTCAGTCGGGTGGCGACGCAGGTCACCACGCCAGAGGTCCGGCAATTGGCGGCCGCGACTCGCGACACCTTGGCGCGCCTTGAACAGCTGCAGGTGTTTCTCGACATGGGCGAATACAGCCCGGGCGCGGACGCGGCCAATGACCACGCGCTGCAACGTCGCGAAGCCCTCGGCCAATGGTTGCGCCAGCCGACGGATCAATCCAGTGAGCCAGATGAAACCCTGCGGAGCCTGCATGAAATCATTGCTTGATCAACGACGCTTGCTGGCCTTCAGTCAGTTCCGTCGGCAACGTGGCGAGCAGGCCGTGTTGCGTGTCCAGCGTCAATTGCCGCCGCTGCGCCAGGAACAGTCCGCTTTCGAGGAACAAGAGGCGGCGCTGCAACGCTTGTTGAGCAGCCATCAAGCCAATGATTGTGTGCTGGATCACGGCCAGTTGTTGGCGCTGTTGCGCACCCAGGCGGTCATCCGGCGACGCATCGATCTGCTGCGTGTCGAGCGTGATCGCGTGGATCAGCAGTACCGGCAGGTCGAGCAACAGTTGCAGGCGCAGCGCGAGCAACTGCGTGGGCTGCAACGCAGACACGACAAGTATGCGCGGGGCATTCAACAGCTGTTGCGTGGGCAGCGGCTCGAGGCGGTGCGCCGTGAAGAACGGGAGCTGGAAGAGATGATCGGAGTGCGGCGATGAACGAGGTCTTTGCAGTGCCCACCGGGCCGGTCCAGGCTCTGGAACCCGTCGACGAAGGTCCGCTGGATGAGCTGCTGGACCAGCTCGTCCCGGTGCAAGAGGATGAACTGCCACAAGGTGTGCTGGAGCTGATGGCGGCGCTGATCCTGCCTCGGCGCCCCCTGATGGAAGCCGCCCTCACGCTGACCAGGCAGGCGATAAAGGTGGGGCAGGAGGCGCTGGTGGTTGAGCGCGATGAAGCCCGGCCAGTTGTCCGAGGTACGGAGGGCGCTGAGCCCGCTGGCAGGCGATGGGCTGCCCGGGAAACCCAGGCTTTTCCACAGGCAGGCGCGCCGTTCGGCAAGTTGACTCAATACGCGTTGCCGCAACGCCTGGAGCCTGTGGCCTCTGGCGTCGATAAAGCTGCGGTGTCGGCATCGATTGAACCGCTGGCGGTGGAGCCTTTCATTGCCCCCCGTCTCGACGAACAACCGTTGCCCCTGGCGCCGATGAGCGCTCAAGGCCCGCGCCAGACGCCGGCCGTCGCCCCGGCGGCCCTCCTTTCACCGGCGTTACCGTCGGCGCCGCCAATGCTTGATGTGATGATCGAGGTGCTACCGGACACGGGCCCTGGTGTGCTGCAAGTACCGTTCAAGAAAGGCGCTGCCAGTGGACAGATAACGATTACCCGGGTGCCCGAAGAATCCCCCCGGAACCTGACGCTCAACCCCAGTAATGCCTTGGTATTCGAACAACTCAAGGGGCCTTTCGAGCTGGCCCGGGAACCGGCCTGGCGGCTGGCCGACAGTGGCGAGGAGCAGCCACGCCAAGGCTCGCATCAGGCGCCGGATGAGGAGCAGGACGAGCAGGCCGGGGGGCCGGCATGAGCGCGTTGCCGCTACGACGGGTCGAGCCGTTGGCCCATGCCCAGGCCCAGGCGATTCAACGTTGGCGGCGCGCCGGTCGGGACACGGGGTTGGGTCAGGTGCCAGGGCATGACGGCTATCTGTGTTTTTGCGCCCAGGGTGACGGCGGCCACTGGCAAGGGTTGATCGCGGCCCATGACTGGCTGTATCGCGCGCTTCCACAATTGCAATCGTTACTGAAGGTGGAAACGTCGTTGATGAACATCGTCGAGTTGTTTCGGGCGCTGCCACGTCCCTTGCTGCTGGAGGTGGAGGAGCTGCAGTACCGGGCGCTGTCCGACATCGAATGCGTCGCCCCGGCGCGATTGCCTACCTGCGAGCTGCCCTGGCTCGAAACCCCGCGGGGGCGCCTGTGGTTGCTGCAACTGCCGCCGACGCCCGTTGCCAGCGAGGGCTTGGGTGTCGATTCATGGCTGGACGAATTGCCGTTGCGCCTGGAGTTGATGCTTGGCGTCAGCCACCTGAGCCGTGCCAGCCGGATGCGCCTGGAAGAGGGCGATGTCGTGCGCATCGTCCAGCGTTCTCAGTGCTGTTGGCTGGCCGACTACTGCCTTGGCACTTTCACCTTTACCCAGGAGGGTCTACACATGCAACCGAGCGTGACCGATGCCAATGCGGATAACCCGCCAGAAACCGACGCGACGATCGACCTGGGAGCGCTCCCGGTGCGCCTGGAGTTCCTGCTCCCCAGTCATGAAACCGACCTGGCCACATTGTCGCGCATCATCGGCGGGCAACTGATCCCGTTGACCGAGGACGCGGCGCGGCACATCGAGGTGCGGGCCAACGGCAAGCCGGTGGCCCGCGGGGAGCTGGTGCAGTTGGACGGTCAGTTGGGTGTCGAATTGCTCCAGGTCTATCGGGCCAGCGCCAATGAATGATGTCTCGCTGATCGCGCTGCTGGCGTTCGCGTCGCTGCTGCCGTTCCTGGTGGCGGCGGGCACGTGCTACCTCAAGTTTTCCATTGTGTTCATCATCGTGCGCAACGCGTTGGGCCTGCAGCAGGTGCCGTCGAACATGGCGCTCAATGCGATTGCCCTGATGCTGGCGATTTTCGTCATGACACCGGTCATGAAGCAGGGCCATGACTACTACAAGCGCGAGGCGGTGGCCTTTACCGATATCGAGTCGGTGGTGAACTTCGCCGAGAACGGCCTGGACAGTTACAAGGATTACCTGCGCACGTACACCGACCCGGAGCTGGCGCAGTTTTTCGAGCGGGCCCAGGCGCTCCAGGATGAAACCGACACGGGCCTGCCTGCCGATGAAGAACTAGTGCCCTCGCTGTTTGCGCTGCTGCCGGCCTACGCCCTGAGTGAAATCAAGAGTGCCTTCAAGATTGGCTTCTACCTGTACTTGCCCTTCGTGATCGTCGACCTGGTGATCTCCAGCATCCTGCTGGCGCTGGGCATGATGATGATGAGTCCGGTGATCATTTCCGTGCCGATCAAACTGGTGCTGTTCGTCGCGCTGGACGGTTGGGCGCTGCTGTCGACCGGGCTGGTCAAGCAATACCTGACCTTGCTGGCCTAGGTGCACCGATGAACGATCTGGTCTATGCCGGCAACAAAACCCTGTACCTGATCCTGCTGATGGTGGCCTGGCCGATCATCGTCGCCACCGTGGTCGGCCTGGTGGTCGGGTTGATCCAGACCGTGACCCAGTTGCAGGAGCAGACGCTGCCGTTTGGTTTCAAACTGTTGGCAGTTGCCGCTTGCCTGTTTTTGCTCTCGGGCTGGTACGGCGAAACGCTGCTGGATTTCAGTCGTGAAGTCATCCGCCTGGCGTTGAGCTAGCCAATGTCGGTGGCGTTGTTTTTCGACCTGTACGCCTGGTTCGCCGCAGCGGTCCTGGGTGTGGCGCGCCTGGCACCGATTTTTTTCATGTTGCCGTTTCTCAACAGCGGGGTGCTCACCGGTGCCCCGCGTCAGGCGGTGATTGTGCTGGTGGCGCTGGGGTTCTGGCGTTATATCGGTGTGCCTACACCCGCCCTCGACAGCCTGGCGTTCCTCGGCCTGGTGCTGCGCGAGGCGAGTATCGGCGTGCTGTTGGGGATGCTGTTGGGCTGGCCGTTCTGGGTGTTGCACGCCATGGGCAACCTGATCGACAACCAGCGCGGGGCCATGCTCAGCAGCACCATGGATCCGGCCAACGGTGTCGACACCTCGGAGCTGGCGAATTTTCTCCAGTTGTTCGCGGCGGCGGTGTATCTCGCCGGTGGCGGGATGCTGTTGATGCTCGAAACCGTTGGCCACAGTTATCGCTTGTGTGCGCCGGCGAGCGGTTGCCAGCTCCATGTGCCGGCGGTGCTGGGGTTGCTGGATGCGCTGGTGAGCAAGACGCTGGTCATCAGTGCGCCGGTGGTGGCGACCTTGCTGGTCAGCGAGGCGCTGCTGGGTTTGCTGTCGCGCTATGCGCCGCAAATGAATGCCTTCTCCGTGTCGCTGACGGTCAAGAGCCTGGTGGCGTTGGTGGTGCTGATGCTGTACTTCGGCGTGCATCTGCCGGACGAAGTCTTGCGCATGGGCACGATGGCCGACGGCGTGGCGCAGGCGTTGGGCGGTGGGGAGGAGGGCTATGTCATCCAGCGCCTCGAAGACTGAGAAACCCACTGCCAAGCGCCTCCGGGATGCCGCCCGCAAAGGCCAGACGTTCAAGGCCAAGGACCTGGTCATCACCTGCCTGACCCTGTGTGGCGTCACCTACATGGTGTTCAACAGCTCGTTGATCGAGATCATGGAGGTCTACCGGCGCATCATCGCCAGCGATTTTGACACGCCGTTGCAAGCCTACTCGGCGATGCTGGTGTTGGTCGGCCTCAAGGCGTTGCTGCCGTTGTTGTTGGTGTGCGTGCTGACCAGCGCCTTGCCGGCCTTGCTGCAAAGCGGTTTTGCCTTGGCCAGTGAGGCGTTGAAGTTGAATCTCGGCGCATTGAATCCGGTCAACGGTTTCAAAAAACTGTTCAGCCTGCGCACGGTCAAGGACACGTTCAAGGCGCTGTTGTACCTGGGCTGCTTCGTCATGGCGCTGTGGATCGTCTGGGCCACGCAACGGCAATTGCTGTTTGCCCAGCTCTTCGCCCAGGCACCGGATCTGCTCGCGATCTGGGGGCATCTGTTGCTGGTGCTGGTGCTGGCGTTCCTGGCCTGCATCCTGCTGGTCGTGGTACTCGATGCCCTCAGCGAGTACTGGTTGTTCATGAAAGACCAGATGATGGACAAGGACTCGGTCAAGCGTGAACACAAGGAGCAGGATGGCAACCCGCAGATCAAGGGACGCCGTCGCGACCTGCACATGGAGCTGCTATCGGAGCAGGTCAAGTCCGACGTGCGCAGCTCGCGCATGATCATCGCCAACCCCACGCACATTGCCATCGGGGTGTACTTCCGCCCGGAAATCACGGTGCTGCCGTTCATCTCCGTGATGGAAACCAACCAACGTGCCCTGGCCGTCCGGGCGTACGCCAAGGAGGTCGGTGTGCCGGTGATCAACGATATCGCCCTGGCCCGACGGATCTTCCAGACCCATCAGCGCTACAGCTTCCTCCAGGTTCAGGAGATCGAGGAGGTGCTGCGCCTGTTGATCTGGCTGGAGCAGGTCGAACAGGCCTGAGGCCGACGCTTCTTCGAGACTATTCCCTATCAACTATGCCGTACACCTGTGGCGAGGGGATTTATCCCCGTTCGAGTGCGCAGCGCTCGCCGCTTTTTTGGGGCTGCTTCGCAGCCCAGCGGGGATAAATCCCCTCGCCACATGTCGCAGGACAGCCTTGCCAGTCCAGGGGCGAAACCCACGCGGATGAGCGCAATTTGGCAGCGTGATCCATCGGTGTTTTGGCCCAATGCACCGGTCAGCGACGCTGACGTTTTTTCAGGAGTGTGGCTGATGAGTCGTGACAACAAACAAGACGAGCAGGTGGCCCTGGACGTCGTCGACGCGGTGCTCGGTGGCGCGCCGTTGAAAGACGTGCAAGGCCTCAGTGACGAGCACATGGACAGTCTCTATGCCTTCGCCTTCCAATTCTACGAACAGGGGCGGCTGGATGACGTGGAAAAGTTCTTTCACTTCCTGTGCATCTACGACTTCTACAACAGCCATTACTGGATGGGACTGGCGGCTGTGCACCAGCTCAAGCAAAACCACCAGAAGGCAATCGACCTGTATGCCATCGCGTTCGCCCAAGGCAAGGACGACTACCGGCCAATGCTGTACGCCGGCCAGTGTCACCTGGCCCTGGGCAAGGTCGGCAAGGCCCGGTTGTGTTTCGAGTACGTGCTTGAACAGGCCGCGAAAGACGACCTGCGCGAGCAGGCCAAGGTGTATCTCGACACCCTGGCCAACATGGAACTGCATGGTTCGGAGGACTGAACATGACTGACATTGGAAACACCCGTAGCGCTCTATTCCCAGGGGGGATGAGCCGCACCGAAGCCTTTGAAAAATATGGCCCGGCTGCCAGCAAGGCCGCCAGGACCACGGATTATCAGGAAGCCGGTCGCAAAGCCCTGGCGGACCTGATGTCAGTGAAGTACGAGGGGCACGATGGCTCGTTCGCCGCCGGAACTGGCCGCCCCGTGTTGCATCCGCCACCGCCGCGAGCCGATGGCAACAAACAGGAAACCAATGGCGACCTGTTCACGCTGTTGATGGCGATGATCAGCGAGTTGATCGGTGAGGTCGACGTCAACAAACTGAAAAACCGCCTGGCGATGCTGCAGAGCATGGCCAGTGCCAGGCAGCAAGGCCAGGCCAACCTCTCGGCGGAATACGCCGCCGCTGTCCAGGCGCTGGCCGATGCCGAAGGCCAGGTCGGGAGCAGTCAGGAACAGCTCGACCAATTGCACGAGCGCGTCCTGCACTTCCAGGGGCTGCTGGCCGACAGCGAGGCGCGACTGGCGCGGCTCGATCCCGAATCGCCTGAGTACGTCCAGGAGCTGGCCCGCCGCGAGCAACTCCAGGGCGAGGTGGCGAGCCACACCCAGGCTCTCGACACGGCCGTGGATGCGCACTTGAAGCTGATCGAGGTCGCCAATGCCTTCGCCAGGACGTTGAGCGGGGTCGTCGCCAGAGTGGTGGTTTCCAGCGTCAGTGATTCGGCCAACAAGGAAACTGACGAGAAAGCCCTTAGCAGCAGTGCCCTGGCATTGCTCAACCGCTTGAAGATCATCGAATTGCTCGGTGAGTCCGCGCAGAACAAGGAGGAACTCAGCCAGGAGCTGTTCCAAGAGCTGCAAGCCAGGCTTCAGGAGCACATGAAGCGTGAGTCGGATAAATACCTGGAAGAAGTCCGCAAGGCCGAGGCCTTACAAAAGACCATGGGCTGCATCGGCAAGATCCTCGGCGCGGTATTGTCCGTCGTCGCCATCGTTGCCGGGGTCCTGACCGGCGCACTGCCGCTGATCGTGGCAGGGGTGGTTGGCATTGCGATTATGTCTGCCGATGCGGTGGTCGAGAAGGAAACCGGCAAGTCGTTCACGGCCGAAGCCATGAAGCCGTTGACGACCGTCATGCAGGAAGCCATCAAGCGGTTCTCCGAGATCTACACCCAGCTGCTGATAGATGTGGGGGTCGACGAGGAAAAGGCCAAGGAAATCGGACAGATCGGCGGCATGATCCAGGGCGTTGTCTCGACACTGGCGGCGGTCTCCCTGGTGGCCGTCGCCGGGGCGCAGGTGGCCGGGCCGGCGGCCAGCGCCGTCGCCTCGAAACTGGCCTCGGTGGCCTCCCAGGCCACTCCTGCCGCGATGCAAGCCATGAGGCAGGTGGCGACGTCGGTCGGCAAGACCCTGACGCAAATGCTCACGCAACTGCGCGGGTTCATCACCAACGGCGCCGATGCAGCCAAGCTGGCCGGTTACGCCGCGAAGCTGGAAATCGCCCAGGCCGTCACCGAATTCGGTCATGTCGCCGCGCAAGGCGCAATGCAGATCAAAAGCGGCCACCACCAGGCCCGGGCGGCCGTGCACCTGGCGGATGTGCGCGTGCGCATGGCGATCAGCGAGGAAATCAGCGCCTACCTCACTCAGGTGGTCGAGAACTACGGCCAGGCGATGCAGGAACGAACCCGCCAGATCGAACAGGTATTCGCCGATCTGCAACGCAGCCATTCCGCCAGCCTGCAAATGGCTCGGCGTATTTGAAACCCATTGGTAACAGGTATCTACGATGACCACTATTCATGCACCAACCCCCAGCGTTTTGCTTAAATCTGATTCAGTCAGTGGCGCAGGGCTGAGCGAGCTGATTACTCAGGAACAGTTTGCCAAGGGGCTTAAAAGTAAGTCCCATTTGAGCCCGGCGGTCCTCGACCAAATCACCAAAAAGCAAATCCTGCGCAACGAGAGTTTCATCGCGCCCTCAGCGCTGGAGCTGGAAAATGCAATCGATGCCTACCAGCCCACTCAATCGGACTGGGAAGACATGACTTCTGCCCTGACGCTGCTCAGCGATGAAGTACGCAACGACCTGATATTCGACCCCGGTGCCTGGGAAAAACACGCCAATGTATTGGTGGCCGCGATTATTGCGCTGAACGTTGCTCGCGTGATCAACGCGCAACTGCGCGGCCATTTCACCGTCATGGCTTCCGAGGCGGCCAAGGCCCAGGGTGCGGCGATTATCGAGTCCGGCGAGGCAGCGTTGAACAGCGCCATCACCGGGGCAGTCGTCTCCGGTGCCGTTGCCGGGTTCGCCATGGTCAAGACCTTGCACGGTCATAGCCTCAAGCATGCGGATATCAATCTGCACAAACGCAACGCGATGGAGGCCGGCAACCTTGAGCGCGACCTCAAGCGTGATCGCTATCGTGACGACTGGGATCCGCAAACCCAGTACAAGATCAACACGTTCGATGATTTCGGCCGCCTCAAGACGGTCGATTTCCAACCCAAGGGCTCGTCACTGACGACGGAGCAACAGGCTTGGTTCGACGCTGAAATCCTCAAGGCCCAGAAGGTCGCCCAAACCTCCGACTGGCTGAGCCAGATGGGCAGCAAAGGCATCGAAAAGAAGCTGGAGATTGGCCGCGCCCTCAGCGCCATGTCGATGAACCTGGGGCAAGTGCTGTCCAAGCTCGTTGGCTTGAGCGAGCACACCGCCCGTGAGAAGGATGTTCTGCAACAAAGCGCACAGAACAGCCAGAAAGCCCTGAGCGACGAAGTCAGCCAGAAGGACGCAGCCGAAGCGGCGTTGTTGCAAAAACTGATGGAGATTGTGATGCAGCTGTTCCAGTCCCGTGCCGACGTCATTCGTAGCCTGACGGCTTGAGAGGACCTGACCTGATGATCATTCACGGTTCCACATCCACCCACCCGCAGCCCATCGAGCTGGACACTGCGAGCCCTGCACCGACATCGCCTGAAATGCCGGCTGTCAATCCAGTCGTCGCAAACCCTGCGGCGTCTTTGGAGCGCTCGCTCAAGACCCTCGATCGTCATCTGGTGCGTGCGCTGATCTGCTCGCAGGAAATCACCCGGGCCGCCGACCGCCTGGCAGCCGAGGGGCCGGAGAAAGGCGCCCTGGCGAGTTTCGTCAAACAGACCCACGCCAAGCGTATTCGCGCCGAAATGTGGACCCTGCAATTGCGCCAATGCTGCGCCGTGATAGCCCACACCCTGGAAACGGCGCCGCTGAATGAAACACAGCGCCAGCAACTCGATGACCAACAAAGCGAAATATTGCGCAGCCTCAAGCAGTCCATCGAGCAGAGCGCACCTCCGGAAATCGCCGAGGCCCTGGATGCCTCGATCAATTCCTCGAATGACTTCTTCGAAAAGCTCCTGGAACTGATCGACCTGATCAAGAACGGCTACCTCGCCGGCTACGAGCACATCATCTCGGCCTATTCGGACTTCTTCTCCGACTTCAACACCGAAATCACCGCGATGATGAAGGATTGGGTCGAAGGGGTTAACGACGGCAAAGAGGTCGAGTTAAGTGCGGGCCCGTTGCGCGAGGCACTGGAAAAACTGATTGCGAAATATTCCCTGCCCAACCCGGCTGCCATGCTCTTTCCGGCACCCCCCGATACCGGAGCGAGCAAGGAAGACGCGGAAAAATGGCTCAAGGCGCTGGGCCTGCCTGACTGTTGCCTTCAGCAGAATCCCAAGCCGAACGGTCCCTGGTGCGTGGTCATCGACATCGGGCCTTTGAATGTGATGCACGACGGGCTGAAGGATTATGGCGACAAGGTAAAGCTCGATACGGCCGCATTCAACGCCTGGCAAACCGGCTTCAACGCCCAGGAGGAACTTCTGAAAAACAGATTGCAGTCCTTCACGCAGAAGTATTCGAATGCCAACGCTTACCATGACAATTTCAATAAGACCTTGTCGGCGCATTTGAATCAGTATGCGGATATGTTGAGGGCGATGTTGAACTTCTAAGATCGAGCAACGGCTGCATATTCAATCTGGCATGGCGTGTACTGTTCCGCGCCTGCCAGATTTTTTCAGGAAAGAAAAATGTCAGAAAGTCTGAGCGAAAGCATTCAGGCCGTCATCAAGTCATTGGCGCTTGGTATTCCCCGTGGTGATCGGGTCATTGGCGGTTTCTCGCGGTTGGTCGAGGACCTGTTTATCGATTCCATGAGCCTGGTCGAGCTTGTCCTGGAGTTGAATAACGCGTTCGGTATCGAGCTGTCCGAAGATGAGGTGGAGGCGTGGAGGACAGTGCAGGATGTAGTCGATTCGGTGCAGAGGCATATAGGGAATAGCCCTTGATGGGATCTATACGGGGGGCAAAGCGTTTTGACTATTCATTGCCGTGTTTATTCGCCCTTTCCGATGTGCTTAAGTTTTATATCTTTATTTTATTGAGTGCCTCCTACGGTTCTCGTCGCTGTTTCCTACGTTAATAACGTTCAGTGGCCTACGGAATCCTCCTACGCATCTTCCTATAGTCAAGCAGCTCGTCATCCCGAGCCTGTCTACCCGACAGGCTCGATCGCGCTTCAGTAACTTTCTATAGAGAAGTTTCAAAGTATGGACAGTGCAACTGATCAACCGCCGGTCAAGTCATTCGTTTTTGACCACTGGCTATTGCAAAGCGATGGAACGCTGATGCGAGATGGACAAGGCGTTCATGTTCCACCCAAAGAGCTGCACGTGCTGCGCCTGTTGTTGATGTCGGCGGGCACGGTGGTCAGCAAGGATTGTTTGCTGGACCGGGTCTGGCCCCGGATGGATGCGGCGGAGGAGTCTTTGACCCGTTGTATCTATGCGTTGCGCAAGTTGTTCAAGGAGAACAAGGGCTACATTGCGACGGTTTACGGCCAGGGTTATCGGTTCACCGGTTCCGTGGTCGAGCTCGACGTACCGGGCGAGGCGAGGGCGGTGGCGCCTTCGCTGGCGGTTTTGCCGTTTCGCAATCTGGACGAGATCGCGGCGCTGGATCTGCAGGATCTGATGATCCGCCAACTGACCACGGCGTTCGGCGAGGCATTGCATGTCATTCCCTCGGGGCTGATCGCGGCTTGCGGGGCTTCGGACGACCTGCGGTCGTTGGCCGGACAGTTGTCGGCGGATTACTGCTTGAACGGTCGTTTTATCGGTGCGGGCGGGTTGCAGCACTGGTCGATCGAGTTGATTCGGGGACGCGACCAGGCCTTGCTGCACGGTCAGACGCTGGATGCCTGGGATCCGGGGGAGGCACTGGGTGCGTTGACATGCCTGGTTGCCCAGCACGTACCGGGGCTGCGCCCTGTCGGTGATCGCTGCGGGTCCTATCCGGTGGCGGTGGCGTATCTCAATGGGTTGTGCAGTGTGCAACAGCACACAGTACAAAGCCTGCGCCATGCCCAGGTGCTGTTCAGGCAGTGTTTGAAACTCGACGCCGGGTACGCGCCGCCCTGGTGTGGTTTGGCGGATGTGTGGCTGGGGCAGGCGATGATGGGCCTGGGGGACCCAGAGCGCGCAA
Source organism: Pseudomonas sp. NFACC13-1 (assembly GCF_900104425.1). Classification (NCBI taxonomy): domain Bacteria; kingdom Pseudomonadati; phylum Pseudomonadota; class Gammaproteobacteria; order Pseudomonadales; family Pseudomonadaceae; genus Pseudomonas; species Pseudomonas sp. NFACC13-1. The sequence goes on along the minus strand of NZ_FMXV01000003.1, from coordinate 128,709 downwards.
TCGAAGAGGCGAATTCGGCGGTTTCCAATGCCTTGGCGCTGGACCCGGGCAGCATCCCGGCATTGATGCGCCTGGCATTGCTCACCAGTTTGCGCGGCTGCGAGCAAGCGGCCCAGGTGCTGTTCCGTCGCTGCCTGTGGTCGGCCGATCAGGTTGACGTGCTGTATTTTCAGGCCTGGCATCACTGGTTCTGGCAACGCAACGAGCAGGCGGCGCGGATGATCGAGCAGTGTCTGCAACTTGATTCGGGCTGTGTCCGGGCGCAGATCCTGCGAGTGCGCATTCATGAACAGCTGACGTGGATCAGCGAGCGGCGCCTGGCATGAAGCGGCGCCGGAACAAATGGCTATGCCTGCCGATGTACCTTGGCCTGGGACTGGGCATGACCCAGGCGCAGGCCTGGTGCTGGAGCGAGGCGGGGCAATTGCATGCCATCGAACCCGAGTTGCTGCAAGCGATTGCCGCAGTCGAGTCGGACATGCTGCCGGATGCCGTCCACCACAACAGCAATGGCACCCGCGATATCGGCCTGATGCAGATCAACAGTATTCACCTGCCTCGATTGAAGGCCCAGGGCATCACCGAGCAGCGTCTGTTGCAGGAGCCTTGCCTGTCGGTGGAAGTCGGTGCACAGGTACTGGCCGGATTCATCGCACGCTACGGCTATAACTGGACGGCGGTCGGCGCCTACAACGCCGGCAACTCACCTCATCGCCAGGTCGCGCGATTGCGCTACGCGCGCAAGGTCTGGCGGCGCTATCGAGTGCTGACCCAGGGCCAGCCAGAGCGATCGTTGGTCGATGTGTCAGGTGGATGAGCGAACAGCCCTCCCAAAATCACTTAACAGGTGGCCCTATTGTGTCGCCAGGTTCTGTGGCCGCTTCGCGCCCCAGCGGGAGCAAGCTCCCTCGTCACAATGAGCCTGCCGCAGGGGCGTGATACTTCCTGAAAAGGTCGACACGGGAATCTGATCCCCTGCAAGGCGCAACCGGCAGATTTCGATCAGGAAGCCTGTTTTCGGGGTGCCTACCATGGCGGCTCATTCCATTGCCCTGGAGCTTGGACGGTGACAGTCCCGACGGCCACCACGCTACAGCCTTGCGTTCTGCGGATACTCAATGGTCCGTTGCAAGGCTGCGAATTCCCGCTTGGCGAAGGCCCGACCCTGTTCGTGGTCGGGCCTGTGGATTGGCTCGGGAACGGCGCGCCAGGGGCCAGCGTTCCCGAGGAAGCCATCTTCGTTCCTCTGGAGGCGGGCGGCTGTAATTTCGAGGTGCTGGCCGACCAGGCCACGGCGGACGGCTTGCCGGTGCGGCTGCTCGGCGATTCAGTCGCGGTACGCCACTGCGGGTTTCAGACCCGGGTGCAGATCGGTGCCTTGCACATTGCCTTGCGTCCCGAGGATCAAGCTTGGCGTGCCGAGTGTCTCGACCCATCCCCCTTGTCGCCAACCGCTGCCACTGCGTTCATCGATGGCCGTGGTCACTGGCTGCGCTGGGCCGGCTGTGGGCTGGCATTGATGGCGTCGGTCGTAGTGGTCGGTCTCTGGACCGTGCCGTGGACCGTGCCTGAAACCGATGTCCGTGCGTTGATTGGCGGCGCCAGTGCGCAGGTCCAGGTGCTGCCGGGGCGTGATCGTTCGGTCTACGTGTTCGTGGCTTCCGAGCGTGATGCCGGTTGGAGCCGACAGGTGCTGGCGCGCCACGGCACCCTGGACGGCAGGGTGTTGGTGACGGATCAGGAGCGCCGCCGACTGGAGCAGGTGTTGATCGACCACGATCCGCAATTGGCCTGGCATTTCCTCGATCTCAGGGATCCAGCGTTGCCGCGCCTGCTACTCAGTGGGCAACGCAACCTGCTGACGCCCGACCGGCAGGCAAGCCTGATTGATACGTTGCGCGCGGCGGCGCCTTATGCCCGCGGCGTCCTGCTGCAAGAACAGGATGACCAACTGCTGGTCGGTCTTGCACAGGCCGGTTTGCAGCGTCTTGCACTGGCCTTCAATCGGGTCGAGCACGAGGACGGCGTCACATTCGCCGTCGAGGGCAACCTGCAGGATTCCGAACTGGCCGCCGCTCGCCAGTATGTCGACAGTTTTTACCGGCAATGGGGTGATCGCTACGTGCATTTCACTGTCGCGCTCAAGGACGACTCGCTCAAAGGCAAGTCGTTTCAAACCGGCCCCCAGGGCTACGTCAAGACGGGGTCCTCGTCCTGGCATTTTCTAAATCAGACAGAGTAGGTGACGCATGGCTGGTATCGGACTCCCCATCACATTTCCCGATGATTTTCTCGGCGACCAAGCGAAGGCATTTGAAGACGGCGCGCAGAAGCTCAAGGAGGCCTTGGACACTGCGCTGGAAAAGCTCAAGAACGATGCTTCGGACCCGGGGCTACTGGCGGCCTACCAGACGGCGTTTTCGTCGTACACGGTTTTTCGCAACGCCCAGACCAACACGATCAAGGGTTTCAAGGATATCGACATGGCGATCATCCAGGCGGCTCGTTGACGCGGGTTACTTTCGACCGGCCATCGCCCGAGACGATGGCCCTTTTCATGAGTGCATCGTATGTCTACCAATTTTTCTCCTGCCCTTGTCCACGGTGCGAGCCTCGTTGAACTGGACGGTCCGCAGGAAGGCCCAGTCGTTTCCCTTGAAGCGCGGTTGATCGGGGCGTTTGCCGCTTCGGCCGTGGACAGCGGGCGCGAGGTCGCGGCCATTAACCAGTTGCTGCAGCGTCCGGACATCGGCAACCCCGAGGTATTGGCCCAACTGCAGGAGCTGACAGGGCAATACAACGTGGATATTAATTTGCTCAACGTGCTGGTGCGCAAGGCGGTCGGCACCGCAGAAACCCTGTTGCGTGCGTCATGAGGCCGGTTGTCTTGCTGCTGTTGTCGTGCCTGCTGCTGTCGGGCTGTCGCCAGCCGACTCTGCTGGAAGGGCTGGACCAGCACCAGGCCAATGAAGTGCTGTCGGTCCTGCAACGCAACAACATCACGGCGGTGAAAATCGACACCGGCAAAGCCGGCTACGCGGTGAAGATCGACCCGTTGGATTTTTCCGCCGCCGTCGACCTGCTCAATCTCTATTCGCTGCCTTCCCGGCCACGCCTGCAGGTGGCCGAAATGTTCCCCAGCGACGCCTTGGTGGCTTCGCCCCGTGCGGAAAAAGCCCGGTTGTACTCGGCGTTGGAGCAGCGTATCGAACAGTCGCTGGCGATACTCGAAGGCGTGGTTTCAGCCCGGGTCCATGTCAGTTACGACCTGGATGCAGGCGAGGGTGGGCGCAAGTCGCCGCCTGTTCATCTCGCGGCGCTGGTGGTGCATGAGCGGGATGTCGAACCGCAGTTGCTCATTACCGACATCAAGCGCTTCCTCAAGAACAGCTTTGCCGCCGTGCAATACGAGAACGTTTCGGTGGTGCTGTCCAGGCGCTCCGAGACCCAGCATGTGGCGCCGACCGCGATCGTCTCCCGGGGTGCGTCGAATTGGCCGTGGCTGCTGGCCGCGACGGGGGGATTGCTGTTGGTTGGCGGCGGTGCCAGGGCTTATCGACAGGCCAGGGCAGGGCGGCGTGATGTCGGACATTGACCGCTTGCAAGGGATTCTCGCCGAGCCCCTGGGGTATCTGCACCCTCGGCACCTGGTGCTGCCGTCGGGATTCGACGGGCCCCAGGCGCGCAGCGTGCTCAACCGGATCGTGCTCGAGGGGCTGCAACTGCAAGGGCCGTGGCCGTCGATTAGGTTAAGTGGCGTGGCGAAACAATGGGTTCGTCATTGGTGGCAGTTGCCCTACATCGCCTGGCTGCTGGGCGCCTATCGCTTGCGGCACGGTTTGGCTCGGGGCGCGGCGTTGGCGTGCCTGCCAATGCCGGTCCGGCGATTCGCCAGTTACAGCCTGGGCCTTCGAGGCGACCTCGCACTCCAGTGTCCCGCCGTTTCAATGGAGCAGGTCGAAGCGGCCGGCCTAAATGCCCTGTGGAGCTGGCACGAACAGGTCCCCGCGCCGTTGCTCGAACGCCTGGCCCTGCAATTCTCCGCGCCTGTCGTGCAATTGCAGCGGCACTGGCCGCTCACGCAACCCGACCCAACCCTTTTCTTTCTGGCGGTACAGCATGCTCGATTCCATCCGCTCCCTGGCTGACCTGCCTGTGGGCGAAGACGTGCGCCTGGCTCGCGAAGACATCGTCGCCGCCCGTCGTCGCCATGCCTTGCAACTCGAAGCCCGGCGTCGGGCGCGTGAGTGCATCGAGCAGGCTCAGCGCGATGCGCAAGCGCTGCATGCCGAGGCATTCCAACGGGGGTATGCCGAAGGCATTCTGCGCGCCACCGGGCATCTGGCCGAAGGCTTGCGGAACGGACAATCGCTGGGCCTGCAATTGCGCAACGCGCTGGCTCAGGCTGCCCGGGACCTGCTCGCCCAAGCCCTGGAGCAACCCCAGTGGCTGGATGAAATGCTCCAGCGCTGGCTTACCGCGCAACCGGGCGAGACGGGCGCGGTACTGCACCTGCTGTTGCCGCAGCATTGCCGGGAACGCGGCGATGAATGGCGCGAACGCCTGCGCCCGTTGTGGACCGGCGACCTGCTCGTGCACTACCACCCGCACAACCGCTACGTGCTGCGGCTTGGCGATCAACTGCTGGAGTTCGACGTTGAAGCCACCCGGCAACGCCTGGAGCCCCGCTTGATGGCGCGCATTGCGCAGTTGCCGGAGACGGTTCGCGTCCTGGATCAAGGGGCGACCCAGGCGCTTGAAGCGTTGTGCTCAAGCTTCACCGGGCAGGCAGCCGAGGCGATGCACGACCATGAAGATTGAATCGTCGATCGCTCCAATCGCCTTTGAGCGCGGCGCGGATGCTGCGGTGCAGAGCCTGGAGTCGCGCCTGTTGGCGGCCCATCAGGGGACGCGCCAGGGCAAACGCCCGGACCCTGAGTTCGAGCATCTGTATCAGGTGCTGCTGGCGATGGAAGGGCAGGGTGAGAAGGCCATCCATGAATTCCTCCGCGCCCTGCGGGGAGCGGACGGAGAAACGGCGGCCTATCCCACCGCGCAAGCGCTGATGGCGGTCACGCTGCAGGTGCTGGTTCGGTTGAAGGACCAGGGGTTGGAAAAGTCGCAGCTTTACCGGGAGGTCAGCGGTGCCAATGGCCTGGCGTTTGCGGTGGATCTGTTTGTTAAAGGGTTTATGCGGGATGTGTTTCAGCCTATGGGGGATGAGGCTTGGGAGATGAGTGAGTGGTGAAAAATTATTGATGGTTTACATGAAAATAAGGAGAAACAACCATGCGAATTGGACAAGAGGCGAGAACTTCTACGAGCGCAGCCCAGAGCGACTTCGTTTCATCTTCAAATGCTTCGGCAGGGGCGTTAGCGACGCTTGACGCTGGAGCGCTGGACACTTCGAGTTTTGAACTGAACCAATTGGGATCGCCTAAGCATATCGCAGTGGGTTTTGAACAGTTAGATCGTGCAGTAGACACTGAACTGGGGAGCCTCTCCATTCATCTGGGGCAGAAAGATCTGGATATAGACTTCCAAATTAACGACTTCGTTAACGAGGGCACGTTGCCCCCCAAGTCTGAAAGAAGCGAGATTTTTGACTTCATCGATGAAGGAACCGCAAGCACCGGAAACCTTAAAGATCGCTTGAAGGTAGTGCTTGAGGCTGGCATGGAACTGCTCGAGGCCGCCAAAGGGCCAGGGCTCAATCTGCTGAATGTCGCTGGGCACACGGGCTTGATCATTGCGCTGGCCACCTGTTTGCGCCAGTACGTTGGCTATCACGTCGAACACGCTCTGCGCGAAGGTGATACACCTGAGGCCACGCGGGCATGGGCGACCGTTGCGCTGGCGATGACAGGACCAGCGTTGACGCTGATGGGGGCTATCCGCAGGGAGGTTGCGGGGGAGGCGACCTGGAAGTCTCGGCTGGGGAGTTTATGCATGGCGATTGCGGTGATGGGAAGCACAGTTGGAGCCGTTCTCACGGGAGCGGCGTCAAAGCTTTTCCCAACATTGACCGGTGGAGTCGTCTACATCATGGCTCGGGCGGTGGCTCAATCCTTCTTTCCTTTGAAAGACAACGCAGGTCCGGCGAACGCAGCGTCAACCGCGGTGACAGCAGCGGCTTATGGCGCAGGTCAATTTGCTTTGGCGGAACTGGGAAAGGCCATGCCATTGAGTGGGCCTGCCAGGGCAGCCGGGGAGCTTGGTCACGATTTCGGGGCGGACGCTATTCAAGCCGGGCTGAACGCGCTCGGAATGGTAGCCGATGTGGCTACCTTGATTGTCTGCAAAAGTTGGCATGTGCTTTCGCCCCAACGAGGACTGGATTCGGTCTTTCCTGATCCTGAGTCTTTACAACAAGTGGCCTTGGAGGTGCGCGCTGGTGTTCAGTGGCCCACCAGAACGCAATTGGCCGATGCATTCGTGAATGTTGCGGGGGTACGTCTATCGTTTGGGCATACTCTCACCCTGTTCCTAGGTGCGATAGCGGCCATATTGAGTGAATCCCAGTTCGGAGACGATACCCAGGGCCGTATGCTCAATGGCTGTTTCGCCATAATGATGACGGTTCTTTATTTTCCACTCATCTTTGCCAACCTGAAACAAACCGGCAATACCTATACTCTGCAGGAAACGACCACGTCTTGATTCAACCCGGGAGCAGCCGCCATCGGCTGCTCGCTCCCATCCCTTCACCCCGGCTATAATCCGCGCCTCATTTCGTCGATCGAGTCAAACCCGCCCATGTACACCCTGGCCCGTCAGCTGTTGTTCAAACTTTCCCCGGAAACCTCCCACGATCTGTCCCTGGACCTGATCGGCGCGGGCGGACGTTTGGGCCTCAACGGTTTGCTGTGCAAGGCGCCGGCGAAGTTGCCGGTGACGGTCATGGGCCTGGCGTTTCCCAACCCGGTCGGGTTGGCGGCGGGCCTGGACAAGAATGGCGCGGCCATCGACGGCTTCGCCCAGTTGGGTTTCGGTTTCGTCGAAATCGGCACCGTTACCCCACGACCACAGCCGGGCAACCCCAAGCCACGGATCTTCCGCCTGCCGCAAGCCGAGGCGATCATCAATCGCATGGGTTTCAATAACCTGGGTGTAGACAACCTGCTGGCTCGCGTCGCAGCGGCCAAGTACCAGGGTGTGCTGGGCATCAACATCGGCAAGAACTTCGACACGCCAGTGGAGCGGGCCGTCGACGACTACCTGATCTGCCTGGACAAGGTCTATGCCCACGCCAGCTACGTGACCGTCAACGTCAGCTCCCCCAACACCCCGGGGCTGCGCAGCCTGCAATTCGGTGATTCCCTCAAGCAATTGCTGGCCGACCTGGCCCGGCGCCGCGCGGAACTGGCATTGACCCACGGCCGGCATGTGCCACTGGCGATCAAGATCGCCCCGGACATGACCGACGAGGAGACCACCCAGGTGGCCCAGGCCCTGATCGAAACGGGCATGGACGCGGTGATCGCCACCAACACGACCCTGGGGCGCGAAGGTGTCGAAGGGCTGGAACACGGTGACGAGGCGGGTGGTTTGTCTGGCGCGCCGGTGCGTGACAAGAGCACCCACACCGTGAAGGTGCTGGCCGCTGAATTGGCGGGGCGCTTGCCGATCATCGCGGCGGGCGGGATTACCGAAGGCAAGCATGCCGCCGAGAAGATCACCGCCGGGGCGAGCCTGGTGCAGATCTATTCGGGCTTTATCTATAAAGGGCCGGCGCTGATCCGTGAGTCGGTGGATGCCATTGCGGCGTTGGGTTGACTTAAGGCTGGGTGGAACCCTGTGGCGAGGGAGCTTGCTCCCGCTGGACTCTGTAGGAGCTGGCGCAGCCTGCGATCTTTTGATCCTGATCGTTCGCTCTCGACTCAATTGTCTGGAGCAAGATCGCAGCCTCGTTGCACTCGTCAGCTCCTACAGGGCACAGCCCAGCGGGAGCAAGCTCCCTCGCCACAAAGGTGTTCGCAGCTCAGGCAATGACATAAACCCCAAGCATTAAAAAGGGCTCCTCGAAGGAGCCCCCTGGGCCGTAGCCCGCCGTCCGGATGGGACGTGCGTGGTTAAATCGATATGGGTGTCAAATTGTCGAGTTCTTGAGTATTAAGCCCTGTGTCAGCCGACGGCGTGAAGTTCGTTGAGTCTGTGGATACCCGCAGTGCCGGTCATACCGTCCCAGTTGTCGCCGCGTCCTTCTCGCCAGCCATTGATCCAGGCTTGACGTACCGACGGTAGAGTAAAGGGGCAAAGCTCACGGGATTTACCACCAACGCCATATTGGTAACCACGTAAAAATGCTCTTTCCAACGGATCACGCTTAAGTCTTCTCATAGGGTGTTTCCCTCACTTGTTGACTGTTACTTAGCGTCGACCTCTATCGAGGCCGGGGCAGAATCATTCTGCCGTTGGTGGCTCGTTGCCGGCGTGACGAGCCGAGGTTGTTGACGCCGTTGCGACGTCAACCTGTGTTGAGTTCTAACCAAAGCGTCACAGGGATGGAATGATCGTTTTGTCATAAGCACGTAACAATAAAGATGTTAGGGCGATAAGTAACTTCATGTTCGTTGACCGCTTTTGAGCAAGACCCCTGTATGATCGGCCCTGCGCCAAAGGGGACTGGTTTCCCTTGAATGAGAATGTCCTCCCGTTGCACTCGGGTACTATTCGACGAAAGGGGCGAGTTTTCACAATTTGTTGCACAGAATTTTTTACCTGCCTTCGCATCAAAGCTCTTTTAACCTGAGCGGCGAGGGCGGCACGGCACACATTCGTGCCACGCGGGTGCTCTTGAGAAAAGCACCTGACTGAACCCGGCCCGGCAATGCGTTGCCCGGCCCACTTAGCCAAAGGCTCTGGAAATCCCATGTCCGATCGTTTCGAACTCTTCCTCACCTGCCCCAAGGGCCTCGAAGGCCTGCTGATCGAGGAAGCCGTCGGGCTTGGCCTTGAAGAGGCGCGCGAGCACACCTCGGCCGTGCGCGGCATGGCCGATATGGAAACGGCCTATCGCCTGTGCCTGTGGTCGCGCCTGGCCAACCGCGTGCTGCTGGTGCTCAAGCGCTTCCCGATGAAGGACGCCGAAGACCTGTACCACGGTGTGCTGGATGTCGACTGGCAAGACCATATGCTGGCCGATGGTACCCTGGCGGTGGAGTTCAGCGGCCATGGCTCGGGCATCGACAACACTCACTTCGGCGCCTTGAAGGTCAAGGACGCCATCGTCGACAAGCTGCGCACCCCGACGGGCGAGCGGCCGTCCATCGACAAGCTCAACCCGGACCTGCGCATCCACCTGCGCCTGGACCGCGGTGAAGCGATCCTCTCCCTCGACCTTTCCGGCCACAGCCTGCACCAGCGCGGTTATCGCCTGCAGCAAGGCGCAGCGCCGCTGAAGGAAAACCTCGCCGCCGCGATCCTGATCCGCGCCGGCTGGCCGCGCATTGCCGCTGAGGGCGGCGCGCTGGCCGACCCGATGTGCGGTGTCGGCACGTTCCTGGTGGAAGCAGGCATGATCGCCGCCGACATGGCGCCGAACCTGCGTCGCCAGCAGTGGGGCTTCACCGCCTGGCTGGGCCATGTGCCGGCGTTGTGGAAGAAACTCCACGAAGAGGCCACCGCCCGCGCCGCCGCCGGGCTGGCCAAGCCGCCGCTGTGGATTCGCGGCTACGAAGCCGACCCACGGCTGATCCAGCCGGGCCGCAACAACGTCGAGCGTGCGGGCCTGAGCGAGTGGATCAAGATCTACCAGGGCGAAGTCGCCACCTTCGAGCCGCGTCCGGACCAGAACCAGAAAGGCCTGGTGATCTGCAACCCGCCGTACGGCGAGCGTCTGGGCGACGAAGCCAGCCTGCTTTACCTCTACCAGAACCTCGGCGAGCGTCTGCGCCAGGCCTGCCTGAACTGGGAGGCGGCGGTGTTCACCGGCGCGCCAGACCTGGGCAAGCGCATGGGCATTCGCAGCCACAAGCAGTATTCGTTCTGGAACGGCGCCTTGCCGTGCAAGCTGCTGTTGATCAAGGTCCTGCCGGATCAGTTCGTCACCGGCGAGCGTCGCACCCCGGAGCAACGCCAGGCCGAGCGCGAACAGGCCGCCTACGATCAGGCCCCTGAAGTACCGCAAGAGCGCCAGTACAACAAGAACGGCAACCCGATCAAACCGGCTCCGGCACCGGCCCCGGTGGTCGAGCAGGCGCGGTTGAGCGAAGGCGGGCAGATGTTCGCCAATCGCCTGCAAAAGAACCTCAAGTTGCTGAGTAAATGGGCCAAGCGTGAAGGTGTGGACTGCTACCGGGTCTACGATGCCGACATGCCGGAGTATTCCATGGCCATCGACCTGTACCACGACTGGGTTCACGTCCAGGAGTACGTCGCGCCCAAGTCCATCGACCCGGAAAAGGCCTCGGCCCGCTTGTTCGACGCCCTGGCGGCCATTCCCCAGGCACTGAACGTCGACAAGAACCGTGTGGTGATCAAGCGCCGCGAGCGTCAGAGCGGCACCAAGCAGTACGAGCGCCAGAGCGCCCAGGGCAAGTTCACCGAGGTCAACGAAGGCGGCGTGAAGCTGCTGGTCAACCTCACCGACTACCTGGACACCGGGCTGTTTCTGGATCATCGGCCGATGCGCCTGCGGATCCAGAAAGAGGCGGCCGGCAAGCGCTTCCTCAACCTGTTCTGCTACACCGCGACCGCCAGCGTCCACGCTGCCAAGGGTGGCGCTCGGAGCACCACCAGTGTCGACCTGTCGAAAACCTACCTGGACTGGGCGCGGCGCAACCTGTCGCTCAATGGTTTTTCCGACAAGAACCGCCTGGAACAGGGCGACGTGATGGCCTGGCTGGAAGCCAGTCGTGACGAGTACGACCTGATCTTCATCGACCCGCCGACCTTCTCCAACTCCAAGCGCATGGAAGGCGTGTTCGATGTGCAGCGCGACCACGTCCAGTTGCTGGACCTGGCCATGGCACGCCTGGCCCCGGGCGGTGTGCTGTATTTCTCCAACAACTTCCGCAAGTTCCAGCTCGAGGGCAATCTCGGTGAGCGCTACGCGGTGGAGGATATCACCGCCAAGACCATTGATCCGGATTTTGCCCGCAACGGCAAGATCCACCGTGCCTGGAAGATCATGGCCCGTTGATCGAAGGCTGATTGGATCCATGAAGCCTTGTAATTCAAGGCTTCCAGCCGCATTTTGGGGCTGGTCAAAGTAATGGCTAATAGCTATAACTTAGGCAGTGTCCAGGGCTGTGCCTATGCCTGGCTCCATTCTGAGTTGTGTTTATGGCATTGCATCAGGTGCGCCCCAGGATCCTGGGCTTTATCAGCGAAGATGTGTCGGCCTGGCTGGTGGCTTTGCTGGTGCTGCTGGCCGGCATTTTCCTGACCGGCTTGCTGAGCTGGGCGATGACGAACCTGTTCAATCAGCAACTGCGCCAGCGCTTCGAGTTGCAAGCCGAGGAGCGCTTCAGCCGCATCGAAGAACGCTTCCAGGACGAGGAACAACGTCTCGATGGTTTGCGGCGGTTCTTTGCCAATTCGGTAGAGGTTTCCAACGCGGAGTTTCACGGCTACGTCGAACCGCTGTTGCGGCGCACCCTGGCCTTCGCCTGGGCGCCCCGGGTCTCTCGGGACCTGCGACAATCCTTCGAACAAGAGACGCGAGGCCAGGGAGACGACACCTTTGCCATCCGCGAGGCCGACGAGAGCGGCGGCCTGCGGCGTGCCGCCGAGCGGGACGAGTACGTGCCGGTGCTGTACCTCCAGAGCCTGCCGCTCTCGATGTCCCCCCTGGGGTTCGATCTGCTTTCCCATCCATTGCGTCGGGCCGCGCTCGAGCGAGCGCGTTTGCTTGGCACCGTGGTGGTCTCGCAGCCGTTGGACCTGATGGGGGTCGGACCGGACTTCGCCCGTGGCGTGCTGCTGGTGGCGCCGGTCACCCGAGCGTCGGCCAAGGAACCGTTCGGTTACGTGGTGGCGGGTATCGACATGCGCCAGCTGGTGGGCGATGGCTTGCCGACCGCAGGTCATGACAACCTTTCGATGCGTGTTCTGGACCCGTCCACGGACGACCCGGGGGATGTGCTGTTCGATTCCCTCGACGCGCCGGGTGACGGTGGTTTGTCGTCGATCCGCCTGTTACGCCTGGCCGATCGCGACTACCGGGTGGAGTTGCGGCCCAGCCGGGTGTTCCTGTCGACCAATCGTTCTTCGGTCACCGGCACGGTGGTACTCGGCGGCTTGCTCAGCCTGCTGCTCAGTGCCTTGCTCTATGTGCTGGTCAGCCAGCGGCAGCGGGCCTTGAAGCTGGTCGAGCAACGTACCCGTGAACTGCGCGCCCGGGAGCAGGAGCTGCGCGGTACTCATGGCCAATTGCGCGGCGTGCTGGATGCCGCGACCCAGGTCGCGATCATCGCCACTGACCTGCGCGGAGTCATCACCACCTTCAACGTCGGCGCCGAACAGATGCTCGGCTACCCGAGTTGCGAGGTGCTGCAAAGCATGACCCTGGAGAGCCTGCATGTGCCGCGAGAACTCCAGGCCCGGGCCGCCCAGCTCGGCGCACGTTTTGGCAAACCGATTCCCACCTGCCATGCGATGCTGCTCGAGGGCGGTGAGCAGGGTGGGCAGCAGGCGCGGGAATGGACCCTGGTACGCCGCGATGGCAGCCACCTGACCGTGAACATGCTCGCCACCCCCATGCTCGATGAGCAGGGGCTGTGGGTCGGGCACCTGGCAATCTGCATCGACGTCACCGAACGCAAGCGCGTCCACGAAGCGCTGGCGGCCCGTGACCTGTTGTTGAAAAAGCTCAGTGCTCATGTGCCTGGGGGGATCTACCAGTTCAAGATGGACTTCAATGGTCGCTTCAGCGTGATCTATGCCAGCGACGGCATCCGCGACATCTATGAGTTGGAGCCCGATGTCCTGGTGCAGAACGCCGAGGCGATTTTTTCGCGTATCCACCCTTTGGACAGTGCGCGCGTCCGGGCTTCGATCGGTGCTTCGGCCCACACCTTGAGCCCGTGGCGTGAAGAGTACCGGGTGCAATTGCCTTTGCGCGGCCTGCGTTGGGTGCGTGGCGAGGCCACGCCCGAGGAGTTGCCTGGCGGGGGCGTGTTGTGGCACGGCTATATCTCGGATATTTCCGACCTCAAGCGCGTGGAAGAAGAACTGCGAGCGTTGTCCGTGACCGACGCCCTGACCGGCATTCGCAATCGCCGCTATTTCCAGGAGCGCCTGACCTCGGAAATGGCCCGGGTCGAGCGCGGTTCCGGTGGGCTGGCGGTCATCATGCTCGACATCGATCACTTCAAGCGCATCAATGACCAACACGGCCATGCGGTGGGCGACCGGGTATTGCAGGCGGTCTGCCAGCGCATCGCCCAACGGTTGCGCCGCACCGATGTGTTCTGCCGGTTGGGTGGGGAAGAGTTCGTGGTGCTGTGCCCGGACACTGACAGCGACAGCGCCTATTCCCTGGCCCTGGAACTGTGGGAAGGCTTGCGGGCTGCGCCCATCGAGGAGGTGGGGGTGGTCACCGCCAGTTTCGGCATCGCCACCTGGCGCGCCGGGGAGGGTGCCGATGCGTTGCTGCTCAGGGCCGACTCGGGTGTGTACGCGGCCAAGCAGGCCGGGCGGGATCGGGTCGAGACGCAGCTGGGTTAGCTATTTTGGCTGGGCCCATGGGGTCAAAGTGGGCGCAGAATTTGTGTACGACGCAAATCCCCTGTGGGAGCGAGCTTGCTCGCGATAGCGCCAGGCCAGTCACATCCCTATCTGGCCGACCGAATCGCGAGCAAGCTCGCTCTCACATTGGGTTTTGCGCTGGGTCAGAGCACCGAAGCCGTCTGCGGCAGTTTCGGCTGGCGGTACAGGTCCAGCAGCACTTGGTCCAGCACCGATGAAGCGCCCCATGGCTTCGGATCGTTGAGGATCGCGACCACCGCCCAGGTGTTGCCATTGATGTCGCGGCTATAGCCGGCGATGGCGCGGACGGTGTTCAGGGTGCCGGTCTTGACGTGGGCCTCGCCCGCCATGGCAGTGGTCTTCAGGCGTTTGCGCATGGTGCCGTCGGTGCCGGCAATCGGCATCGAACTGATGAACTCCGCCGAATACGGGCTGCGCCAGGCGGCTTGCAGCATCGCCGCCATTTCCCGGGCGCTGACCCGTTCGGCGCGGGACAGGCCGGAGCCGTTCTCCATCACCAGGTGCGGCGCAGTGATGCCTTTCTTGGCCAGCCACTGGCGCACCACCCGTTGCGCCGCCTTGGCGTCATCACCATCGGCTTCGTTACGGAACTGCGCGCCGAGGCTCAGGAACAGTTGCTGGGCCATAGTGTTGTTACTGTATTTGTTGATGTCGCGGATGATCTCCGCCAGGTCCGGGGAGAACGCCCGGGCCAGCAACTTGGCGTTGCCCGGAGTCGCCGCCAGGCGGTCCTTGCCCTGGATGCTGCCGCCCAGTTCCTTCCAGATCGCCCGCACCGCGCCAGCGGTGTAGGTGGCATGGTCCAGCAGCGACAGGTAGGTCTGGGAGCTGCAACCGTCACCGAGCTGGCCCCCGACGGTCACCGTCACGCTGCCGTCCGCCTGTGGCACCGGGTTGTAGCGCACGCCGCCGGCGCATTGCTTGGAATTGACCGCCTTGACCTGGTTTTCGATGCGAATGCTGGCGATCGGCGGTTCCACCGACACCAGCACCCGGCCGCCGTCATTGCGGGCGACGAAGCGCAGGGCTTTGAGGTTGACCAGCAGCGAGTCGGGCTTGACCAGGAACGGCTTGTTTTCGTCGTTGCCGTCGTCGTTGAACTCGGGCAGTTGCGGCTGGATGAAGAAACTGCGGTCCAGGACCAGGTCGCCAGTGATCTGCTGCACGCCGTTGGCCCGCAGGTCGCGCATCAGCAGCCAGAGTTTTTCCATGTTCAGCTTGGGATCGCCGCCGCCCTTGAGGTACAGGTTGCCGTTGAGAATCCCGCTGCTGAGGGTGCCGTCGGTGTAGAACTCGGTTTTCCACTGGTGATTGGGGCCGAGCATTTCCAGGGCCGCGTAGGTGGTCACCAGTTTCATGGTGGACGCGGGGTTGACCGAAACGTCGGCGTTGTACAGCGTCGGAGTGCCGGGGCCATTGAGCGGCACCATCACCAGGGACAGGGCGTCATCCTGCAGTTTGCTGGCCTTGAGGGCCTTTTGCACATTGGGCGACAGGGCAGTGTTGATCGTGGCGGCGTGGGCGGTGACAGGGAGGGCCAGGGGAAGAAGAAGGCTGGCCAGAAGCAGTGGACGCAAAGATTTGATCATTTGAAATAGAACCCTACGGGCGAGGGGGAAAAAACGAGGACATGAAAATGAACGTCCTCAACGGTCATGAAAGTGTCGGCATTATGCCCCAAGCCGCGACGGCTTGGGCCGTGCCTGAGCCCTTCGGCTGCTATTTTTTACCGACGGTAGGCCGATACGCCCGATCAGTCGGGCAATCGACGCATCAAACTGGTAAAGTGCCGGCCGTTATTACTTATGAGGATTGTTCCAATGGCGACTAACCGTTCCCAGCGTCTGCGCAAAAAACTGTGCGTGGATGAATTTCAAGAGCTGGGTTTCGAACTGAACCTGGATTTCAAAGAAGATCTGGCCGATGAGGCTATTGACGCTTTCCTCGACGCGTTCCTGAAAGAAGCCATGGAAGCCAACGGCCTGGGTTACGTCGGCGGCGACGACTTCGGTCTGGTTTGCCTGCAGAAGCGTGGCTCGGTCACCGAAGCGCAGCGCGCTGCCGTCGAAGCCTGGCTCAAGGCCCGTCCTGAGCTGACCAGCGTGGAAGTCAGCCCGCTGATGGACGTCTGGTACCCGGAAAAGCCGATCAATCCGGTCGCTTGATGGTTCGATGATGTTCCGAAACCGGCTGCCCGTCTGGGGGCCGGTTTTTTTGTGCCTGTCTGTTGGGTATTGAGTGACCTTCAGGCCGCCTTCGCAAGCAAGCTCGCTCCCACAAGGGGCGCATGAACACCCCAAATCTCCTGTGGGAGCGAGCTTGCTCGCGATGCTTTCAAGCGCTACGCCAGTTCAGAATCACCAGGGTCAACACCCCCGCCACAATCCCCCAGAACGCCGAACCGATGGAGAACAGCGTCAGCCCCGACGCCGTGACCATGAAGGTGATCAGCGCCGCTTCCCGTTCCTTCACTTCGCTCATGGCGATGCTCAAGCCATTGATGATCGAGCCGAACAGTGCCAAGGCCGCGATGGACAGCACCAGTTCCTTGGGCAGTGCCGCGAACAACGCGGCCAGCGTCGCGCCGAACACCCCGGCAATCCCGTAGAAAATCCCGCACCAGATCGCTGCCGTGTAGCGCTTGTTGCGATCTTCATGGGCCTGGGGCCCGGTGCAGATGGCTGCGCTGATGGCGGCCAGGTTGATGCCATGGGAGCCGAACGGCGCCAGCAGCAGCGAGGCAATGCCGGTGCTGGTGATCAGTGGCGAGGCCGGTACGTTGTAGCCGTCGGCCCGCAGTACGGCGATGCCGGGCATGTTCTGCGAGGTCATCGCCACCACGAACAACGGAATGCCGATGCTGATGGTGGCCGCCAGGGAGAAGTGCGGCGTGGTCCAGACCGGCGTCGCGACTTCCAGGGCGAAGCCGCTGAAGTCCAGCAGCCCCAGCAGCCCGGACAGCGCCGTGCCGATCAACAATGCTGCCAATACCGCGTAGCGAGGGGACAGGCGCTTGACGATCAGGTAAGTGAAAAACATCCCCAGCACCAGGCCGGTGCGATGCTGGGTGGCGACGAAGATCTCGCTGCCGATCTTGAACAGGATGCCCGCCAGCAACGCCGCCGCCAGCGAGGCCGGAATGCGCTTGACCAGGCGCTCGAAACTGCCGGTCAGGCCACAGATCGTCACCAGGACCGCGCAGGTCATATAGGCGCCGATGGCCTCGCCGTAACTCACACCG
Organism: Pseudomonas sp. NFACC13-1; assembly: GCF_900104425.1. Lineage (NCBI taxonomy): Bacteria > Pseudomonadati > Pseudomonadota > Gammaproteobacteria > Pseudomonadales > Pseudomonadaceae > Pseudomonas > Pseudomonas sp. NFACC13-1. The sequence continues at coordinate 111,755 of NZ_FMXV01000003.1, read as the reverse complement.
CCCAGGCTGGTGATCAGCAGCGCCGCGCCGGGTGTCGACCAGGCGATAGTGATCGGCGTGCGATAACGCAGCGACAACCCGATGGAGCACACGGCCATGCCAATGGAAATCGCCCAGATCCACGAGGAAATCTGCCCGCTGGTCAGCCCGGCCGCCTGTCCGGCCTGGAACATCAGCACCAGGGAACTGGTGTAGCCGGTCATCATCGCGATGAACCCGGCGACGATGGCCGAAGGCGAGGTATCGGCCAGTGGGCGAAGTGGCGTGGTCGTGACTTCGGTCATGGTGGGTGATGTTCCTTGTTATAGATTATGCGTGTGGGAGCAAGGCCTGTGGGAGCAAAGCTTGCTCGCGATGCAGACGATTCGGTCTGTCAAAGGACCGCGTTGTCGTTCATCGCGGGCAAGCCTTGCTCCCACAAGTCTTGCTCCCACAGGTGTCACAGAATGGTGGGTTTAAGCCTAAACTCAACCCAACTGCCGATTGCAATACAGCTATGCCCGCAAACAGTCGTACAGTCGTGTTGCCATCAGAGGTTGTGTACAATCGAGCTGTTTTTTACGCGATACTTGCCAGCGACCCGCTGTGCCGTATTACAGTCACGGTCAATTCGCCGCAGTTCTCCCGACTCGAGTGCCCATGAACGAACAGTTGCAGCCCCTCAAGAAACAACCGCGAGCTGGTAAAGCCGGCCGCAGCGGAACCCAGGACGATATTGTCTATGCACATATCTTCGAGGCCATCCTCGAACAACGCCTGGCGCCCGGTACCAAGTTGAGCGAAGAGGCGCTGGGGGAAATTTTCGGGGTCAGCCGCACGATCATTCGCCGGGCATTGTCACGCCTGGCCCACGAAGGCGTGGTGTTGCTGCGGCCCAATCGCGGTGCCGTAGTGGCGAGCCCCAGTGTCGAGGAGGCCCGCCAGGTGTTCATGGCGCGGCGCCTGGTGGAGCGGGCGATCACCGAACTGGCGGTGCAGCATGCCACGGCCGAACAGCTGGCTGAGCTGCGGCAGATGGTCAGCGATGAGCGCGACAGTTTTTCCCGTGGCGACCGCGGTGCCGGCATCCGTTTGTCGGGCGAGTTCCACCTCAAGCTGGCCGAAGCGGCGAAGAACGCCCCGCTGATCAGTTTCCAGCGCAGCCTCGTGTCCCAGACGTCGCTGATCATCGCCCAGTACGAAAGCGGCAACCGCTCCCACTGTTCCTACGACGAACACACCCAGTTGATCGACGCCATCGAGGCGCGCGATGCGACGTTGGCGGTGGACCTGATGATGCATCACATGGACCACATCGACAGCAAGCTCAACCTCGACGAAGAAAGCGCGTCGGATGACTTGCACGCGGTGTTCTCGCATTTGTTGCAGAGCAAGAAACCGGGGCGGTCGACGGCCAAGCTCTGATGGGTTGAGCCAGTTATACCGAGTCGCCTTCATCGCGAGCAGGCTCGCTCCCACAGTGGATTTGTGTTGTACACATAACCCCTGTGGGAGCGAGCCTGCTCGCGATTGGCGATTTGGCAGGCAATAAAAATCTACCGCTGATGCACCAATTTACCGGCCGCATACGTCTGCGCCACCGTCCGGTCATCCCCCAGCGTCATCAACACGAACAACCGCTCGGCAATGTCCTTGGCCTGCTTGAGGCGATAGCTCAGCAGCGGTGTGGCGTTGTAGTCCAAAACCAGGAAGTCCGCGTCCGTCCCCGGCTGCAACGTGCCGATCTTGTCCTCCAGGCGCAGGGCCCGGGCGCCGCCGAGGGTGGCCAGGTACAGCGACTTGAACGGGCTCAGCCGCGCCCCTTGTAACTGCATCACCTTGTAGGCTTCGTTCAGGGTGTGCAACAGCGAAAAACTGGTGCCGCCACCGACGTCCGTGCCCAACCCTACGTTCACCTTGTGCTTCTCGGCCATCGGCAGGTTGAACAGGCCGCTGCCGAGGAAAAAGTTCGAGGTCGGGCAGAAGGCGATGGCCGAACCGGTCTCGGCCAGGCGCGCGCATTCGTCGTCGCACAGGTGCACGCCGTGGGCGAACACCGAGCGCTCGCCGAGCAATTGGTAATGATCGTAGACGTCCAGGTAACCCTTGCGCTCCGGGAACAGTTCCTTGACCCACTGCACTTCCTGCAGGTTCTCGCTGATGTGAGTCTGCATGTACAAGTCGGGGTATTCCCCCAGCAACTGACCGGCCAGGGCCAGTTGTTCCGGGGTGCTGGTGGGCGCGAAGCGTGGGGTCACGGCGTAGTGCAGCCGGCCCTTGCCGTGCCAGCGCTCGATCAGCGCCTTGCTCTGGGTGTAACTGGATTCGGCGGTGTCGGTCAGGTAGTCCGGGGCGTTGCGGTCCATCATGACCTTGCCGGCGATCATCCGCAGGTCGAGCTTCTGGGCCACTTCGAAAAACGCATTCACCGACTGCGGATGTACGCTGCCGAACACCAGCGCGGTGGTGGTGCCGTTGCGTAGCAATTCCTTGACGAAAATGTCCGCCACCGCATCGGCGTGGGCCTTGTCGGCGAACTGGCTTTCGCAAGGGAAGGTGTAGGTGTTGAGCCAGTCCAACAGTTGCTCGCCATAGGCGCCGACCATGCCGGTTTGCGGCAGGTGGATGTGGGTGTCGATCAACCCTGGCGTGATCAGCGCGTCCGGGTAATGGGCGATTTCGATATCCGCCGCCAGGGTCGGCAGCAGGTCATGGGCGTGGCCGACGGCACTGATCTGGCCGTTCTCCACCACCAGCAAACCGTCTTCGAAGTATTCGTAGGACGCTTCGATACCCACTTCGGCCGGGTCGGCGAGGCTGTGGAGCAGGGCGGCGCGGTAGGCTTTGCGTGTCAGGGGCATGGGGATTCTCAACGAGTGTTCAACGGTTCGCCTGGCTGCGGCGCGAGGCCGGCAGCAGCTTGGCAATCGGTTCGGCGCGCACGGTGTGCTGGCCGAAATCGGCGTTATAGGTGGCGATGATTTCGCCAGCGATGGAGATGGCGATTTCCACTGGCAGCTTGCCTTTGACTTCGCCGATGCCCATCGGGCAACGCATGCGTTGCAAGGTGGCGCTGTCGAAACCACGATCGCGCAGGCGATGTTCGAACTTGACCCGTTTGGTCTTCGAGCCGATCAGGCCGAAGTAGGCAAAGTCGTTGCGCTTGAGGATCGCGGCGCTCAGTTCCAGGTCGAGCTGATGGTTGTGGGTCATGACGATGCAGTAGCTGCCGGCGGGCAATTCGTCGACTTCATCCAGTGGTTCTTCGGTGACGATCTTGTGCACGCCGTGGGGCAAGTGTTCGGGGAATTCCGCTGCCCGCGAATCGATCCAGCGCACCTTGCAGGGCAGGCTCGCCAGCAGTGGCACCAGGGCGCGGCCGACATGGCCGGCACCGAACACGGCGATCTGCGCCTGGACCTGGCCCATGGGTTCGAACAGCAACACGGTGACGCCGCCGCAGCACTGGCCCAGGCTCGCACCGAGGCTGAAGCGCTCCAGATGGGTATTCCGCTGGCCGCTGGCGAGCATGTTCCGGGCGATTTCCATGGCCTTGTATTCCAGGTGGCCGCCACCGATGGTGTCGAACGTCTGGCTGGCGCTGATGACCATCTTCGAACCGGCGTTGCGCGGGGTGGAGCCGAGTTCTTCGATGATCGTCACCAGCACACAGGGTTCGCCGCGGGTTTGCAGGTCGGCGAGGGCGCTGATCCAGTTGTACATATTCCACCTCGACATCTTTGTTGTCTGTTCGGGCCTCATCGCGAGCAAGCTCGCTCCCACATGGGGTTGGTGTTCACAAATACCCTGTGGGAGCGAGCTTGCTCGCGATCGGCCGCGCCACGGTCTAGAGCGAAGCCACTTCGACTTCAGCTTCCTCAGCCTTGACCGCCTTCAACCCTCGCATCTGCTCACACCCCCACAACACCCGCTCCGGCGTGGCCGGGGCGTCGATGTTCGGTTGATGCCGGTAATCCCCCAGGCTCGCCACGGCGTCCTTGATGGCGCACCACGCGGCGATACCGAGCATGAACGGCGGTTCGCCCACGGCCTTGGAGTGAAACACCGTGTCTTCAGGGTTCTTGCGGTTTTCCACCAGCTTGACCCGCAGGTCCAGTGGCATGTCGGCCACGGCGGGGATCTTGTAGCTGGCCGGGCCATTGGTCATCAGCTTGCCCTTGTCGTTCCACACCAGCTCTTCCATGGTCAGCCAGCCCATGCCCTGGATGAAACCACCCTCGACCTGGCCGATGTCGATGGCCGGGTTCAGCGAGGCGCCGACGTCGTGGAGGATGTCGGTGCGCAGCATCTTGTACTCGCCGGTGAGGGTGTCGACGATCACCTCGGCACAGGCTGCGCCATAGGCGTAGTAATAGAAGGGGCGGCCACGGGCCTGGCTGCGGTCGTAGTAGATTTTCGGGGTCTTGTAGAAGCCGGTACTCGACAGCGAGACCTGGGCGAAATACGCCTGCTGCACCAGCGCCTCGAAGCTCAGGATGTGATCGCGCACCCGAACATGGCCGTTGTGGAATGCCACGTCTTCTTCGCTGACCTTGTACTGCCGCGCGGCGAACTCCACCAGGCGTCGCTTGATGGTTTCGGCGGCATTCTGTGCCGCCTTGCCGTTCAGGTCGGCGCCGCTGGAGGCCGCGGTGGGCGAGGTGTTCGGCACTTTGTCGGTGTTGGTCGCGGTGATTTGCACGCGATCCATTTCCACCTGGAACACCTCGGCCACCACCTGGGCGACCTTGGTGTTCAGGCCCTGGCCCATTTCGGTGCCGCCATGGTTGAGGTGGATGCTGCCGTCGGTATAGACGTGGATCAAGGCGCCGGCCTGGTTGAGGAAGCTGGCGGTGAACGAAATGCCGAATTTCACCGGGGTCAGCGCCAGGCCTTTTTTCAGGATCGGGCTGTTGGCGTTGTAGCGGCGGATCGCTTCACGGCGCTCGGCATACTGGCTGCTTTCTTCAAGCTCGGCGGTCATTTCCTCGAGCATGTTGTGCTCGACGGTCTGGTAGTAGTGGGTGACGTTGCGTTCGGTCTTGCCATAGTAGTTGGCCTTGCGCACCGCCAGCGGATCCAGACCCAGGTGCCGGGCGATGGCATCCATCACCTCTTCGATGGCGACCATGCCTTGGGGCCCGCCGAAACCCCGGTAGGCGGTGTTCGACGCGGTGTTGGTCTTGCAGCGGTGGCCGTTGATGGTGGCATCGCCTAGGTAATAGGCGTTGTCGGCATGGAACATCGCCCGGTCGACAATCGATGCCGACAGGTCCGGCGAGCAACCGCAGTTGCCGGCCAGTTCCAGGGCGATGCCGTGCAAGCGCCCGCGGCTGTCGAAGCCCACGTCGTATTCGATGTAGAAGGGGTGGCGCTTGCCGGTCATCAGCATGTCTTCGACCCGGGGCAGGCGCATCTTGGTCGGTTGCCCGGTGAGGTGGGCGATGACCGCGCACAGGCAGGCGGGGCTGGCGGCCTGGGTTTCCTTGCCGCCAAAGCCGCCGCCCATGCGGCGCATGTCCACCACGACCTTATTCATCGACACGCCCAGCACTTCGGCCACCAGTTTCTGCACTTCGGTGGGGTTCTGGGTCGAGCAGTAGACGATCATGCCGCCGTCCTCGGTGGGCATCACCGAGGAGATCTGGGTTTCCAGGTAAAAATGCTCCTGGCCGCCGATGTGCAGCGAGCCCTGGAGGCGATGTTCGGCGCTCGCCAGTGCCGTGGCCGAGTCGCCACGTCGGTGGGTGTGGCTGTCGAGCACGAAATGCCGCTTGCGCAGGGCTTCGACCACATCCAGGACCGGTTCCAGGTCTTCGTATTCGACGATGGCGGCCATCGCCGCCTTGCGGGCGGTTTCCAGGTCCCTGGCGGCGACGGCCAGCACCGGTTGGCCGACGAACTGCACGTCATCGATGGCCAGCAGCGGGTCGCCGGGCAGCAGCGGGCCGATGTCCTTCAGCCCCGGAATGTCGGCATGGGTAATGGCGATGCGCACGCCTTCGAAGGCGTAGCAGGGCGCGGTATCGATGCGGATGATCCGGGCGTGGGCGCGGTCCGACAGCCGGGCGTACACGTGCAACTGGTTCGGGAATTCCAGGCGGTCATCGATGTACTGCGCTTCGCCGGACACATGCTTGGCGGCGCTGTCATGCTTGACGCTGCGGCCCACGCCAGTGGTCAGGTCACGGGCGAACAGCTCGGCCAGTTCGGCCTGGGTCTTTTCTACGGCGTGATGGTTAGACATAAGCGGTCACCCGAGTCTCGATGTGCGGCGTTTGCAGTTCGATGAAGTATTTGCGCAACAGGTTGCGGGCGCTGAGCAAGCGGTATTCCTTGCTGGCGCGGAAGTCCGACAGCGGCGTGAAGTCCTCGGCCAGGGCCGCGCAGGCGCGTTCGACGGTGCTGTCGGTCCACGGCGCGCCGATCAATGCCGCTTCACAATGCTTGGCGCGCTTGGGTGTGGCGGCCATGCCGCCGAAGGCGACGCGGGCGTCGCGGACCACGCCGTTGTCGATGCGCAGGTTGAACGCCGCGCACACCGCGGAAATATCATCGTCCAGGCGTTTGGACACCTTGTAGGCGCGGAACGCCTGTCCGGTGCTGGCCCGGGGCACGATGATCTTTTCGATGAATTCGCTTTCCTGGCGCGCAGTGACCCGGTAGTCGATGAAATAGTCATCCAGGGCCAGGGTGCGCCGGGTCTGGCCCTTGCACAGCACGATTTGCGCGCCGAGGGCGATTAGCAGGGGCGGCGAGTCGCCAATCGGCGAGGCGTTGCCGATGTTGCCGCCCAGGGTGCCCTGGTTGCGGATCTGCAGCGAGGCGAAGCGTTGCAGCAGTTCGCCAAAGTCCGGGTATTCGGCTTTCAGGGCTTCGTAGCAATCGGAGAGGGCGGTGGCGGCGCCGATCTCCAGGCGATCGTCGAAACGCTCGATGCGCTTGAGTTCGGCGACGTTGCCCACGTAGATCATCACCGGCAGGGGGCGGTGAAATTGCGTGACCTCCAGGGCCAGGTCCGTGCCGCCGGCCAGCAGGCGCGCCTGGGGGTAGGCGTCGTAGAGATCGGCCAGGTCGGCCACGGTCAGCGGTACCAGGCAGCGTTTGTCGCCGCTGTTGAGCTCGCCGGTCTCGGTCGGTGCGATGGCTTTGAGGCGGGCGATGGTCTCGGCCTCGCGGGCGTCGAACTGGTCCGGTTGCTTGTCGCAGCAGGCCTGCTCGGCGGCGGCCAGGATCGGCCGGTAGCCGGTGCAACGGCAGAGGTTGCCGGCCAGGGCTTCGTGGGCCTTGTGGGCGTCGGGCTGCTCGTTGTTTTTTTGCAGGGCGAACAGCGACATGACGAAGCCCGGTGTGCAGAAACCGCACTGCGAACCGTGGCAATCGACCATCGCCTGCTGGACGCTGTGCAGCTGGCCCTGGTGCTTGAGGTCTTCGACGCTGATCAACTGCTTGCCGTGCAGGGACGAGACGAAGGTCAGGCACGAATTGAGGCTGCGGTAGCGAATGCGTTCGCGGCCATTCGCGTCCGTTTCCAATTCGCCCACCACCACAGTGCACGCACCACAGTCGCCGCTGGCGCAGCCTTCTTTGGTGCCCGGTTTGCCAACATGTTCGCGCAGGTAGTTGAGCACGGTCAGGTTCGGGTCCAGGGCGTGCTCGCTACGGAGTTCCTGGTTGAGTAAAAACTGGATCACGGAAGGCCTCGCAGACTCATTATTGTTGTATCGACATGGGCCTGAATTTATCAGGTCTGACTTTTCGGTCAATGATTTTCTGACTTAAAGGTCAGGAAAATTCGTTTGGTCGATCAACTGCCGTGTTTGGTCAGTATGGACCCATTGTGGGAGCGAGCTTGCTCGCGATAGCGCCGGGTCTGTCGATGCGTTCATCGGCTGGTGCACCGCCATCGCGAGCAAGCTCGCTCCCACAGGTTTGGTTCAGGATGAAAAGCTCAAACTTTTTTGCTTATATCGTGCCAAAAACCCCCTGCAGGCCCTGCGCCATGACGTATCGAGTGCGCTACACTGCGCCGCCTGTGCAGATCGAAGAGTTTGAAGGACAACCATGACGTTCAAGGCCCCGGACAGCCTCGCCGAGCAAATCGCCCACCATCTCGCCGAACGCATCATTCGCGGCGAAATGAAGCCGGGAGAGCGCATCCAGGAACAGAAGGTCACGCTGGCGCTCAATGTCAGCCGCGGCTCGGTCCGCGAGGCCTTGCTGATCCTGGAACGACGCCATTTGATCGCGATCCTGCCGCGCCGTGGCGCCCACGTCACCGAACTCACCGAGCACAAGGTGCGCAGCCTCTGCGCGCTGATGAGCGAGTTGTACATCCTGCTGGGCAACGCCGTGGCCCATGGCTGGAAAGAACAGGCCGACATGGCGCCGTTCGTGGCGATCCAGCAGCGCCTCCAGGACGCCTACGCGCGCCAGGACATCCGCACCTTCGTCGATGAAAGCTTCAGTGTGATGCGCGCGGCCTATCCCTTTGCCAACAACCCGTACTTGCAGGAAACCGTCGAGAACCTGCAACCGGCCATGAGCCGTGCCTATTTCCTGGCCCTGGAACAGCGCAAGGCGGAAATGAGCGAATTCCTCGACCTGTTCCAGCGCTTGCTCGCCGCCGTGCTGGCCCGTGATTTGCCGCAGATCCGCATCGTGCTCACGGCCTACGCCCAGCGCAGTTGCGATCTGGTGGTTTCTGCCCTGACGGCGGCCTGACGTGCGGCTCAAGTGCATCAAGTTGGCGGGGTTCAAGTCCTTCGTCGACCCGACCACGGTGAACTTCCCCAGTAACATGGCGGCGGTGGTCGGCCCCAACGGTTGCGGCAAGTCGAACATCATCGACGCCGTGCGCTGGGTGATGGGCGAGAGCTCAGCCAAGAACTTGCGCGGCGAGTCGATGACCGACGTCATCTTCAACGGCTCCACCAGTCGCAAACCGGTCAGCCAGGCGAGCATCGAATTGGTGTTCGACAACTCCGACGGCACCCTGATCGGCGAGTATGCGGCTTATGCGGAGATTTCCATTCGTCGCAAAGTGACCCGCGACAGCCAGAACAGTTATTTCCTCAACGGCGCCAAGTGCCGGCGTCGCGACATCACCGATATTTTCCTCGGTACCGGCCTGGGCCCGCGCAGCTACTCGATCATCGAACAGGGCATGATCTCCAAGCTGATCGAAGCCAAGCCCGAGGACTTGCGCAACTTCATCGAAGAGGCTGCGGGAATCTCCAAATACAAGGAGCGGCGCCGCGAAACCGAAAACCGCATTCGCCGCACCCACGAAAACCTGGCGCGCCTGACCGACCTGCGCGAAGAGCTCGAACGTCAGCTCGAACGTCTGCATCGCCAGGCCGAGGCCGCGAAGAAGTACCAGGAATACAAGGGCGAGGAGCGCCAGCTCAAGGCCCAGCTTTCGGCCCTGCGCTGGCAGGCGTTGAACGAGCAGGTCGGCCAGCGTGAAGCGATCATCGGCAACCAGGAAGTCAGCTTCGAAGCCCTGGTGGCCGAGCAGCGTAATGCGGACGCCGCCATCGAGCGCCTGCGCGATGGCCATCATGACCTGTCCGAGCGCTTCAATCTGGTGCAGGGACGCTTCTATTCCGTGGGGGGCGACATCGCCCGGGTCGAGCAGAGCATCCAGCATGGGCAGCAACGGCTGCGGCAGTTGCAGGATGATTTGAAGGAAGCCGAGCGGGCGCGCCTGGAAACCGAATCGCACCTGGGCCACGACCGTACCTTGCTGCTGACCCTCGGCGAAGAGCTGGACAGGCTCACGCCGGAGCAGGAAATCACCAGTGCCGCCGCCGAAGAGGCCGCCGCGGCCCTGGAAGAAGCCGAACTGACCATGCATGGCTGGCAAGAGCAGTGGGACAGTTTCAACCTGGCCTCGGCCGAGCCGCGGCGCCAGGCTGAAGTCCAGCAGTCGCGCATCCAGCAGTTGGAAACCAGCATGGAGCGCCTGGCCGAACGTCAGCGCCGCCTGTCCGAAGAGCGCGCCTTGCTCGCGGCGGACCCGGAAGACGCAGCGATCCTGGAACTGAGCGAACAACTGGCGACCAGCGAAGCCACCCTCGAAGACCTGCAGGCCAGCGAAGACGCCCAGGTCGAACGCCTTGAGCAACTGCGCCAGGCCTTGCAATTGGCCTTGCAGAACCAGCAGCAGGGCCAGGGTGAGTTGCAGCGGCTCAATGGGCGCCTGGCTTCGCTGGAGGCTTTGCAGCAAGCGGCGCTGGACCCGGGCACCGGCACCGCCGAATGGCTGCGCGACCAGCACCTGGCCGAGCGTCCGCGGTTGGCCGAGGGGCTGAAGGTCGATGCCGGTTGGGAGCTGGCGGTGGAAACCGTGCTGGGGGCCGACCTGCAAGCGGTACTGGTGGATGACTTCGGCGGCTTCGACCTGTCGGGCTTCACCCAGGGCGACCTGCGCCTGCTCAGCCCGGCTGGCGACGGAGTGCGAATGCCCGGCAGCTTGCTGGACAAGGTCGAGGCCCAGGTGGACCTGTCGCCCTGGCTGGGACAGGTCAAGCCGGTGGACAGCCTTGAGCAGGCCTTGGCCCTGCGCGGGCAATTGGTGGCCGGCGAAAGCCTGATCAGTCGTGACGGGTATTGGGTCGGCCGGCATTTCCTGCGAGTGCGCCGGGCCAGCGAAGCCGAGAGCGGCATGCTCGCCCGTGGCCAGGAAATCCAGCGCCTGGGCGCCGAACGCGAAGAGCGCGAAGCCAGCGTCGAAGCCCTGGAAACCGAATTGCAAAACCTGCGGGCGCAACAGCGTCAACAGGAAAACGGCCGCGAACACCTGCGGCGGCTGTTGCAGGATGAGGCGCGCCAGCAAGGCGAGCTCAAGGCGCAGTTGTCGGCCGGCAAGGCCAAGGTCGAGCAACTGGCGCTGCGTCGCACCCGCCTGGAAGAAGAAATCGCCGAACTGGGCGAGCAGCGGGCGCTGGAGCACGAACAGATCGGCGAGGCGCGCTTGCAACTGCAAGAAGCCCTCGATGCCATGGCGCTGGACACCGAGCAGCGTGAACTGCTGCTGGCCCAGCGCGACAGTTTGCGTGAGCGCCTGGATCGGGTGCGCCAGGAAGCACGCCAGCACAAGGACCACGCCCATCAGTTGGCGGTGCGCCTGGGCTCGCTCAAGGCTCAATACGATTCCACGCGCCAGGCCTTGGAACGGCTGGAAATGCAGTCCGAACGCCTGACCGAGAAACGCGAGCAGTTGAGCCTCAATCTGGAGGAGGGCGAGGCACCTTTGGAAGAGCTGCGCCTCAAGCTCGAAGAGTTGCTCGACAAGCGCATGAGTGTCGACGAAGAGCTCAAGACGGCGCAGATCGCCCTGGAGGACGCCGACCGCGAACTGCGTGACGCCGAGAAGCGCCGCAGCCAGGCCGAGCAGCAATCCCAACTGATCCGCGGCCAGATGGAACAGCAGCGCATGGAATGGCAAGCCCTGACGGTGCGGCGCAAAGCCTTGCAGGACCAATTGCTGGAAGACGGCTACGACCTCGACGGCGTGCTCGCCACCCTGGTGGCCGGGGCGAACGAGAAAGACGCCGAGGAAGAGCTGGAGCGCATTGCCCAGCGTATCCAGCGCCTGGGGGCAATCAACCTGGCGGCCATCGACGAGTACCAGCAGCAGTCCGAGCGCAAGCGCTACCTGGACGCCCAGAACGATGACCTGGTGGAAGCCCTGGAGACCCTGGAAAACGTCATCCGCAAGATCGACAAGGAAACCCGCAACCGCTTCAAGGATACCTTTGATCAGATCAACGGTGGTTTGCAGGCCCTTTTTCCAAAAGTTTTCGGTGGCGGCAGCGCCTATTTGGAACTGACGGGCGAAGATTTACTCGATACAGGGGTGACAATCATGGCGCGTCCTCCCGGCAAGAAGAACAGCACCATCCATTTGCTCTCCGGTGGCGAAAAGGCACTGACCGCGTTGGCTCTGGTCTTTGCCATCTTCAAATTGAACCCGGCGCCGTTCTGCATGCTCGACGAGGTCGACGCGCCACTGGACGACGCCAACGTAGGCCGTTACGCACGGCTGGTGAAGGAAATGTCTGAAACGGTGCAGTTTATCTACATCACCCACAACAAGATCGCCATGGAAATGGCTGATCAGTTGATGGGGGTGACCATGCATGAGCCCGGCTGTTCGCGACTGGTGGCAGTGGATGTGGAGGAGGCCATGGCCATGGTGGATGCCTGAACAACCGGTTGTAGGGCTTCTACTTCGAACGCTGTAGGTATTTTTTACTCGGGGGGTTGATGTTCAATTCACAGATTGGGCACAAGCCTATGCGACAGACGGTGTAAAGTTATCTTTGGTCGTGCTAGTTTAATGTCAATTTTTCGTATGCGTGGGCAAAACGCCATTCAGAACATAGAGTTGGCGCCACGTTTTAAAGCGGTTTGCAAATAGCTAAGCCCCTTATTTTTCAGCATTTTTATAGAGGCACGGGATTACATGGAAATCGGTCTGCGCGAGTGGCTGATCGTCATCGGCATCATTGTCATTGCCGGTATTCTTTTCGACGGCTGGCGTCGTATGCGCGGCGGCAAGGGGAAACTGAAGTTTCGCCTGGATCGCAGCCTGTCGAACCTGCCCGATGAGGATGACAGCGCCGAACTGCTGGGCCCGCCGCGGGTGCTGGACACCCACAAGGAGCCGCAACTGGACGAGCACGACTTGCCGTCGATGAGCGCCCCTGTCCGCGAGCCACGGGAGTCGGGTTCCAAGCGCGGCAAGCGCAACAGCGAGCCGTCCCAGGGGGATTTGAACCTGAACCTCGACCTGGATGGTGGGCCGAGCTTCAGCAGTCGCGACGGCGACTTCCCGGACGAGACCAAGACCCCGAGCGTCGACAAGGACCAGGCCCAGGCTGAAGAAGTGCTGGTGATCAGCGTGATCTGCCGCGACCCGGCCGGCTTCAAGGGGCCGGCGTTGCTGCAGAACATCCTCGAAAGCGGCCTGCGTTTCGGCGAGATGGACATTTTCCACCGCCACGAAAGCATGGCCGGTAATGGCGAGGTGTTGTTCTCCATGGCCAATGCGGTCAAGCCCGGTGTGTTCGACCTCGATGACATCGATCATTTCAGCACGCCAGCGGTGAGCTTCTTTCTCGGCCTGCCGGGCCCGCGTCATCCCAAGCAGGCCTTCGACGTGATGGTGGCCGCGGCTCGCAAGCTGTCCCAGGAACTCAATGGCGAGCTCAAGGATGACCAGCGCAGCGTGCTGACCGCCCAGACCATCGAGCACTACCGCCAGCGCATCGTCGAATTCGAGCGCCGGGCGCTGACCCAGAAGCGCTGAGGCCAAGATCGCTGGCCTGTAGGAGCTGCCGAAGGCTGCGATCTTTTGATCTTTCGCTTGAGATTCAAGTGTCAGGGGAAAGATCGCAGCCTCGTTGCACTCGTCAGCTCCTACAGTTCCTACACGCGATCAAAGTATTGAGAATGAGCAGCCCAGGCTGCTCTTTTGCTTTATGAGAGAACACCCATGAACGCAGTCGAAACCCGCATCCAACAGCTGCGCACAGAGTTGGACCAGCACAACTACCGCTACCACGTCCTCGATGAGCCAAGCATCCCCGATGCCGAGTACGACCGCCTGTTCCACGAGCTCAAGGCCCTGGAAGAGCAACATCCGGACCTGGTCACCAGCGACTCCCCGACCCAACGGGTCGGCAGCGTGGCGCTGTCGGCGTTCAGCCAGGTGCGCCACGAGATCCCGATGCTCAGCCTGGGCAACGCCTTCGACGAAACCACCATGCGTGAATTCGACCGGCGGGTGACCGAAGGTCTCGACCTGCCCATGGGCGACTTGCTGGGCGGTGGCGCGGCGGTGGAGTACAGCTGCGAGCCGAAGCTCGATGGGCTGGCGGTCAGCCTGTTGTATCAGGACGGCATGCTGGTGCGCGGCGCCACACGCGGTGACGGCGCCACGGGCGAGGACATCAGCGTCAATGTGCGCACCGTGCGCAACATTCCCCTCAAGTTGCAGGGCACTGGCTGGCCACCGCTGCTGGAAGTGCGCGGCGAGGTGTACATGTCCAAGGCCGGCTTCGAGCGCCTCAACGCTACGCAGTTGGAGGCGGGCGGCAAGACGTTTGCCAACCCGCGCAACGCGGCGGCCGGCAGCCTGCGTCAGCTCGATTCCAGGATCACGGCCAACCGGCCCCTGGAGTTCTGTTGCTACGGCATCGGCCAGGTGACATCGGACATCGCCGACACCCACATCGGTAACCTCAAGCAACTCAAGGCCTGGGGCCTGCCCATCAGCCGTGAGTTGAAGCTGGCCCACGGTATCGATGAATGCCTGGATTACTACCGCGACATCGGCGAGCGGCGCAACGCGTTGCCCTACGAGATCGACGGTGTGGTGTTCAAGGTCAACAGCATCGCTTCCCAGCGCGAGCTCGGTTTCCGCGCCCGGGAACCGCGTTGGGCCATCGCCCACAAGTTTCCCGCCACTGAAGAACTCACCGAACTGCTGGACGTCGAGTTCCAGGTCGGCCGCACGGGCGCGGTGACTCCGGTGGCCCGCCTCAAACCGGTGAAAGTCGCCGGCGTGACCGTGGCCAACGCCACCCTGCATAACATGGACGAAGTGGCGCGCCTGGGCGTGATGATCGGCGACACCGTGATCATCCGCCGTGCCGGGGATGTGATCCCGCAGGTGGTGCAGGTCGTCACCGAGCGCCGTCCGGAAAACGCCCGCCCGGTGGAGGTGCCCCAGCAATGTCCCGTCTGCGGCTCCCACGTCGAGCGCACGCAATTGATCAAGCGCAGCAAGGGCCGCGAAACCGTCAGTGAAGGCGCGGTGTACCGCTGTGTCGGTCGCCTGGCCTGTGGCGCCCAACTCAAGCAGGCGATCATTCACTTCGTCTCGCGTCGGGCCATGGACATCGAGGGCCTGGGCGAGAAGAGCGTCGAGCAACTGGTGGATGAGGGACTGGTGGGTTCGCCTGCCGATCTGTATGCCTTGACCTTCGAACAGGTGGTCGACCTGGAAGGCTTCGCCGAGCTGTCGAGCAAGAACCTGCTGGCCGCCATCGTCGACAGCAAAAAGCCTAGCCTGGCGCGTTTCATCTATGCCCTTGGCATCCCGGACGTGGGCGAAGAGACCGCCAAGGTCCTGGCCCGCTCCCTCGGTTCGCTGGAGCGCGTGCAGGCGGCCTTGCCCCAGGTGCTCACGTACTTGCCGGACGTCGGTCTGGAAGTCGCCCACGAGATCCACAGCTTCTTTGAAGACCCGCACAACCGCCAGGTGATCAAGGACTTGCTGCGCCATGGCCTCGAGATCCAGGACCAGGGCGAGTTGGGCGCCGAGTTCTCCGCCAGCACCACCCTGGGTGGCTTTCTCGACAAGTTGCACATTCCTTCGGTGGGGCCGGGCGGGGCGCAGAAACTGGCGGACAAGTTCGGCTCGCTCGAAGGCGTGATGAACGCCGATTGGCTGGACATGCGCCAGGCGCTGCCGGAAAAGCAGGCCAACGCCGTACGGGAGTTCTTCGCCATCGCCGCCAACCGTCAGCAGGCAGAAGCGGCGCAACAGCAGTTGCGCGATTTCGGTATGCACTGGCAAAGCGAGAAGAAAGTCGTCGAAGGCTTGCCCGAGGCCGGGCATACCTGGGTGCTGACCGGTTCGCTGGAGCTGATGAGTCGTGACGTTGCCAAGGACAAGCTGGAGAGTCTGGGGGCGAAGGTGGCCGGTTCCGTGTCGGCGAAAACCCATTGCGTGGTGGCCGGGCCGGGGGCGGGTTCGAAATTGACCAAGGCAAACGAGCTGGGGCTCAAGGTGCTCGACGAAGCGGCGTTCGTGGCTTTTTTGAGTCAGCATGGCATCACGGTTCAATCGTGAAGGCACCCTCTGTGGCGAGGAAGCTTGCTTCCTCGCCACGGTTTATTCGGTGTTGTGACGCAGTGCGGGGGAACGATCCGACACGGAGCATGATCTAGTCTTGCAGGCTCCAGGGAGAGATCGCCATGTACCGCTTCTTCGAACAATTGAGTTCACGCATCGCCGCGCCGTTCATGGGCGACCGGTCGCGCAACAGCAAGGTGTGGCCGTGTCGTTGCGGCCAGTCCCTGTTTTTTCGCAACAGCCAATGCCTGGCCTGCCTGGCGGCCCTGGGGTATCAACCCGAGCAGAGTCGCCTGTCGTCCTTGCAACCCGGTGAGCAGCCCGACACCTGGACGCTGGATGCCGACCCGCAAGCCGGGCTGTTCCGCCGTTGCGCCAATCTCGACACCCCGGCAGCCTGCAATTGGCTACTGCCGGACAACGGGCGCGATACCCTGTGCATTGCCTGCAGCCTGAACCGCACCATCCCCGACCTGTCGATTCCGGAAAACCCTGAGCGCTGGCGCAAGGTCGAGACCGCCAAGCGTCGGCTGGTCGCGCAACTGATTACCTTTGGCTTGCCGGTCATCCCGAAAGCCGTCGACGAAAATATCGGCCTGGCTTTCGACTTCATCGGTGTCGACCCCGACGGCAAATCGCCGATGACCGGCCATGCCAGCGGGTTGATCACCCTCGACATCAAAGAGGCGGACGATGCCCATCGTGAGTACGTGCGCCAGCAGATGCGCGAGCCGTATCGCACCTTGCTCGGGCATTTTCGTCATGAGGTGGGGCATTACTACTGGGATCGACTGATTGCCAACAGCCACTGGCTCGAGGCGTTTCGCGAGTTGTTCGGTGATGAGCGCGCCAGCTATGCCGAAGCCCTGGAGCGCCACTACCAGCAAGGTGCGCCGCTGGATTGGCAAACCCGCTACGTCAGTGCCTACGCCACCATGCACCCTTGGGAAGACTGGGCGGAAACCTGGGCCCATTACCTGCACATGATGGACGCGGTAGACACCGCCCTGGGCTTCGGCATGAGTGCCCGGGAAATGGATTTCGACTACCAGCCGTTCCCGCCCGAGACCTTGTACGACCCCGAACACACTGGCGGCGCGGCTTTCCTCTCGTTCGTCAACGCCTGGATCGAACTGGCTGGCATGCTCAACGAATTGTCCCGCAGCATGGGCCAGCCGGATTTCTACCCGTTCGTCGTGCCGGCGGCGGTGATCACCAAACTGCATTTCATCCATCTGGTGATCCAGGAAGAGGGCGGTCGGGCGGATGAGGTGTTGTTGTAGTCTTCTGTGGCGGCAGCTTGCAACCCTGTTGACGCGCAGATCCCCCTGTGGGAGCGAGCTCGCTCGCGATAGCGCCAGGTCAGCTTGCAATCATGCCGGATGTGTCGACTTCATCGCAGACACGCTTTGTTCCATAGCAAGTGCTTGAACATCTTCAGTTTTTTAATCCGCCGCGAACGGTTGTAACTTCTTGCCAGATAGGTACAATGGCGCGGCTCGCCGTCAGGCGGGCGTCGTTATGGTGACCCCATCGGTCCCCCCGCAACGATTACCCGTGAACCTGGTCAGATCCGGAAGGAAGCAGCCACAGCGGGAACATTGTGTGCCGGGGTGTGGCTGGTGGGGGCACCACCTATCTCTAAGTCCTTGATTCTACAAGGATTTGTCAGTCAAAAATCTCGAAGTGTGACAGCGTTTAGGTACACCTAAGTGGTGCACCGTACCAATCTAATCGCCTTTATCCGCCTTCCAATGCGCTTTTGCAAAACACTCGAAGCAATCGTGTTTTAGTGGCTATTTGATATCATCCTGTTTGTGGATCATGTGGCACTGGATCGCGGATTGGTCATTCTTCACGATCAGCGTGGGCATCCGTTGCCATAGATCATTTTGATCTGCTATATGGTGAGCAGCTTTGGCTCCTATCCTCATGCTGGGCGATTGCTCGTTATGGCTCAACAGATGTCTGCCAAATCAGTTCGCGGATTGGGCTGACCACAATCGTTCCGAAAAATTGAGCTTGACCTAGGTGGATGAATTTTCAGATTGGTAATCAAGGAATAGATATGTTCTTGCGAAAGGTTGATTCTGGCGGTAGAACCATTGTACACAGCGCTAATATAAGGTTGGATCGTATTAAGTTTGTAGGTTTCCAATCTTCTGATAGAACAGCAGAAGTTCATTTTTCAAAAGATTCTGCTTCGGTCATTTATGGCGATAATGGTTGTGGAAAAACCACCTTCTTAAAGCTGATATATGCTTTGCTTAATAAGGACTCTTTGGCCTTTCGTAAAGAGGGTGTGACAAGCGCGGAGGTGGATTTTCGCGTCGATGGCGGGCAGCTTCAGACAGTTTCGGTTGTCAGAGTTTCGCTGGATGAAGACGTTGACAATGGTGCCCAAGATGCACCTGAAATTGCTTATGATTGGTCTGAGCTATCAGAGTCATTACTTTCGGCGTCATCATCCTTATCGCTCGGTGTTGAGCGGGGCGTTACCACGTTAGCATCTCGGATTGAAGTGAGTGACGTAATTAGATATATGCAGAGTTCTAATATGCGAGAAATTTCGCGATTTCGAACTCAGGAGTTTGCGGAGGGGCTTGTTCTTCATCTTCGAAAGTATCAGTCCGTTAGGCAGAGAAATTCGCGTGATGATTTCGAATTGGATGATCAGCACGTATATTTACAAAACGTGAAAATGAGTAATATCGAAAACTTGCTTCTTGAACGCTATCGAGTAGCTAGGAATATTGCAACCACAAAAATTCAGAATGCCCTTTTTGATACTTTGGCAGTAGCGATTGAGCAAAGTCAGCAAGGTGTTAGCTCGTTTAAGGCTATGCCCGATAATTTTGGTGACTTGGTTCTTAAAAGCAAAGAGCGAATCATTGAGGCGTTGAAAGACGGTACGGAGAATAAATTTAAAAGTCATGTGATATCCGTGTTGGAGGGTTTCAAAAAAAAAGAGGATGTGCCTAACCTCACACAGAATAGAATTCTGTGTCAGCTCATTATAAACATGATTAGCGAGTTGCAAATTGAAAAGCAGCTGCTTAGTGCTATTAATGTGTTGGTGGATACGTTCAATGACTTCCTTATTGATGGCAAAGAACTGAAGATCACCAAGGATGAGCTTGCTATTGAGGTTGGCGGGAGTCACCATCCTATCGATGTTCTTTCGAGTGGTGAAAGGCATATCTTAACGTTTTTGGCACTGATTGTAGTGACCGGTCGCAATAAGGATTTTATCATTATTGATGAGCCTGAAATTTCTCTGAATATGAAGTGGCAGAGATCGCTTTTGGAGTTATTAAAGAGGATTGCACCGGATACGCAAATTATTGTGGCGTCTCATAGTCCTGCGATTGCTAAGCGACATCCATTGTCTCTGGTTGAGCTGAAGCCGGAGTTGAAGCCAGTGGCGCCAGAGTTATGGTAAGTCATCTTCCCGTAGGCTTGACTTTCGAGGCTGACGAGCTTCTTAACTCGGCAATCATGAATAAGCTACCTGTTATCATTGTGGAGGGGTGTGACGATGTCCCGATTTACGAACGCCTTGCTCTAGATATGGGGCGTGATTGTGAGGTCTATGCGAGCGAAAACATACTTTCTGGGACGGCAGGATGTAGCGGAGTTTTGGAGCATCTGACTACCATTCGAGATAATTCTGAAGGTATGGATATATCTCCGTATATATTGGGTGTAATTGATCGGGATGCGAGATATTATCGTGGGGAGGTTCCCGCCGATAATGCATTACTCGTTTTGGAGTTCTATTCTATTGAAACTCACTTTGTGAGTTCGGAGGCGGTACGCTTTCTCGTAGAGCGCACTACGCGGGCGACAGGCCATCTGACATCGGAGGCTGATGCTGCAATAATTTTTGACAGTATTAAGTCCGAGCTGGAGAAACTTAGGATCTTTTCTTTAGAGGCTTTGCGAAAAGCTTGTGATCAAGGTTATGATGCCTGTATTGGATATGGTGATAGAGTTCGAGCAGTATTGCGGTCAGGTCATGAAGAGGCTCTCCGAAGCAAAGAGGTCGATCTTGAAGCGTTTGGAGCCGCGATAGGGGTCGAGAGCGGATGGGGTGGTTTGCTGGCTATATGCAAAGGTAAGTGGCTTCTAGAAATTTTTATTGATGAGTTTAAGAAACAGGTCGCACTATTGCCTCAGCTTTGTGCGGATAGCTTAATCAGTCAGTGCCAGTCTTGCCTCAGGCAAGTGCATAAAAATTGTCTTTATAAGATGACCGCGAACTTTGATGTTACCCATTTGCAACAATTGCTCTTGCAGGACGTGGGTCAGCCTAGCTTTGACTATATTCGTGCTCGTTTCGAAGGCTTAGTCCATGCATGAGTTGATTCACCTTGCTAGTCTTCCGTTCTACGCATGAGACAGAATTTTTAAACTGTTTTTAGATTTAGGTTCTAGCGGCTCTGAATTTATTCCGAGCTGCTAAAACTTCTTTCTAGTATTAGCGTGTTAGCGTAACTCTGCGATAAATCGCCGTGTTACGAGTGTGATGCACGGGACGCGCTCCGTTCCAGGTTTCAGGAAATCTTGGTGTTATCAGCTTGCTTTGCATCTTTTGCATTCTTGGAGCGAAAATTTAGTACGTACTCCTTTCCCTTCAAGGTTAACTGCGGGGTACTTTGTCTGGTGGGTGATTCAGTTTTTTGAGTGTGCACAAATCCCATTGCCGCTAACTGCTCAATTATTACCTCAACTTGAAGCTGACTCATGCCGGAGCCCGTACTGAAAAGCAAAAGACTCGGGTGTATTCCTGTCTCCGCCATGCGTGCAATACTCTGCATAATATTAATGTGTGAGCGATTGAGTGGAGGGGGTTCGGGGTTTCTTAGTTTGTGAATTACATCTTCCGCTTTATGTAGCTCGAAGAAAAGATTGCTTGAGGTTCGATGGTAGTAGTCTACTGTCCAGAATGAATAAAGCAGCAGAGCCGCAAGCGCCATTACAGACCAATTTTGTAGTGGTGAGGTAAGCAGCTCCAGTCCCAAAACACTAGCAGCCAGCTTCTAACCGTCGCTAATAATGTTGTATCGAAGTAAGTGTCTAGCAGTTTTGTGGCCCCCCAAGCGGCAAGGAAGCTCCCGACCGAGTATGTCAAAGTCCTGAGAGTGAAGGGGGAGTGCTTGCCTTCCGCTGCCATGCTGCGTGTCTCCAATGTGGGAGGCAGATGTTATCAGTAAAGCGTGGGCAAAATGGCAAATTGGCATTAACACGTATGGCTACTGCTCGGGCTGTGATCCTGAGTGCGCTTGCTGCATCGGGCGTGCTTCTGTAATGATGCTGGCTATATGGTGTTACCCCTCAAGAAAGGACTCTGTATGAAACTTTCTGCATCATTGTTGTGCTTGCTCTCATTGCTGGCCTCTTCTGCGTTCGCGAGCGATTACCCCCAGAAGACACTTAAGCCCAATTCGGTGATCTGTTTCGACTTTAGTGATTGGAGGGAAATGCTCGCCGCCTATACCGATGACGATGAAGCGGGCGCTGATCGTTTGGTTTCTTCTGGTGCTTGCCGATTCATTACGAAGGCTACAAGAGTTAGCTACCTCGATCCTGCTGCTAGTGGCACTGGGGCACTGATTCAGCTTCCGAGCGGTAAGACTGCTTACACGGCTGACGGATTTCTCAAGAACTGAATAGTTCAAGCAGTGGCCAAAGCATTAGATGGTACGGGGAGGATGTGTTAGCGATGATCCGGTCCTTAGTGATATGCACAGCTCTCTCGCTTTTGGTTTCTGCTCAAGCTGCGGAATCGCCAGAGACGTTTGGCCCTACTGTTGCCGTGTATGGGCAAGGAGGAAAGAGCACCTGCGGGGGGGGGGCATCCGTTCGCTGAATACGCCGGAATACCTCAATTACTTTGAATACGCCGCTGGCTTCATAACCGGACAAAACATGGCGTTACCCTCGGGAGGCAACGTGTTGGGCACCGCTGACCTAAATGACGCCATGCTAGTTGTGGAGAAATTCTGCCGGGAGAACCCTATGAAGACATTTCTAGGCGGGCTCCATGTATTGGTCATAGGGGTTGCCAAAGAGCGGTAGACGCTCGTTGTTCTTACCTCTGGGCACCTTGCATTAGGGCCATTTCTGCACGAAAACCAATCCCGCGCCAAAATTTTCAACCTCATCGTTATGATGTCGGGTTTTCCAGTCTGGAATATAAGATGGGGCGTTCCCCCTGAAATCTCGGTGTGAAAGCCAGAGCTATCAAGCAACGAAATCCGGCCTCAGCCAGAAAGGTCCAAGCGGAACCATAAATAAGTTGGGGGCACACAGCCCCACACACCTAGACCAGAAACGATATTAGGCTGCCGCAGCTTCTCGCTTGATCCTGTACACCGTGGCGACACCGCAATCAGCCAGTTTGGCAATCTGATCAGCTGACATTGTTGGATGCTTCCGCATCAGTGCCTGTACCTCTGCCCACTTGGCAGCGTTCCTTCCTTTTCCAGATGGCTTCCAATCAGGGTCAGCAGCTTTCTTGTTCTCCAAGCCCTGCTTGATGCGTTCCACGCGTTTCTCTTGATCCAGTCGTGCCATGGTGGCCATTAAATCAATCAACATGTTGTTGATCACATCCATGATTTGACCAGTAATTCCCTTCGCTTCAACCAGCATGTGACTGGTAGGCAAATCAGCTACAACCAACCGCAATCCCTTGGCCTTGATAGTGGCCTTGAGATTGTCCCAGTCAGCCTGTGAGAGGCGACTCAGGCGGTCTACGGACTCAACCAATAGTACGTCGCCACTATCGGCAGTATTGAGCAGGGAGAGCAGCTCAGGGCGGTTGAGCTTGGTGCCACTGACGTTCTCGGCATACACGCCAACGATGCTCAAACCCTTCTCGGTAGCGAACAACTCCAGAGCCACTTTTGCACGGTTGGCGTCTTGATCTTTGGTCGATGCTCGGAGGTACAAGTGGGCGTTCATGGGCGACTATCCTTTGGAGTCTTGATTTGATAGAGCAATGATAAATTATCGTTAAGCTATTTTAAAGACTTTAGTGATAGTTTTTTTGGGCCGCTGCGGAGCGTCCGCTGCACTACCGGATAGGTCTACTGCTTTGATAGCGATTATTGTCGGAGCTTGAGGATTCCAGCGGTGATAGCGGACGCATTCACATCTAGGGTTTCCAATGCGGTGATCGCGTTTTCATGGGCTTCGCTTGAACCGGTGGATTTTGCCCATAGGGCCAGCTCTTCAATTGCAGCGGCCAAAGAGTGCTGGTTGTGAAGGAGGAGGGTTAACACATCTACTGTGGCTATGTGGGCTTCTGAGTTGTCTGCCATGGCGGTCGTCCATGAAGGTGTGAGGGAGCCTAACGACACCCCCACGGTGAAGCTATTTACCCTTTGGCTTCGTTGGTTTCTTCGGCGGTGGGATCGTCTCTACCGTTGTAGTGTTGGGACGCCGCTTTGCTTCGTCGATAGGGATGAACTCCCCGGTCTTTGAGTCCCGGCCGCGCTTGTTAACCATGTGCAGCTCCTTAATAGTCAATCGCCACGCTGGCGACACCATCAACGCTAGCTTAGGCCAGTAGTTCCGCAAGGGTTCAGGCTGAGGGGGAAAACGTCCTGTCATTCATCCGGCAATGACTTTTCAAACTCAACGACCAGTTCTGCAAGACCAATCCCCAGAACTTTGCACAGATCGCGAAGCTGCACGATATCCAAGCGGCGTGTCCCGCTTTCAACGTCACTCATGAACGACTGTGGACGTCCCAGAGCCTTTGAACACTGTACTTGAGTCAGACCAGCCGCTTTCCTGTGCTTCTTCAGCAACGACAAAAGCACAGCGTTTTCGGGTCTATAGATCGTCTTGGACATGGATGGCTGGCTATGAGTGGGCAGCCTTACAACCTATATCTGGTTTTCAGATATCTGAATTTGGGATATTGTTGCGTCTATCTGTCGTCCCCAAGGAATGCTTTATGAACACCGTTGCCCGTATGCTGTGCCTCCTGCCCTTGTTCGCATCTGCCGCGATGGCAGAAACCTATCCTAAGAAGACCTTGGTTGCTGGTTCGATGGTTTGTTACAAAGCAGGTGACTGGACCAAGATGGTGGAAGCGTCGCTTGATCAGGATGAGGATGAGGCTGGACGTCTGATTGAATCGGGTAAGTGTCGAACAATCTCAACGGCTACCAAGGTCAATTTCATCGAGGGTCCGAAAGAAGGAGACAAGTCAGCATTGATTCAGCTACCAAGCGGCAAGACTGCCATGACAGCCAATGGTTGGTTGCGTTGATAGCAGGAAAAGGAAAACACATGAACCGTATGTTTTTGAAAATTGCACCCTGCTTTGCGTTCCTATCTGCATTCGCCTATGCGGGAGAAAATCTGAGTTCAAAATACTGGTCCCTTGGCTGGTCCAATAAAGCTACTGTCGTCAGTAAAGAAAGCGAACACGACTACATTCGAGTCATTCCCTACGGGCAGGATATGCGCTTAGCGTATCTCATCAGTGGTGAGGGTGCTTGTCCTGAAGGGGAGTCGAGTTTTAAGGTTCAGGGAAAAGTTAACGGTAAAAGCCTGAGTTTTACTGGCATGTGTTCGGACGAGTACTACAAAGAACTTGCACCAGCAACGAATCAAGATCAGTCAATCTTAAAACATGAATTTTTGAGAGCTAAGTCAGTGGTGCTGAAAATCGACAATCTTCCCAAGAGGACCTTTGCGACTGCCAAATTTAGGTCTATCACTGAGTCCGTTGGACTTGTCATTGACGAGTAGCCAAGAGATTGACCTCTCAAACTTCGTTTGGAGTATTCGCACTGTAAGCGTCAGCTTTCAATCGTACTCAGCTACGGCGTGACCGCCATCATTCCTTCGGGTGTACTCCAGTAAGTAAAAGAGATTTACACAAATCCAGCTCTTGCTTTTGATCTTGACTGCTAGTGCAAGGTGGTTAGCGACAGCTAACGATGGTATCCCGATCAAGCTCCGCTTGGCTGGTTGCACGTCAAGGCGGCGAGCCTTGGAGGTGAGGGGGATGATATTTACATATCATTTCATCCCCTAACTTTACCGGTTGAGTCAGGCTGTAAGCGGCGCTTACGTGAATATCCACCATGCTCCGCATATCAAGTACCTCAAGATCAAAAGCGAGGAGCTTTGATTTGTGTTGATACTATATTAATTAATTGGTGTGCTGATCCAGAATCGGGACGATACAACTATTGTCTTCAAAGCGGGTTATCCCACTCAGACGTCAGCGTCTGGTATTTACTAGTGAACAAGTGAACTTTGTATAGTCTTTATAGACAAAAGGTTCACATGCACAGACTGTCGTACTCGTGATCAACCTCTTGAGCAGGTGCTTCAGCTTGTGATCGCTGAGGTACGCGCTCCTCCATTTTGCTCACTGCGTCCAGCATCTGCCGCCCTTGAATGATTGGTCCAGCCGGATGACTACCTGTGACCATCGACAAAACTGCATCGCGAACATGCCAAGATGAGGCATTGGGATACAGTGCACAAATTTCCCCATGCAGTTCATCGAGTCGGTCCCTCAGGAGGCTTGCAGCTTCGACAATTGCTGCTTGGCTTGATCTGGCTGCTTCAGGCTCCATCCAATCAGGACGGACAAAAGCATCATCGGGAAGACCTCGCTTGGTTTTCCGTTCGATGGCCTCAGGGATCATCTCCCCAAAAGGAATACCATACGCGGCTTTTATCTTGGTGCGGAACTCAAGGCGGGATATGCCTTCAGGACGAAGCGCCAGCGGAGTCAGCTCTTCCATCAAAAAGTAGTGAGTATCGTAGACGGCAACGGAACTCAGATTCTTCTTGCACCAGTTGATGGTTATGCCGTCATCGCTCAAGGCTAGGACGATCTCCGCATAAGTGTCACCTTCAGTGCGCATCTGTATTGCTTTGGTGCGAGTTGTAGGCGTGATTTTGCTTCTTGTCATTTCGTTCTCCTTCGTCAGTTCATTGCATAGGCATTCCTCTCGGGGTTGTGCCGGTTTGGTTTGGTAAATGACGCCCACAAAAAAGCCCCATCTAAAACGCTGCATGAACAGTGTTCGCGTGAGGCTCTTCGAGGTGTCGGTCTGTCCGCCGAGACAGGGGAGCATAATGCACTTTTATACCGTTTCTGTCAATCTTAGTATTGACGTGATGTGAAAGTATTGATCTAGAAATGGCTGTTTGAGTGCTTCCGTGCGTTGTACCTTTTCTGCGAGAGCAAGGCTGTAAAAACTGGTTTCAGCGAGAGAGAAAGCACCCTGCTTAGTCCAGACAGCCATGTAAGCCTGTAAACACTGGACTGAGCGACAGTTGTTCCTCAGAGCATGACGAATCCAGTGCAGGTTATGCTCGGGTTTATCGATGGTTATTCGGGGTTATTGAATGTGCGTCAACGCCTCGGCCATCGCTTTGATCGGGATTCTGCTGCCATAGATGCCGAAGGTGACGGAGCTGTCTTCATGTCCCACCATTCGTTTGATCAGTGAGTCTTGCACGCCTGCATCACGCAGATCATCTATGAAGGTGTGGCGGAAACTATGGAAGGTTTTGCGTGGATCGGTGATACCCAGTTTCGCCTTATAGCGGCCAAACCATTTCGAGGCTGCGTGCCCGAGCTTTCCTCGCACTGCTTCCAGTTTGGGGAATAGGCGATCATCCCCATTTGCCCTGACTGAGTCAGCGTATTGCAACAAGCCCTGCTCGATCAGAGAAGGGTGCAGGGGAAGAACACGACGGCTGCTGGAGTTCTTGAGGTTCTGGCCTTCACGGCTGTCATCGATGCGGATGCACTGCATGCCCTGTTGCTCGATGAAGTCATCCACCCGCAATTGGCAGAGTTCTTCCAATCGTGCCCCAGTGGCTCGCCCTAGGAGCGGCAACCAGTAGCGCCATGGATGCTTTCGGGCTTCTGTTTTGAGTGCATCCAGATTGAGCAGGGTGGTCAGATCGTGTCGATCAAAGGACAACCGTGCCTCCTTGGCCGATCCAGTCATCACCTTCATGCCCACCAGAGGATTATCCGCTACATATCCATTTGTCTTGCACCAGTTTAGGAAGGCGGAGAGTTTGCGTAATCGATTGTTCACGGTAACGGCGGTGATGGTCTTGTAAGTGGCGCCTGACTCAACCACCTGCTTTAGGGTCTTGCCCTCGTACTCGGGGCGTAGGCCGAAGTATTGCGGGCAGCGACTCAAACGATCTTTCAACAGGCGGGCTTGCTGGACGTCGAATGCTTCCACGGGCATGTCACCCATCAGTTCGAACAAGTCTCGTAATGAGCGTTCGACTTCGTGCGTGCTGACCTCACGCCACGTGCCACCACGTTTTCCTTCTTCTATATAGAGCTTGGATAAGCTGGCGAGTGTAGGGCCGTCGCTGTTCCGCTTCATGGTGGCCGCTGGCGCCTTCCTTGGAGCAGTCTGGATTGGCTGTGTTGGGGTAGCATCTCGCCATTTCGAACACAGCCTACGCAGCGTCTGAAGGTCGTCCATGGGGTGGGCCTTCAAGTGGCTGTGGACTTGCTGGGCGAGTGAAGCAGCGAGGAACAGGGCGCTCTGCCGCTGCCGGATGTTCAGGCTCAAACGTAAAGTGTGACACCTCGGGAAGAGATGCTTGGGTAGCTTGAGATTGAGGTAATAGAGCGCCCCGCGCTTGATCATGTAAGCCATGGGTGTGACACCAAAGTGTTACAGCAAAGTGTGACAGTGCTGGCTACACCCCGAGTTTTTACTGCCCGTGCAAGGAGTTTTCACGGTAGAGATATTGCAACCAAAAGAGCCTGAAACCCTTGCCCCGTAAGGCCCGCAACGATTGCCGAGCATGCTTGCATGCTACCTGGTCAGATCCGGAAGGAAGCAGCCACAGCGGGAACATTGTGTGCCGGGGTGTGGCTGGTGGGGTTGCCTCCATAACGCCCAAGCCTTCGTTCGCAAGGTTTGCCAACTTCAAAATTTCTTGTTGTTTTGCTGATCGATACCGATCGGTGCTTTCTGCTGCCCAGGCTTTGGCCGGACAGGGCAATCGGGCGTCAACGTCTACAAGGAAGCCGGTCCTGTGCATCGACAGGACCGGCCCCTGCGGTCAGTACTGAGCCTTCACATATTCAGCAATCGGCTCTTGCAAAAGATCCTGTGGATGATCCCCGCCGAAAGTTGCCCATTTGCTTTTACCGGACAAGATCGCAGACCCCAGCGGCTGTGCGCCAGTCGGGCCATAAATAGCGAGCTTCACTTCAATCTTGTCGGGGAGGCCCGACCATTCCGTGGCGCGTTCTTCCCAGTGCAGGATTTCCGGGATGACGTAGTAGCCCGAAGGGCTGTTCTGTCTCAGGCAGCTCAATTCACGGCACGCGCCCACTACCGTCACACGGTTGGTGTAATAAGAGAAGGCCGTCTTGACAGCGGCAGCTGTCATATCGCCGGAAGCTGGGTAGGGTGTCGTTTCGTAGCGACCGTCGACCGGTATGGCGATGGTGACGGGCATTTGCCGATCAAGTTTTCCCGGGTTGGGGAATACGTCTTGTTGCGCGTATTTGGCGGTGCAGCCGGTGGCGAGTATCGAGACAAGAATGATCGAAAGTTTACGCACGGAGTCCCCTGGGATTTTGTTGTGTCGACGAGTCGGTGGGCGTCATCGGGACGCAGGAATCAGTGCGTTGATAGTCCGGGTTCGTGGCAAGAGATGTCAACGTGACATTGCGTCGTGTGTCATCCTCGGAATTGGGCGGGCGAGCAAAGAGAAGCCTGGCTTGTCTCGCCTCGACAGGCCAGGCTGCTCTTTCACTGCGTCAAGGCTTGGACAAGGCCTGGTCGACCGCTGCGATCAGCTTTCCCAGGTCCTTCGGGGTGGCTTTGTGTATGACACCGAACAGGTACGCCCGCTGTTCGTCCTCATCGGCCATGTCGGCAAAAAAGGCCTTCAGTTGCACATCCAGCACATTGGCAAGCAGGAACAAGGCTTCGACACTGGGGGTGTAGGCGCCGGTTTCGAAGCGGCTGATGGTTTTAGGGTCAAAACCGGTTTTTTCGCCAAGTTCAGCCTGAGTAAGCCCCGCTACTTTGCGGTAGCGTCTGATGGCCGGACCCAAACTTGAAATTCGCATCGCTTAATTCCCATTTAGAATCAAGAACTTAACGATAGATTTTCGCATTAGGCAACCGCGTGATCCATCACCTTGCTTTGCAAAATGTGATGTGTTTCGTAGAATCTGCCTTTGGCACGGGTATTTGGTGACCTGCTTTTCGAAGCCGAGGTGTGTGCAGGGGCCGGGCCTTGTGTTCTTGCCACGATACAAGGCAAGGGCTGAAGCTCCCCCTTGGCATCGCCAGGGCCCGCGCTCCAGCTTCTCTCAGAGTGTTTGAG
The DNA here is from genome assembly GCF_900104425.1 of Pseudomonas sp. NFACC13-1. Taxonomy (NCBI): domain Bacteria; kingdom Pseudomonadati; phylum Pseudomonadota; class Gammaproteobacteria; order Pseudomonadales; family Pseudomonadaceae; genus Pseudomonas; species Pseudomonas sp. NFACC13-1. The sequence continues at coordinate 82,534 of NZ_FMXV01000003.1, read as the reverse complement.
CCTAGTTGATTTTCGCCTGTCTTGAAGGCGGTGCAACCGCGCGCGACAAATGAGCCTGACTCATGGATGACTGCTTCGATGGATAAGAAGTACCGCAGGGCCGTTGACGCCGCCGCGATTTTTTCCGAGACCGATCTGAGCGGGCGCATCACCTACGTCAACGATCAATTTTGCAGTCTTTTCGGTTACCGGCGCGATGAATTGCTGGGCGCGAATCATCGTCTGCTCAATTCCGGCCAGCACCCTGGCGAGTTCTTCAGCGCCATGTGGCGCACCATTGCCCTGGGCCAGGTCTGGAAAGGGGAAATCTGCAATCGGGCCAAGGACGGTACGCTGCACTGGGTCGACACCACCCTGGTGCCGGTGATCGACGACCAGACTGGCCAGATCGAGCGTTACCTGGCGATTCGCTTCGACGTCAGCGAAAAGCGTCGGCTACTGCATTCGTTGCAATGGCGGGTCGGTCACGATGTGCTGACCGGTCTGCCCAATCGTACTTATCTGTCGGATCTGCTGGACCAGGCCCTGGAGTTTTCCCGCGCGGAAAACCTGCCCCTGGCGGTGTGCATGCTCGACCTCGATGGCTTCAAGGCGGTCAATGACGGTTATGGTCACGCCAGCGGTGATCGACTGTTGGTGGAGGTTGCCAGGCGCCTGCGCAGCATTGTGCGTGGCGAGGACGTGGTGGCGCGGCTGGGCGGGGACGAGTTCGTGCTGGTGTTGCGCCATGTACGTGGGATGGAAGAGCTGCATGCGGCGTTGAACCGGGTGTTGATCGCCGTCTCGATGCCGTATGCCATTGATGGCAAGGACATCAAGGTTTTCGCCAGTATTGGCGTCACGTTGTTCCCGTGGGATAACGAAGACGCCGAGACCTTGCTGCGTCATGCCGACCAGGCGATGTACGTGGTCAAGCAAAGCGGTCGCAATCGTTTCCACTTGTTCGATGTGTCCCGGGACAAGGAGGTGCGGGCCACTTACCAGACGGTCGAGCGGGTCCGCCAGGCACTGGCCGATAACGAACTGCGGCTGCATTTCCAGCCCAAGGTCAATATGCGTCATGGCACCGTGGTCGGCCTGGAGGCGCTGCTGCGCTGGAAGCATCCGCAACGTGGCCTGGTGCCGCCTCGGGAATTCTTGCCCCTGGTGGAGGAGACTGACCTGATCGTCGAGATCGGCGAATGGGTCATGGAGCAGGTCTTGACCCAGTTGCAACAATGGCAGCAAGCGGGGCAGGGCTGGCCGGTGAGCATCAATATCTCGGCGCGGCATTTCCAGCGGGCGGATTTTGTCGAGCGGCTGCGACAGGTGCTGGAGCGGCATTCGGCGGTGCCGCCACGGCTGTTGGATCTGCAGATTGTCGAGTCCGTCGCCGTGGAAAACCTGGCCCACGTCAGCGCCTGTCTCCAGGCATGCCAGGCGCTGGGCGTGGGTTTTTCCCTGGGCGGTTTCGGTACCGGCTACTGCTCGCTCAACGACCTCAAGCACCTGCGCACGCAAACCATCAAGATCGACAAGACCTTCGTGCGCGACATTCTCGATGACCGCGACGACCTGGCGCTGACCGAAGCGGTGATCGGCCTGGCTCGGGCGTTTGGCCGCGAGGTGGTCGCCGAAGGGCTGGACAGCCTGGAGCATGGCCAACTGCTGCTGAGCCTGGGCTGCGAGGTGGCACAAGGTTATTTCATCGCCCGGCCCATGCCGCCCGAACAGATACCTGGCTGGGTGCAGGGGTTCGTCCCGCCGTCGCAATGGCGACAGCGGCCAGGCGATCAGGGCGAGGGCGCCTCGCTTTCGGCCCGCGATGCTTCACTGCGGCCGGTGTAGAGTTGGATGATCGCGTCGATTTCTCCGGACATCTTCATGTTCAGCAATGTCCTCAGAATGCGTTGTGCGGGAATGTTCGGATCGTCGCGCACGTAACAGCTCAACAGTTGTTCCTGCAGGACAGCCACCTCATGGAGTTGGCGATCAGCGATATGACGTTGATTGAACCAGTCCAGCGCCCATTGGTTGCTGATCCCGTAGCGATAACGCCCGGCCAGCAGTTTCGCCAGCACTTGTTCCTGGCTGCGGGCATCGTCGCGACGCAGTTGACCGGCGTCGAACAAGGGTTGCAAGGTCGGGTAGCTATAGCCGAGCACCGTGCCGATGGGTTGGGGCGACAGCGTTGTTGGCGTTACCGTCGCTGATGCGCTTGCCGTGGCGACGAGCAGGTCACGATGGAAAAACAACGGGATGCTCCACAGGTAATCGCTATTGTCCTTCACCCAGTCAGGGCTGACATAGCAACGCATGTCGATCTCGCCGTGTTGCATGGCACCGTCGAGCCGGGCGCGGGAGAGGACGTGGAATTGCGCCGGCTTTCCTATCTGGGTCGCCAGGCTGGTCATGATGTCGGGAATGATGCCCTGGGTCGGGCGGCCTCGTTCGATCTGCACCATGGGCATCGACCAGCCGTCGGTAATGGCGAAACGCAGGGGGCCTTCCTCGGCAAGACAACCGGTACTCAACAACAGCAAAGCCCCCATGGCTGAGCGCATAAACTCTCCTGACTGTGTAAAAACCGTGTCGACAACGAGCCCCTGGCCTAGCTTAGTCACATTAGACGAGCGCACCGGATGCAATTTCGCCCCTGCTCCGCTAGCATTAGCCGCTTATGTTCCTTCGTTGCGACGGTTTTCGATGAGTTATCAGGTTCTTGCACGTAAATGGCGTCCGCGCTCGTTCCGCGAAATGGTCGGCCAGACCCATGTGCTCAAGGCTCTGATCAATGCCTTGGACAGCCAGCGGCTGCACCACGCCTACCTGTTCACCGGTACCCGGGGCGTGGGCAAGACCACCATCGCGCGGATCATTGCCAAGTGCCTGAACTGTGAAACCGGTATCACTTCGACACCTTGTGGCGAGTGTTCGGTCTGCCGGGAAATCGACGAGGGCCGCTTCGTCGACCTGATCGAGATCGACGCCGCCAGCCGCACCAAGGTCGAAGACACCCGTGAACTGCTCGATAACGTGCAGTACGCCCCGAGCCGTGGGCGCTTCAAGGTCTACCTGATCGACGAAGTGCACATGCTCTCCAGCCATTCCTTCAATGCGCTGCTCAAGACCCTCGAAGAACCGCCGCCTTACGTCAAGTTCATCCTGGCGACCACCGACCCGCAGAAACTTCCTGCAACGATTCTGTCGCGGTGCTTGCAGTTCTCCCTGAAAAACATGACGCCGGAACGGGTGGTCGAGCACCTGACCCACGTATTGAGCGTCGAGAACGTGCCATTCGAAGACGATGCGTTGTGGCTGCTGGGTCGCGCCGCCGATGGTTCGATGCGCGATGCCATGAGCCTGACCGACCAGGCCATCGCTTTCGGTGAAGGCAAGGTCATGGCCGCCGATGTCCGAGCCATGCTCGGCACCCTCGATCACGGCCAGGTCTATGACGTCCTGCATGCGCTGATCGAAGGCGATGCCAAGGCGCTGCTCGAGGCGGTGCGTCACCTGGCCGAGCAGGGCCCGGACTGGAATGGCGTACTTTCGGAAATCCTCAACGTGCTGCACCGTGTCGCCATTGCCCAGGCCCTGCCCGAAGGCGTCGACAACGGCCATGGCGACCGTGATCGCGTACTGGCCTTGGCCCAGGCACTGCCGGCGGAAGACGTGCAGTTCTATTACCAGATGGGCCTGATCGGCCGTCGTGACCTGCCCCTGGCGCCGGATCCGCGAGGCGGCTTCGAAATGGTCCTGTTGCGAATGCTGGCGTTCCGGCCAGCCGACACGGCGGACGCCCCGAGGCAAACGCTAAAGCCAGTGGGGATCAGCCAGGCCACAGCTGATTCCGCCAAGCCAGTGGCTGCCGCGCCCGTCGTTGCGCCGGCAGTGGCTCCGGCAGCGGTGGCACCTGTAGCCCAGCCGGTGCCGGCGCCTGTTGTCGCGACGCCCGAGCCGGTCGTCGAGGCGCTGCCCGAGCCCGTCGCCGAAGAAGTCGTCGACCTGCCTTGGAACGATCCGGTCGAGCCGCAAGTGGTCCAGCAGCCGGTCGTCGAGCCCGTCTTGGAAACCGTCGCCGAGCAGCCCGAGTTGCCGCCGATGCCCCTGCCGACGCCCGACAGCGTGGTGCCCGATGCGCCGGAATGGGTCGCCGCGCCCGTGCCCGAGCCGACGGTGGCCGACGTCGATATCGCCACGCCGGGCATCGACCCGGACGACGAGCCGCCGCTGGATGAGGATTACATCGAGCCGGACATGGATTCGGCGTACAGCTATCTGGACGACCTGGCCAGCGAGCACGCCGCTGAGCCGGCCCCGGAGCCCGAGCCGGAACCGGCGGCGATGCCGGCCACCGGGCTGGCCCTGCAATGGCTGGAACTGTTCCCTAAACTGCCGATCAGCGGCATGACCGGCAGCATCGCGGCCAACTGCACGCTGATGGCCGTGGAAGGCGACCACTGGCTGCTGCACCTGGACCCGGCACACAGCGCACTGTTCAACGCGACCCAGCAACGTCGCCTCAACGATGCACTGAACCAGTACCACGAGCGCACCCTGACGCTGACCATCGAGCTGATCAAGCCCGAGCAGGAGACCCCGGCCCAGGCCGCGTCCCGCCGCCGTGCCGACCGTCAGCGCGAAGCCGAGGAGTCGATCCACGGTGATCCATTCATCCAACAGATGATGCAACAGTTCGGCGCCGTGGTCCGTCACGATACTATCGAACCTGTCGAGGCCCCGGTCACCCAGGGCTCATAACTGAAGGCGCCGGGCCGAACGGGCCGGGCGTGTTGTTTATCCAAGTACTTTCGAGGTGATTCCCATGATGAAAGGTGGCATGGCCGGCCTGATGAAGCAGGCGCAGCAGATGCAGGAAAAAATGGCCAAGATGCAGGAAGAACTGGCCAACGCCGAAGTCACCGGCAAATCCGGTGGCGACATGGTGACCGTGGTCATGACCGGTCGTCACGACATCAAGCGTGTCAGCATCGACCCAAGCGTGGTCGAAGGCCTGAGCGAAGACGACAAGGAAATGCTCGAAGCCCTCTTTGCCGCCGCCGTCAATGACGCGGTGCGCAAGATCGAAGCCAACAGCCAGGACAAGATGTCCGGCATGACCGCTGGCATGCAACTGCCACCGGGCATGAAACTGCCGTTCTGATTCGCCATCCCGGTCGGGATGGGCTACACACAATGCCAGGCATCGCGCCTGGCATTTTTATTTCCGGCCCAGATACGGCGTTGGATGTTCGGCCGCTATCGCGAGCAAGCTCGCTCCCACACTGGATTGAAGTGTTCGTCAATTGTGAGGTTCGTCGCAGGTCCTATGTGGGAGCGAGCTTGCTCGCGATGCGACCCCTGCGGTCCAACCGAACAAACATCGAACGCCACCCCCATGGCCATGGTCTGCTCCCTATACGTGCCACTCAACGATCAAGGAGACGCTTCCATGTCACAAGCATCGACCACCAGCCAGCGCATCGTCCTGGCCTCTCGCCCCCATGGCGCCCCGACCCCGGAGAATTTCCGCCTGGAGCAGGTGACCCTGCCGGACCTGGCACAAGGGCAGATCCTGCTCAAGACGCTGTTTCTGTCCCTGGACCCCTACATGCGCGGGCGCATGAGCGATGCACCTTCCTACGCCGCGCCGGTGGAAATCGACGAGGTGATGACCGGCGGCGCTGTCAGCCGCGTGGAGCGTTCGATGCACCCGAAATTCCAGGAAGGTGATCTGGTGGTGGGCGCCACGGGGTGGCAGAGCCACAGCATCAGCGATGGGCGCAACGTGATGCCCATCCCCTCCGGGCTGCCCAGCCCGTCGATGGCCTTGGGGGTGCTGGGCATGCCGGGCATGACCGCTTACATGGGGCTGATGGACATTGGCCAGCCCAAGGCCGGGGAAACCCTGGTGGTCGCGGCCGCCTCGGGTGCCGTGGGCTCGGTGGTCGGCCAGGTGGCGAAGATCAAGGGCCTGCGTGTCGTCGGGGTCGCTGGCGGCAGCGAGAAATGCAAGTACGTGGTCGATGAGCTGGGCTTCGATGCCTGTGTCGATCACAAGAGCGCGAATTTTGCCGAGGAACTGTCGCGGGCCTGTGACAAGGGTATCGATATCTATTACGAAAACGTCGGCGGCAAGGTCTTCGATGCCGTCGTGCCGTTGCTCAACGCTAAGGCGAGGATCCCGCTCTGTGGCCTGATCGCCTCCTACAACGATCATCAAGCACCGAGCGGCCCGGATCGCCTGCCGCAGCTGCAGCGCACCTTGCTGACCAAGCGCTTGCGGATCCAGGGGTTTATCGTGTTTGACGACTATGGTGACCGCCAGCCGGAGTTCATCAGTGCCATGGCCCCTTGGGTGCGCGATGGCAAGGTCAAGTTTCGTGAGGACGTGGTCGATGGCCTGGAAAATGCGCCACAGGCGTTTATCGGCCTGTTGGAAGGGCACAACTTCGGCAAGTTGGTGGTGCGGGTCGCGCAGGATTGAGTATTTGACGCTAACCGGAGGCGCGGGTATAAACCGCGTCTCGTTGTTATGTCGGACATTTCCTCCATGAGCTTCAGCCCTTTGATTCGCCAACTGATCGATGCCCTGCGAACGTTGCCGGGTGTGGGTCAGAAAACTGCCCAGCGCATGGCGTTGCAATTGCTCGAGCGTGATCGCAGCGGCGGTTCACGCCTGGCCCAGGCCCTGAGCCAGGCCATGGAAGGCGTAGGGCATTGCCGTTTATGCCGCACCCTCACCGAGGATGACCTCTGCCCGCAATGTGCCGACCCGCGTCGGGACGACACCTTGCTCTGCGTAGTGGAGGGGCCGATGGATGTGTATGCGGTGGAGCAGACCGGTTTTCGTGGCCGTTATTTCGTGCTCAAGGGCCATTTGTCCCCGCTCGACGGCTTGGGGCCTGAAGCCATCGGCATTCCACAGTTGATCGCGCGGATCGAAGAAGCGGGCACGTTCACGGAAGTCATCCTCGCCACCAACCCGACGGTCGAAGGCGAAGCCACTGCCCATTACATCGCCCAACTGCTGAACAACAAGGGCCTGGTCGCCTCCCGCATCGCCCACGGCGTGCCACTGGGAGGGGAGCTTGAATTGGTGGATGGCGGGACGCTGGCGCATTCGTTTGCGGGGCGTAAACCGATCGCGTTATAACCGCTCCCACAGGTTCGATGGTTGCCTGCCCTTTATTTTTCGCTGAGGGAGAACTGCGTCAGGCAGAACGTCGGGATCCCCATGTCTTCCAGGCGCTGGGAGCCGAGCAGTTCCGGCAAGTCAATGATCGCTGCGGCCTCGTGGACCTTGGCGCCCATGCGGCGGATCAGGTTGGCGGCGGCGATCAGCGTGCCACCGGTGGCGATCAGGTCATCGAACATCACCACCGAATCCCCCTCGCACAGGCTGTCGGCATGCACTTCAAGGAAGGCTTCGCCGTATTCGGTCTGGTATCCCTCGGCCAGTACGTCGGCCGGCAGCTTGCCTTGCTTGCGGAACAAGACCAGCGGTTTGTTCAACTGATAGGCCAGGATCGAACCGATCAGGAAACCGCGCGCATCCATCGCGCCAATGTGCGTGAACTCGGCCTCGACATAGCGGTGGGCGAAACTGTCCATGACCAGGCGCAGGGCGGTCGGGGATTGGAACAGCGGGGTAATGTCGCGAAAGATCACGCCGGGCTTGGGGAAATCGATCACGGGGCGGATCAGGGATTTGATGTCGAAGGAGTCAAAGACCATCGTGGAGGTGTCCTGGCAGGGCTGCAAACGCGGCAGTATAGCGCGGCGGGGCAAATCCCTCAGCCGCACTCGTCCATCAGCCCTCGATCGAGCCGCCGGCCAGGGCGCAGAGCTGGATCGGGTCGAGGATGTGAATTTCCTTGCCTTCGGCGGCAATCAATTCGTTCTGCTGGAAACGGGTGAACACCCGGGACACGGTTTCCACCGCCAGGCCCAGGTAATTGCCGATTTCGTTGCGCGACATGCTCAGGCGGAACTGGTTGGCCGAGAACCCGCGGGCGCGGAAGCGTGCCGAGAGGTTGACCAGGAACGTGGCGATGCGCTCGTCGGCGGTTTTTTTCGAGAGCAGCAGCATCATCTGCTGATCGTCACGGATTTCCCGGCTCATGACCCGCATCAACTGGCGACGCAGTTGCGGCAACTGTATGGCCAGCTCGTCCAGGCGGTCGAAGGGGATTTCGCACACCGAGGTGGTTTCCAGCGCCTGGGCCGAGACGGGATGGCTCTCGGTGTCCATGCCGGACAGGCCCACCAGTTCGCTGGGCAGGTGGAAACCGGTGAGCTGCTCTTCGCCGCCATCGCTCAGGTTAAAGGTTTTCAAGGCGCCCGAGCGCACCGCGTAGACGGAATCGAAGGTGTCACCCTGGCGGAACAGGAATTCACCTTTTTTCAACGGACGGCCCCGTTTAACGATTTCGTCCAGCGCCTCCATGTCCTCCAGATTCAATGAAAGTGGCAGGCACAGGGGAGCCAGGCTGCAATCCTTGCAGTGGGCCTGGTTGTGGGTGCGCAGTTTGACTGGCTCGGACATTTCTTCAATCCTTGTGGGAAAACACACATAGGCCGTAAGGGTACCCCAGCGTAGGCACTCCGGCCAGTGCGGTTTCGTCGTCAAATTGTCGCGCTCAGATAACCCGAGAGAAGCGCTGCCGGTTGTGCTGCTCCAGATAGGCATCGAAGACCATGCACACGGATCGCACCAGCAGGCGCCCGGCGGGCAGGACTTTGATGTGCGTGTTGTCGAATTCGATCAGACCGTCCTTGGCCATGGCCTGCAATTGCGGCCATAGCGGCGCAAAATATCCGCCAAAATCGATATTGAAGGTTTGCTCGATCTCGGCGAAGACCAGGTTGAAATGACAAATCAATTGTTGGATCACCGCACGCCGCAGTCGGTCGTCGGCGTTGCATAGCCAGCCCCGACTGGTCGCCAGTTGCCCGTCGGCGAGGGTGTTCTGGTAATGATTCAGGTCGCTGCTGTTCTGGCAGTACAGGTCGCCGATCTGGCTGATGGCCGATACGCCAAGGCCGATCAGGTCGCAATGGCCATGGGTGGTGTAGCCCTGGAAGTTGCGCTGCAACGTGGCCTCTTCCTGGGCGATGGCCAACTCGTCGTCGGGCAGGGCGAAGTGGTCCATGCCCACGTAGCGGTAGCCGGCGGCGGTCAGTTGTTCGATGGTGCCCTGCAACATCGCCAGTTTCTGCTCCGGGTTGGGCAAGTCCTGGCTGTTGATGCGCCGCTGGGGCATGAAGCGCTCCGGCAAGTGGGCGTAATTGAACACCGAGAGCCGGTCCGGTTGCAGGCGGATGACCTCCTCGACGGTGCGGGCGAAGTTGTCCGGGGTCTGCTTGGGCAGTCCGTAGATCAGGTCAATGTTGATCGACCGGAATTGCAAGGTTCGGGCGGCCTCGACCACCGCGCGGGTTTCTTCCAGGCTTTGCGGGCGATTGACGGCACGCTGCACCGCCGGGTCAAGGTCTTGCAGGCCGATGCTGACCCGATTGAACCCCAGTTCACGCAATAGCCCCATGGTCGACCAGTCGGCCTCCCGGGGATCGATCTCGATGCCGTAGTCGCCGGAGTCATCGTTCAGCAGGTTGAGGTGCTTGCGCAGCGTGGCCATCAGTTGGCGCAGCTCGTCGTGGCTGAGGAATGTCGGGGTGCCGCCACCAAAGTGCAACTGTTCCACGGGCTGGGCTGGGTCCAGGTGGCAGCCGATCAGCTGGATTTCCTGTTCCAGGCGTTGCAGATAGGCGTGGGCGCGGCCACGGTCCTTGGTGATGACCTTGTTGCAGGCGCAGTAGTAGCAGATGTTCGCGCAGAACGGCACGTGCACATACACCGACAGTGGCCGCCGCGCCTTGCGGCTGTCACGCAGGGCATGGAGCAGGTCGAAGGTGCCCACCTGGCCGCCGAACTGCGCCGCAGTCGGGTACGAGGTGTAGCGTGGTCCCGCCAGGTCGTAGTGGCGGATCAGGTCTGAGTCCCAACGGATGGCGTCGAGCATGCGGGTGTTCCCCGGGTAGGCTGGCATGGGGCGAGTCTAGGGGGGTAGGCGCGGGGTGGTCTTGATTTGCGTCAACAGGCTCGCTGCGCAGAAGGGTGTGCAAGGCTTTTGAAGACGATACATGACCTGTGGGAGCCGAGCTTGCTCGCGATGACGGCGGCACAGCCAGCGCGGATGTCAGCTGACACACCGCCATCGCGAGCAAGCTCGGCTCCCACATTCAGTGACCCATGAGCCAATGCTGATGCGGCCCCGGCAGTGTCCAGATCCCGAAAACAATCACCAACAGCCCGCCGGCCATGCGCACGCTGCGTTTGCGCAGCAGGGCGGTGATGCGCTCGGCGGCCAGGCCAGTGGCGAGCAGCACCGGCCAGGTGCCCAGGCCGAAGGCGAGCATCAGCAGGGCGCTGTCCAGGGCATTGCCCTGGCTGGCGGACCATAGCAGGGTGCTGTAGACCAACCCGCACGGCAGCCAGCCCCACAGGGCACCGAGCAGCAAGGCCCGGGGCAGGCTCGACACCGGCAGCAAGCGGTTGGCGACGGGTTGGATGTGCCGCCACAAGCCACGCCCCACGCTTTCGATGCGGGTCAGGCCGCTCCACCAGCCCGCCAGGTACAGGCCCATGGCAATCAACAGCAAGCCGGCCAGCACCCGCATGATCATCGCTGCCGGACTGTTGGACACGGCCCAACCGGCCAGGCCGATCAGCAGCCCGGCGGTGGCGTAGCTCAGGATTCGTCCCAGGTTGTACGCCAGCAGCAACCGGAAGCGGCGGCTGCGCTGGTCCTTGGGAATCGCCAGGGTCAGGGCGCCCATCAGGCCGCCGCACATGCCCAGGCAATGGCCGCCGCCCAGCAGGCCAAGGATGACGGCCGAAACCAGCAGTGGCGCCAGGTCAAGCATGGGGTGGGGCCTTGTCGTCCGGCTTGCGGGCCTCGCCACTGGCTTCGTCCACCGCCGCCTTGTGGTTCGGGTCCTGATCGTCGAACAGGATGCTATGGGCCGGACCGTCGAGGTCGTCGTACTGTCCGCTGTCCACGGCCCAGAAGAAAATGTACACGGCGATGGCCACGATCAGCAGCGCGGCCGGGATCATCACGTAAAGAGCTGGCATGTTGGAACTCCATGCCCGCGCGGCTCAGGCCGGCAGCGGGCGGGTATCGGGCGTGGCGGTGAAAACCTGCGCCTTGGGCTGACGCGTCAGCCTCAGGGCATTCAACACCACGGTCAACGAACTGATGGACATGCCGACCGCGGCCCACACCGGTGTAATCCAGCCGAGGGCGGCGAACGGCAACATGAGGCCATTGTACAACCCTGCCCACACCAGGTTCTCGACGATCACCCGGCGAGTGCGTCGAGCCAGGTCGAAGGCGTGGATCAGGGCGTCGAGGCGGTTGGACAGCAGCACGGCGTCGGCGCTGGTCTTGGCCAGGTCGGTGGCCGAGCCCATGGCGACACTGATGTCCGCCGCCGCCAGCACGGGCACGTCGTTCACGCCATCGCCGAGCATCAGCACCTTGCGGCCCTGTTGGTGCAATTGCTGCAACACCGCCAGTTTGTCGTCCGGGCGCAGGCCGCCCCGGGCCTCGTCGATGCCCAGCTCGGCGGCGACGCTGGCAACCATCGGCGAACTGTCGCCCGACAGCAGCAGCGTTCGCCAGCCCCGCGCCTTGCAGGCCGCCAGCAGGGCCGGGGCGTCGGCACGCAAGCGGTCATCGAGGACGAACCAGGCCAGCGGCCCGATCTCATCGCCCAACAACAGCCATTGCCCGGCTTCGTCCGGCATCTGCGGTATGGCCGCGCCACTCAGTTCGCAGACAAAACCGGGCTGGCCGATGCGCAGGCGCTGTTCGGCCACGAGGCCTTCCAGCCCCAGCCCCGGGGTGCTTTGCACCTGCTCGGCGGCCATTGGCGCGCGGCCAAAAGCACGGGCGATGGGGTGTTCCGAGCGGTTTTCCAGGGCCGCGGCCAAGCCCAGGCAGTGATCGCTGTCGAGGGTCGCCAGTGGCCGAATGGCGCGCAACGCCAGGCGGCCTTCGGTGAGGGTGCCGGTCTTGTCGAAAATGACCGTGTCGATCTGGTTCAGGCCCTCCAGTACATGGCCGCGCGTCAGCAGCAGGCCAAGTTTGTGCAAGGTGCCGGTGGCTGCGGTGAGGGCGGTCGGCGTGGCGAGGGACAATGCGCAGGGGCAAGTGGCGACCAGCATCGCCAGGACGATCCAGAAGGCCCGCGAGGCATCCAGTTGCCACCACAACAGGCCGATGGCCGCCGCCGCGACGAGGGAGAACAGCAGGAACCACTGGGCGGCGCGATCGGCGATCTCCGCCAATCGCGGTTTCTCGGCCTGGGCCCGCTCCAGCAGGCGAACGATGGCCGACAACCGGGTGTCTTGCCCGAGGGCCAGCACCTCGACGGTCAAGGCGCCTTCGACGTTCAGTGTGCCTGCGGTGACCGCGTCGCCCACCTGCCGAGGTTGGGGCAGGTATTCACCGGTCAGCAGGGATTCGTCGATGCTGGACTGCCCCTCGAGGATTCTGCCGTCAGCTGGCAGGACCGCCCCGGGATGCACCAGCACCCGGTCACCGGTGCGCAATTCGCCGAGCAGGATGCGTTCGCTCTGGCCATCATCCGCCAGGCGCAGGCACGAGGCCGGTAACAGATTGACCAGTTGGGCGGTGGCGGCGGCCGTGCGCTCCCGGGCCCGGCGCTCCAGGTAACGGCCGGCCAGCAGGAAAAGGGCGAACATGCCCACGGCATCGAAGTACAACTCGCCAACGCCAGTGATCGACGTCCAGATCCCGGCAATGTAGGCGCTGCCAATGGCCAGGGACACCGAAACGTCCATGGTCAGGTGGCGGGTGCGCAGGTCGCGCATGGCGCCTTTGAAGAATGGCGCGCAGCTGTAGAACACGATGGGCGTGGTGAGAAACAAGGCGACCCAGCGCAGGATGGTGTGCATCTCGGGGCTCAGGTCGATGTTGAATTCCGGCCAGGTGGCCATCGTCGCCATCATCGCCTGGAACCACAACAGGCCAGCCACGCCCAGCTGGCGCAGGGCCAGGCGGTTTTGTGCGGCGAGTTGCTCGCACGCCTGGTCGGCCTGGTACGGGTGGGCGACGTAGCCGATCTGGCGCAACTCGGCGAGCAGCGTGCTCAGCGGCAACTGGGCGTCGGCCCAGCGCACATGCAGGCGGTGATTGGACAGGTTCAACCGCGCTTCGGCCACGGCCGGCAGGCTGCGTAGCTGTTTTTCGATCAACCAGCCGCAGGCGGCGCAACTGATGCCTTCCATCAACAGGGTGGTTTCGGCCAATTCGCCCTCATGGCGCACGAACGACTGTTGCACGTCAGGGCGATCGTACAGCGCCAGTTCATCGATCAACTGGACGGGCAGGGTCTCGGGATTGGCCGACGCTTCACTGCGATGCAGGTAATAGCTTTCCAGGCCACCGGCGACAATGGCCTCGGCCACCGCCTGGCAGCCCGGGCAGCACAGCTCGCGGGTTTCACCGAGGACAACGGCGGTGAAGCGACTGCCGGGAGGGACGGGCAGGGCGCAGTGGTAGCAGGGCTGGGGAGTGGTCATGGTTGTCGCATGAAGGCCTGGCATGATGGGCTTGCAAGAGGTACACGGGCTGTAGGAGCTGCCGAAGGCTGCGATCTTTCCCCTGGCACTTGAGTCTCAAGCGAAAGATCAAAAATCAAAAGATCGCAGCCTCCGGTAGCTCCTACAGGGCTGTGAGCAGCTTATTTTTTCAGGTCTTCAGCGCCTTGCAGCGGTTCATCACCGAGCAGGATGGCCTGGTCGTGGTTGATCTGTTCTTCTTCGAACAGGCGCCAGGTCTTGTCGTTCTCCACCCCCAGCAATTCGACAAAGCGCCGGCCTTCGACCTTGTCCGTCAACTGGCCGATATAGCGCCCCGGTTCGCTGTCGTTGCGGGTCAGGACGATCTTGCGGTCCTTCTCCGGCTGGGTCGGCGAGATCAGGCTCAGTTCCAGGGTCTGGGGGCGGCTGTTGCCGTTCAGGCGCAGGTTCACTTCGCCGGTCACGTCATCCAGTTGCACGTTGGCATGCAGTTGCAGGGTCTGGGCCAGCAGTTCGCGCTCCAGCGAGCGGTTGATGCCCTTGCCGGCTTCGTAATAGTTGTCGTTGACCAGGTTGTCCGGGTTTTTCACCGCAATGGTCACCATTGTCAGGCTCAGGGTTACCGAACAGCTCAGGATCGCGATGATGATCCACGGCCAGAGGTGCTTGTACCAAGGGCTGGTGGCGGTTGCTGCAGGCATGTTCATTTCTCTCAACGAGTTTGTGGGCCGATGAACCGGCTCTTGGCTTCGACATGTACGCTTTCGTCATCGGCGTCCTTGAGGATGAACGTCACCTCGTTGGTGCTCGATGGCAGTTGCTCCGGTGCGCTGGACAGTTCGAACGGCTGGCTGTAGATCTCGCCGGCCGCGACCTTGATTTCCCGACGGCCTTGCAGCTTGAGGTCGGGCAGGCCGGCGGCGTCCAGGACGTACGTATGGTCGCGCTGGTCCTTGTTCATGATCTTCAGGCTGTAGACGTTCTCAATCCGGCCCTCGGCGTTTTCGCGATACAGCACGCGGTCCTTGCTGACATCGAAACCCACCAGCGAGCGCATGAAGAACGCCGTCACCAACAAGCTGATCATGGCCAGCAGCACCAGGGCATAGCCGATCAGGCGCGGGCGCAGTTTATGGGTTTTCTGCCCCGAGAGGTTGTGTTCGGTGGTGTAGCTGATCAGGCCGCGCGGGTAGTCCATCTTGTCCATGATGCTGTCGCAGGCGTCGATGCAGGCTGCGCAGCCGATGCATTCGATCTGCAGGCCGTCGCGAATGTCGATGCCGGTCGGGCAGACCTGGACGCACATGGTGCAATCGATGCAGTCCCCCAGTCCCAGGGCCTTGTAGTCCACACCTTTCTTGCGCGGGCCACGGCTTTCGCCACGACGCGGGTCGTAGGACACGATCAAGGTGTCCTTGTCGAACATCACGCTTTGGAAGCGCGCGTAAGGGCACATGTAGATGCACACCTGCTCACGCAGCCAGCCGGCATTGCCGTAGGTGGCCAGGGTGAAGAAACCGACCCAGAAATACGACCAGCCATCGGCCTGGCCGGTAAAGAACTCGAACACCAGTTCACGGATCGGCGTGAAGTAACCGACGAAGGTCATGCCGGTGACGAAGCCGATCAGCAACCACAGGCTGTGCTTGGCGAACTTGCGCAGGAATTTGTTGGCGCCCATGGGGGCCTTGTCGAGCTTGATGCGCTGGTTGCGGTCGCCTTCGGTGACTTTTTCGCACCACATGAAGATCCAGGTCCACACGCTTTGTGGGCAGGTGTAGCCGCACCACACCCGTCCGGCATAGACCGTGATGAAGAACAGGCCAAATGCCGCAATGATCAGCATCCCCGACAGCAGGATGAAATCCTGGGGCCAGAACGTCGCACCGAAAATGAAGAACTTGCGTTCCGGCAGGTTCCACCAGACGGCCTGGTGGCCGCCCCAGTTCAACCAGACCGTACCGAAATACAGCAGGAACAGGAACGCTCCGCCAAGCATCCGCAGGTTACGGAACAGGCCAGTGAAGGCGCGGGTGTAGATTTTTTCCCGAGAGGCATACAGGTCGACGCTTTTGTTCGCGTCCTTGGCAGGCGGGGTAACGTCATGTACCGGAATCTGGTTGCTCATCAATTGCATCCCACGGCAGTGGAAAAGTGCCGGGGCCAGTGCGTGCCGACCTCGGTCAGAAAGGGTGTTGCAGTGGCGCAATGATACGCCTGTCGCTCTGGCTCAAGGGTGCGACCTTTGGTCGCGTTGGGCGTCTGCACAGAATGGTGTAGCGGATGTAACAAGTCATGACCCAGATCAATTGACTATTGTAGGAGCTGCCGTCTCAAGCGGGTGGGCTGGATGACCAGGGGTTGAGCACCGCCACGCCGCTGCTCTGGAAATCATTCACGTTGCGGGTGACTACGGTCAGTCCGTGGACCAACGCAGTGGCGGCAATCAGTGCATCGCATTCATTGCTGCGATCCGGAACGTGCAGGCGAGCGCAGCGCAGCGCGACGGCGCGGTCGACCGCCAGGATTCTTCCAGCGAATGCGGGCATGACATGGTTGTCCAGCCATGCGCGCAGGCGGCCGCCTTGCACCGGGTCCTTGCGTTCGAAGCGCAACACGCCGGTTTCCAATTCCAATACGGTAATCGCCGAGAGGTAAAGGCTGGGGGCGGGCACGCCACGCGCCCAGGCCTGTACGTTCTTATCGGCTTGAGGCTTGCGCAGTTCCGAGATGACGTTAGTGTCGAGCAGGTACATCAGGACAGGTCCACCGGTCGAGGAGAGATGACGGCACGTTCGGTATCGAAAGCGATATCCGGCGTGTCGGGCATGACCAGCAACTCGACAATGCTGGTGCCGATGCCGGTCAGTTTCTGGTACTCCTCAATGCTTAGCAGCACATGGGCCGGCTTGCCACGGTCGGTAATGATGACCGGCCCCTGGCGGCTGGCTTTTTTGGCACCACTTGTGTCGTGGTTGAATTCGCGGCTGGAAATAGTGGTGATGGACATGGCGGCGTCCTCGATAGAACTGAATGTAGGCACGTTACTACCACTGCTGGTTACGGGCAAGATAAAACAATTTCGTCCTGTGGCACCGGCAAACGAAAAGGCCCCGTCAACGTTGGTTGACGGGGCCTTGGGTGCATCAGGCGTTGGCTTTACTGGGCGTCAGCCGCAGGTGCCTTTTCGCCGTGAGACAGGCTGTAGACATAGGCGGCCAGCAGGTGGACCTTGTCGTTGCCTTGCAGGTCGGCCTGGGCAGGCATCTGGCCCTGGCGACCGTAGCGGATGGTCTGCTGCAGTTGGGCGAAGCTCGAACCGTAGATGAACGCCCCAGGATGCGTCAGGTCAGGTGCGCCCATGGCGGGCGTGCCCTTGCCGGCAGGACCGTGGCAGGCCACGCAATTGGCCGCGAACAGTTTCTGGCCGTTGGCCGGGTCGGCCTTGGCGCCTTCCGGCAGCTTGCGACCGTGCAGGCTGGTCACCAGGTAGGAAGCCACGTCGGCCACGCCCTGTTCGCCCACCACGGCAGCCCAGCCCGGCATCACGGCGTGACGGCCGCCCATGATGGTGGTCTTGATGGTTTCCGGCTCACCGCCCCAGCGCCAGTCGGCGTCGGTCAGGTTAGGGAAGCCATAGGCACCCTTGGCGTCGGAACCGTGGCAGACCGAGCAGTTGGAGGCGAACAGGCGGCCACCCATCTTCAGGGCTTGCGGGTCCTTGGCGACTTCTTCGATCGGCATGGAGGCGAACTTGGCGAAGATCGGACCGAACTTGGCGTCCGAGCGAGCCATTTCCTTTTCCCACTCGTGAACGCCTGTCCAGCCGGTCTGGCCGTTGGCGAAGGCGGTCTGCTTTTCGTTGTCCAGGTAGTTATAGCCTGGCAGCAGGCCTTTCCAGTTGCCCAGGCCAGGGTAGAGCGCCAGGTAACCGAGGGCGAACACGATGGTGCCCACGAACAACATGAACCACCATTTCGGCAGCGGGTTGTCGTACTCCTCGATCCCGTCGAAGGAGTGGCCAACCGTCTCTTCGGTGGCTTCGCTGCGCTGGCCCTTGCGGGTCGACAGCAGCAGCCAGGTCAGGGCGAAGATCGTACCCAGACTGAGGACTGTGACGTACAGACTCCAGAACGTAGTCATTCTTTGTTACTCCTAGAAGCTTGCTCGACGTGCTTGATGGCCTCGGGATCATCCGCGAACGGCAGCAAGGTCGCGTCGTCAAACTCCGACTTGCGCTTGGGGCTGAACACCCACAAGGCCAGGCCGATAAAGGCCACCATCACGACGACGGTGCCCAGGCCACGAATCATCCCGATATCCATCCAGATCACCGTTTGCTTTTGATGATGGTGCCCAGGCCTTGCAGATAGGCCACCAGCGCGTCCATTTCAGTCTTGCCCTTGACGGCATCCCTGGCACCGGCGATGTCTTCGTCGGTGTAAGGCACGCCCAAGGCCCGCAGGACTTCCATTTTCTTGGCGGTGTCTTTGCCGTCGAGCTTGTTTTCTACGAGGAACGGGTAGGCCGGCATCTTCGACTCAGGCACAACGTTGCGCGGGTTATACAAGTGCGCACGGTGCCAGTCGTCGGAGTAGCGGCCGCCAACGCGGGCCAGGTCCGGACCGGTGCGCTTGGAACCCCACAGGAACGGGTGGTCCCAGACGCTTTCACCGGCGACCGAATAGTGGCCGTAGCGTTCGGTCTCGGCACGGAACGGACGGATCATCTGCGAGTGGCAGCCCACACAGCCGTTGGCGATGTAGATGTCGCGGCCTTCCAGTTCAAGGGCGGTACGCGGCTTCATGCCTTCGACCGGCTTGTTGGTCACGTCCTGGAAGAACAGCGGAACGATCTGGGTCAGGCCGCCGATGCTCACGGCGATGACCATGAAGAAGGCCAGCAGGCCGATATTCTTCTCTACTGCTTCGTGCTTCATCAGTGAGCTCCAACTACGGCGATCTTGGCGGCGGCTTCAGCTTCAGCCGGGTCAGAGGCACGAACGGTGCGGTACACGTTGTAGGCCATGAGCAGCATGCCGCTGGCGAAGAACGCACCACCCAGGGCCCGGACGATATAGCCCGGATGGCTGGCTTGCAGCGCTTCGACGAACGAGTAGGTCAGGGTGCCGTCGTCGTTGATCGCACGCCACATCAGGCCTTGGGTGATGCCGTTGACCCACATCGAGGCGATGTAGAGCACGGTGCCGATGGTCGCGAGCCAGAAGTGCGCGTTGATCAGGCCGGTGCTGTGCATCTGCGCACGACCGAACAGTTTCGGGATCATGTGGTAGATGGCGCCGATGGAAATCATCGCCACCCAGCCGAGCGCACCGGCGTGTACGTGGCCGATGGTCCAGTCGGTGTAGTGGCTCAGGGAGTTGACGGTCTTGATGGCCATCATCGGGCCTTCGAAGGTCGACATGCCGTAGAACGCCAGCGACACCACCAGAAAGCGCAGGATCGGGTCGGTGCGCAGCTTATGCCAGGCACCCGAGAGGGTCATCATGCCGTTGATCATGCCGCCCCAGCTTGGCGCCAGCAGGATGATCGACATCGCCATGCCCAGGGACTGTGCCCAGTCCGGCAGCGCGGTGTAGTGCAGGTGGTGCGGACCGGCCCAGATGTACAGGGTGATCAGCGCCCAGAAGTGGACGATGGACAGGCGATAGGAATAGATCGGACGCTCGGCCTGTTTCGGCACGAAGTAGTACATCATCCCCAGAAAGCCGGTGGTCAGGAAGAAACCCACGGCGTTGTGGCCGTACCACCACTGGATCATCGCGTCGGTCGCGCCCGAATAGGCCGAGTACGACTTGAAGAAGCTGACCGGCAGGGAGGCGTGGTTGACGATGTGCAGCATGGCGGTCACGACGATGAAGGCACCGTAGAACCAGTTACCGACGTAGATGTGCTTGGTCTTGCGCTTGACGATGGTGCCAAAGAACACCAAACCGTAGGTTACCCAGACGATGGCCAGCAGGATAGCCAGGGGCCATTCCAGCTCCGCGTATTCCTTGGTGGTGGTGAAACCCATCGGCAAGGTCACGATCGCACCGACGATGACCGCTTGCCAGCCCCAGAAGGTGAAGGCGGCGAGGCTGTCGGAGATCAGTCGCGTTTGGCAGGTTCGCTGCACGACGTAGTAAGAAGTGGCAAACAACGCACAACCACCGAAGGCGAAGATCACCAGGTTGGTGTGCAGCGGGCGCAGGCGTCCAAATGTCGTCCATGGCAGATCGAAGTTCAACTCCGGCCAGACCAGTTGCGAGGCGATGAAGACACCGAGCCCCATGCCAAGGATCCCCCAGACCACCGTCATGATGGCGAACTGGCGGACTACCTTATAGTTATAAGCAGTCGGACTGATTGCTGTGCTCATTCTAAGGTTCCACGGTTTGGGTGTTTTATTAGGATAAAAATCGGTCGCAAGTATGGAGAAAGCGGGGGGTCATTGCAACGCGCCATGACCTGGGTCAATGCTTTCCAAAGCTGATTCTGCGGCCTTTCCATATGCTGAGTAGGGACAAAATTGGCCCTCGGCAAAATGTCGCAACGAAGGAAAGAGGCGAGGGGGTCAGGTCGGTTGTAACGGGGTGTGTTCGAACACGGCGTTCGGGTGATGCCAGGCAACTGTCGCAACAGCCGGTATTCACCTGCCTTTGCGGCCTTTTTGTCGAACGATTGTCGAACGCATCGGGTCGGGTCGACCTGAAACCGGCAGCCGCCAGCGCACGCAGAGGCAAGCTTAGACCCGATTCCGGGGAACCGAAAGGAAGACGATGGGAGGGTGCGACAATGCGTCGCGCAGGGGCACGAAACAGCCGCATCCAGACGAATGCGGCTGTTCGTGTGGTCAGGATTTAGTCGCTTTTGTGTTCCGCTTGCAGGCGTTCGGCGCGGGCATCTTGGGACAGGCTGTAGACGTAAGCCGCGAGCAGTTGCACCTTGTCATTGCCCAGCAACTCATTCTGCGCCGGCATGTGGCCCTGGCGACCATGGCGAATGGTCTGCTGCAACTGGGCCAGGCTGGTGCCGTAGATGAAACCGGCCGGTTGCGTCAGGTTCGGCGCGCCCATGGCTTCGGTCCCTTGGCCGTTGGCGCCGTGGCAGGCGACGCAAGTGGTGTTGAAGGCTTGCTGGCCGGCTTGCAGATCGGCACCGCTGTCTGCCGGCAAAGGCAGGCCGGCCAGGTCGTGGCGTACGTACGCGGCCACGTTCTTGACCCCGGCGTCCCCCAGCACTTCGCCCCAGGCCGGCATCGCCGCCATGCGGCCGCCCATGATGGTCGCCTTGATGGTGTCGGCGGCGCCACCCCAGCGCCAGTTGCTGTCAGTCAGGTTCGGGAAGCCGAAGGCACCCTTGGCGTCCGAGCCGTGGCAGACCGAGCAGTTGGAGGCGAACAGGCGACCGCCCATTTTCAGTGCCTGCGGGTCCTTGGCGACTTCTTCCACGGGCATGGCGGCGAACTTGGCGAAGATCGGCCCGAACCTGGCGTCGGCCTTGGCCATTTCCTTTTCCCATTCATGGGCGCCGGTCCAGCCGTTCTCGTAGCCGGGCAGGATGCCTTTCCAGTTGCCCAGGCCCGGATACAGGACCAGGTAACCGACGGAAAACACCAGGGTGCCGGCGAACAACAGGAACCACCACTGCGGCAGCGGGTTGTCGTACTCCTCGATGCCGTCGAAGCTGTGGCCCATGGTCTGGTCGACGCTGCCCTTGGTCTCGCCCTTGCGGGTGCCGATCAGCAGCCAGGTCAGGCCGATCAGGCTGCCGATGGTCAGTACGCAGATCCACGTACTCCAGAAGGTGGTCATGGCCGGGTACTCCTTGTCGCAGGGTCTTGGGGGGTGATGTCGGCGGGCGGTTCGTCGGCGAACGGCAGCAGGCGCGCCTGGGCGAATTCCGGGCCGCGCTTGCTGCTGAATACCCACAGGGTCAGGCCGATGAAGGCGATGAACACCACGACGGTGCCCAGGCCACGGATCATTCCAGTGCTCATTTCAAAGAACATCAGGCTCACCTCTTGCTCTTGATGGCAGTGCCGAGCACTTGCAGGTAGGCCACCAGCGCGTCCATTTCGGTCTTGCCCTTGAGCGAGGCCACGCTGCCGGCGATGTCGTCGTCGGTGTACGGCACGCCGAGGGTGCGCATGGCGCGCAGCTTGCCTTCGGTGTGGCTGCTGTCCACCGC
The DNA here is from genome assembly GCF_900104425.1 of Pseudomonas sp. NFACC13-1. NCBI lineage: Bacteria > Pseudomonadati > Pseudomonadota > Gammaproteobacteria > Pseudomonadales > Pseudomonadaceae > Pseudomonas > Pseudomonas sp. NFACC13-1. Next base: position 60,745 of record NZ_FMXV01000003.1, on the reverse strand, counting down.
CTGGGCTACCAGCCATGGGTAGGCCGGCATTTTCGACTCGGGCACGACGTTGCGGGGGTTGTACAGGTGGGCGCGGTGCCAGTCATCGGAGTAGCGCGCGCCGACCCGTGCCAGGTCCGGCCCGGTACGCTTGGAGCCCCACAGGAATGGGTGGTCCCAGACGCTTTCGCCGGCGACGGAGTAGTGGCCGTAGCGCTCGGTCTCGGCGCGGAACGGACGGATCATCTGCGAGTGGCAGCCGACGCAGCCTTCACGGATGTAGATGTCGCGGCCTTCCAGTTGCAGGGCGGTGTAGGGCTTCATGCCGTCCACCGGTTTGTTGGTCACGTCCTGGAAGAACAGCGGCACGATCTGGGTCAGGCCACCAATGCTCACGGCCAGGACCATCAGCAGCATCAGCAGGCCGACGTTTTTTTCGATTGTTTCGTGTTTCATGGTGGACTCCTCAGGCCATCTGCGCGGCAGCGGCGGCTTCGGCAGGCTGGTAGGCCCGCACGGTGCGCCAGGTGTTGTAGGCCATCAGCAGCATGCCGAGAAGGAAGATCGACCCACCCGCCAGCCGCACGACGAAGCCTGGGTGGCTGGCCACCAGGGTTTCGACGAAGGAGTAGGTGAGGGTGCCGTCTTCGTTCACCGCGCGCCACATCAGGCCCTGGGCGATGCCGTTGACCCACATCGAGGCGATGTACAGCACGGTGCCGATGGTCGCGAGCCAGAAGTGCGCGTTGATCAGGCCGATGCTGTGCATCTGTGGCCGGCCGAAGACTTTCGGGATCATGTGGTACAACGCACCGATGGAAATCATCGCCACCCAGCCGAGCGCACCGGCATGCACGTGGCCGATGGTCCAGTCGGTGTAGTGGGAGAGGGCGTTGACGGTCTTGATCGCCATCATCGGACCTTCGAAGGTCGACATGCCATAGAACGCCAGCGATACCACCAAGAAGCGCAGGATCGGGTCGCTGCGCAACTTATGCCAGGCACCCGAGAGGGTCATCATGCCGTTGATCATGCCGCCCCAGCTGGGTGCCAGCAGGATCAGCGACATCACCATGCCCAGGGACTGTGCCCAGTCCGGCAGCGCGGTGTAGTGCAGGTGGTGCGGACCGGCCCAGATGTACAGGGTGATCAACGCCCAGAAGTGCACGATGGACAAGCGATAGGAGTACACCGGGCGCTCGGCCTGCTTGGGCACGAAGTAGTACATCATCCCCAGGAAGCCTGCGGTGAGGAAAAAGCCCACGGCGTTGTGGCCGTACCACCATTGCACCATCGCATCCGTGGCCCCGGCGTACACCGAGTAGGATTTGGTGAAGCTCACCGGCAGTTCCAGGTTGTTGACGATGTGCAGGATCGCCACGGTGAGGATGAACGCGCCGAAGAACCAGTTACCGACGTAGATGTGCTTGGTGTTGCGCTTGGCCACGGTGCCGAAGAACACGATGGCGTAGGCCACCCAGACGATGGTGATCAGAATATCGATCGGCCATTCCAGTTCGGCGTATTCCTTGGAACTGGTGTAGCCCAGTGGCAGGCTGATGGCCGCCAAAAGAATCACCAGTTGCCAGCCCCAGAAGCAGAACGCGGCGATTTTTGGCGCGAACAGCTGGGTCTGGCAGGTGCGTTGCACCGAATAAAACGAGCTGGCGAACAGGGCGCAGCCCCCAAAAGCGAAGATGACTGCGTTGGTGTGCAGCGGGCGCAGGCGGCCGAAGCTGGTCCAGGGCAAGTCGAAATTGAGCTGAGGCCAGACCAATTGGGCGGCGAGAAAAACCCCGAGCCCCATGCCGACGATGCCCCACACCACCGTCATAATGGCGAATTGGCGGACCACCTTGTAGTTGTAGGCGGTACTGATAGAAGTGTTCATGGTTCCCCATCCACGGTTCAGCCGAAGTGAGCGCCTGCGCAAGGCAGTGCGGCGTTCTTCGCCTGGAGTTATAGGCAGACTAAAAGCGAGGCAAGCATGGACAAACAGCACAAGGCCAGTATTGACGGGGATCAATGGGCGCGGTGCGTGGCCGAACACGGTTGGCTATGGACGGCCGCGCAAACGGACGTGGGCGTCGTCTCGCCCACCCTGATCCTGGCCCATGGTGCGGGTGCGCCGATGGACAGCGGCTTCATGGAGGAAATGGCCGCACGCCTTGCCGCGCACGGCGTCAACGTGTTGCGCTTCGAGTTTCCCTACATGGCGCAACGGCGCCTGGACGGTGGCAAACGCCCACCCAATCCAGCTCCCAGGTTGCTGGAATGCTGGCGTGAGGTGTACGCCACGGTGCGGCCTTATGTCGCTGGGCGGCTGGCTATCGGCGGTAAATCCATGGGTGGGCGGATGGCGAGTCTGCTGGCTGATGAACTGAGCGCGGATGCGCTGGTGTGCCTGGGGTATCCGTTCTACGCAGCAGGCAAGCCGGAGAAGCCGCGGGTCGAGCACTTGGCGACATTGAAGACCCGGACCTTGATCGTCCAGGGCGAGCGCGATGCGTTAGGCAATCGGGAGGCGGTGCGGGGCTATACCTTGTCACCGAGCATTGAGGTGTCGTGGTTGGTGGCGGGGGATCATGACCTCAAGCCGCTGAAGGCGTCGGGGTTCAGTCATGAGCAGCATCTGGAGGCGGCGGCGGGCAAGGTGGCTGCGTTTCTTCATTGAGCGCTTTTTTGATTGTCAGGGCCTCATCGCGAGCAAGGGGTTGTGAACGCCACAAATCCACTGTGGGAGCGAGCTTGCTCGCGATGGCGTCTGCTCAGGCAATAAAAAACCCGGAAGCGTTCGCTGTCCGGGTTTTCAGTTTGCCAATGGAAGTCAGCGGTTAAATCGCTCCACCAACGAATACTGCGAATTCGCCGTGCGGGTCAGCTCTTCGCTCAGCAGCGCCGAGCTGTGGGCCTGGCCGGAGGTCTGGTCGGCCAGTTCCGAGATGTTGCTGATGTTGCGGCTGATCTCCTCGGCCACCGAGCTTTGCTCCTCGGTGGCGGCGGCGATCTGGGTGGTCATGTCGGTGATGTTGGCCACCGCTTCGCTGATGCCCACCAATGCCTGGTCCGCTTCCATCACCCGCGCCACGCCTTCTTCGGCCTGGCGGTGGCCGGCCTCCATGGTTTGCACGGCATTGTTGGCGGTTTGCTGGAGCTTGGCGATCAGGGCATGGATCTGCCCGGTGGATTCGCTGGTGCGTTGCGCCAGTTGGCGTACTTCGTCGGCCACCACGGCAAAGCCGCGCCCCATCTCACCGGCACGGGCCGCTTCAATGGCGGCGTTGAGGGCCAGCAGGTTGGTCTGGTCGGCGATGCCTTTGATCACGTCGACCACGCCACCGATCTCGTCGCTGTCCTTGGCCAGCTGAGTCACGGTGTTGCCGGTCTCGCCGACCACCACCGACAGCCGCTCGATGGCTTCGCGGGTTTCCCCGGCGATGTCGCGGCCGCGGCTGGTCAGGCGATTGGCTTCCTGGGTGGCATCGGCGGTGCGCTGCACGTGACTGGCGACTTCCTGGGTCGTTGCCGCCATCTGGTTGACGGCCGTGGCGACCTGTTCGGTTTCCACCCGCTGGCGCTCAAGGCCGCTGGAGCTGTCATGGGCCAACGTGTTGGACTGGCGGGCCTGGTCGTTAAGGTGCTCGGCGGTGTCCTGCAGGCGCGTCAGGCAGGTTTTCAGGCGCGCTTGCTGGCTGAGGATCGACATTTCCAGGCGAGCCTGGACGCCGCGGCTGTCGGTGTACATCCGGGCGATCAGCGGGTCGGAGGTGGTTTGCTCGGCCAGGCGCAGCAGGCGCTTGATCCCGCGTTGTTGCCATTGCAGGCCCATCAGCCCCAAGGGCACCGACAGCAGGGCGGCCAGGGCAAAGCCCCAGTGGGAATTCAGGAAGGCGCCGACGACGAAACTGAGTTGGCTGACCAGGATAAACGGCAGCCAGTCCTGCAGCATCGGCAACCATTTGTCGCTGGCCGGAATCGCGGACTTGCCCTGGTTGATGCGCTGATACAGGGCTTCGGCGCGGGCGATCTGCTCGGCGGAGGGTTTGACCCGCACCGACTCGTAGCCGACCACCTGGTTGCCCTCGAACACGGGCGTGACATAGGCGTTGACCCAGTAATGGTCACCGCTCTTGCAGCGATTCTTGACGATGCCCATCCATGGCAAGCCTTGTTTCAGCGTGCCCCACATGTGCGCGAACACGGCGGATGGCACATCGGGATGGCGCACGAGATTGTGCGGCGAACGAATCAGTTCTTCCTTTGAAAACCCACTGATTTCAACGAACGCGTCGTTGCAATAGGTGATCACGCCCTTGGCGTCGGTGGTAGAAATCAATCGTTGCTGGGCCGGGAAGGTCCTTTCGCGTTGTGTGACGGGTTGGTTGTTACGCATGGTGGTGTAGATCCGCAAGGCTTTGAAAGGTTGTCGGCGCCGTCAGGTTTTAGTTGAAGTTATTTTTGCCTGTCGCTATCACGCCAGCATCGGGTAGGTAAAGAGGGCGAAATGAAGCAGGTTGAGCAGGAAATGCGTGGCAATCGCCGCGCCCAGGCCGCCAAATCGATAAGCGAGACCGTAGCCAACCCCCGCCAGGCCGGACAGCAGCACCCATTGCCAACCCGCGCCCGCATGCACAAGGCCGAACAGCAGCGAAGCCAGGAGCAACGCCAGGTTGTCGCCCTGGCGCAGGTGTTTGAAGCGTCGGCTCAAGCCACCCTGAATGTAGCCACGAAACAGCGCTTCCTCCACCAGCGTGACCAATAAAAGATTATTAAGTACCCACATCCAGGCATGGTCCGGCCATTTCGGCGCCCAGTGGATCATGCCCAGCAGCATGGCCCCGCCGAGGGCCAGCACCGCGCTCAGCGCCAGGCCCAGCGCCGTGGCCTGGACCGACAGGTGCAATGAGCGCCGACCGACGATCCAGGGGCAGGCCAGCAACAGCCAGAAGCCGATCAATGGCTTGTCCTGGTTCAGGTACATGGCGAAGCGTGCCGCATCATCGGTGAGGCGCTGCGCCGGGATGGCCCGGCCGTTGAAGAAACCTGGCATCCAGTGCATCGCCAGGGCCAAGGCCATCACCAGGAACAGGACGTGCCCGAGAAACCGGCCCAATGGCATTTCCCGCTGGCGCACCGCGTAACCGGCAAATAGCAGCAGCGCGACGGAAATACCGGCCGTCCAGGCCAGTTGGCCGTAAGCCAGGGCCAGGCCATAGCCGATGGAAAGAAGGGCCAGGTAAGGCCAGGGCAGAGCGGGCATATAACATCCTTTTAGGCAGTGAAGCTTTGGGCGAACATAGCCGCCGCGTCTACGACGCCGCTATGTCGCGTAAAGAGCACATTTGCGTCCATTCAGATTCATGCGCAGGAGGGACAAGCAGTTGGCTGACGCGGTTGCGTGAGTGCCGGAGGGATTATAGGCGGGCTCATACAAAAACAGCGCCTGTTAAGTGATCGTGGGAGCGAGCTTGCTCGCGATAGGGGCAGATCAGCCAACACTGATGCTGGCTGATCCATCGCTATCGCGAGCAAGCTCGCTCCCACAGGGGATCGGAGTCGAACGCTGCGTCTGTGAACAGACAGAATCTACTGTAGGAGCGAGCTTGCTCGCGATGACGGCGGAACATTCAGCCCAGATGCAGGCTGACCCACCGCTATCGCGAGCAAGCTCGGCTCCCACAGGGGGCGTGCTTAACTTGCAATCAATTGCCGCAACACATAGTGCAGGATCCCACCCGCCTTGAAATACTCCACTTCATTCAAGGTATCGATCCGACACAACACTTCGATTCGCTCTTGGCTGCCATCCTCCCGGGTGATGACCAGGGGCAGGTTCATGCGCGGCGTCAGTTCGACGTCATTGAGCCCCAGGATGTCCAGGGTTTCCTTGCCCGTGAGGTTCAGGCTCTTGCGGTTCTGGTCGAGCTTGAACTGCAACGGCAGCACGCCCATCCCCACCAGGTTGGAGCGATGGATGCGCTCGAAGCTTTCGGCGATCACTGCCTTGACCCCCAGCAGGTTGGTGCCCTTGGCCGCCCAGTCCCGGCTCGAGCCAGTGCCATATTCCTGGCCGGCGATCACCACCAGGGGCGTGCCCGTAGCCTGGTAGAGCATGGCGGCATCGTAGATCGGCATTCGTTCGCCACTGGGGATGTAGATCGTGTTGCCGCCTTCTTCGCCGTCGAGCATTTCGTTGCGGATGCGGATATTGGCGAAGGTGCCGCGCATCATGACTTGATGGTTGCCGCGTCGGGAGCCGTAGGAGTTGAAATCCCGTGGCTCCACGCCCTGTTCGCGCAGGTAGCGACCGGCCGGGCTGTCGGCCTTGATGTTGCCGGCCGGGGATATGTGGTCGGTGGTCACCGAGTCTCCCAGCAGGGCCAGGACCCGGGCGCCCTCGACGTTCCTGACGGCCGGTGGCGGCCCGCCGATGTCGTCGAAGAACGGTGGATGCTGGATGTAGGTCGAGTCATCCTGCCAGACGTAAGTCGCCGCTTGCGGCACTTCGATGGCCTGCCATTGCTCGTCACCGGCAAACACGGCGGCGTATTCCTTATGGAACATGCTGGTGTTGACCTGGGCCACGGCGTCGGCCACTTCCTGGCTGCTGGGCCAGATGTCCCGCAGGTACACCGGCTTGCCATCCCGGTCGTTGCCCAGCGGCTCGCTGCTGATGTCGATGCGCACCGTGCCGGCCAGGGCATAGGCGACCACCAGCGGCGGAGAGGCCAGCCAGTTGGTTTTCACCAGTGGATGCACCCGGCCTTCGAAGTTGCGGTTGCCCGACAACACCGAGGCCACGGTCAGGTCGGCTTTCTGGATGGCTTTTTCGATGGGCTCGGGCAACGGCCCGGAGTTGCCGATACAGGTCGTGCAACCATAGCCCACCAAGTCGAAGCCGAGTTTATCCAGGTACTCGGTCAGGCCGGCGGCCTTATAGTAGTCGGTGACCACCTTGGACCCCGGGGCCAGGGAACTCTTGACCCAAGGCTTGCGGACCAGGCCTTTTTCCACGGCTTTTTTCGCCAGCAGCCCGGCGGCCATCATGACGCTGGGGTTGGAGGTGTTGGTGCACGAGGTGATGGCGGCAATCACCACCGCGCCGTTTTTCAGGCGATGGGTGTGCCCTTCGAATTCGTACTCGGCTTCGCCCACCTGGTCGGCATTGCCCACCGCGACGCCACCGCCGCCTTCACTTTCCAGGCGGCCTTCTTCTTTGCTGGTGGGTTTGACCTGCAACCCCAGGAAGTCGCTGAAAGCCTGGCCGACATTCGGCAGCGAAACCCGGTCCTGAGGGCGCTTGGGCCCGGCGAGACTGGCCTCGACGCTGCCCATGTCCAGCTCCAGGGTGTCGGTGAACACCGGCTCCTGGCCGGGCAGGCGCCACAGGCCCTGGGCCTTGCAATAGGCCTCCACCAGCTTCACGGTTTCGGCCGGACGCCCGGACAGGCGCAGGTAGTCCAGGGTCACCTCGTCCACCGGGAAGAAACCGCAGGTGGCGCCGTATTCCGGGGCCATGTTGGCGATGGTGGCGCGGTCGGCCAGGGGCAGGTCGGCCAGGCCGTCGCCATAGAACTCGACGAATTTGCCCACCACGCCTTTCTTGCGCAGCATCTGCGTGACGGTCAGCACCAGGTCGGTGGCGGTGATGCCTTCGCGCAGCTTGCCGATGAGTTTGAAACCGATGACCTCGGGAATCAGCATCGACACCGGTTGGCCGAGCATGGCCGCTTCCGCCTCGATCCCGCCGACGCCCCAGCCCAGTACGCCGAGGCCGTTGATCATGGTGGTGTGGGAGTCGGTGCCCACCAGGGTATCGGGGAAGGCGTAGGTGCGGCCGTCTTCTTCTTTGGTCCACACGGTGCGGCCCAGGTATTCCAGATTGACCTGGTGGCAGATGCCGGTGCCCGGTGGCACCACGCTGAAGTTGTCGAAGGCGCTCTGGCCCCAGCGCAGGAAGGCGTAGCGTTCGCCGTTGCGCTGCATTTCGATGTCGACGTTCTGCTCGAACGCCTGGCTGCTGGCGAACTTGTCCACCATCACCGAGTGGTCGATCACCAGGTCCACCGGTGACAACGGGTTGATCCGCTGGGGATCGCCGCCGGCCTTTTCCACGGCGGCGCGCATGGCGGCCAGATCGACCACGGCGGGGACGCCGGTGAAATCCTGCATCAGCACCCGTGCCGGGCGGTATTGAATCTCGCGGTCGGAGCGGCGCTCCTTGAGCCACCCGGCCAGGGCCTTGAGGTCGGCGCCGGTGACGGTTTTTTCATCTTCCCAGCGCAACAGGTTTTCCAGCAGCACCTTCAAGGACATGGGCAGCTTGTCCAGGTCACCCAGGCTTCGGGCGGCATCCGGCAGGCTGAAGTAGTGGTAGGTCCTGGCGTCGACTTGCAGTGTTTTAAGGGTTTTCAGGCTATCGAGGGACGGCATTGAAATCACTCCTTTGAGTCCGCACGGCTACGGACGGAGGGGGACGGACAGAGCCTTTAACCTAGCCCTGTTTTGAGCGTATGACTAATAACTGGACTCTATAGCAAGGTTCGCGGTTCCGAACTCCGCTATCATGCGGCGGTTTTCGTGACAGGCTTTGCTACGGAGTTTCAATGAACACGCTTTTTATGCACTGCCGGCCAGGCTTCGAAGGCGAAGTCTGTTCCGAGATCGCCGAACACGCGGCCCGGCTCAACGTGGCCGGCTACGCCAAGGCCAAACCGGCCAGTGCCTGTGCCGAATTTGTCTGTACCGAAGAGGACGGTGCCGAGCGGCTGATGCGCGGGCAGCGTTTTGCCGAGCTGATTTTTCCGCGCCAGTGGGCACGGGGCACGTTCATTGAATTGCCGGAAACCGACCGTATCAGCGTGATCCTGGCCCACATGTCGGCGTTCCCGACCTGCGGCAGCCTGTGGCTGGAGGTGGTCGACACCAACGACGGCAAGGAGCTGTCGAACTTCTGCAAGAAATTCGAAGGCCCGTTGCGCAAAGCGCTGAGCGGGGCCGGCAAGCTGGTGGACGACCCGCACAAGCCGCGCCTGCTGCTGACGTTCAAGAGTGGCCGCGAAGTGTTCCTGGGCCTGGCGGACGCGGATAATTCGGCGATGTGGCCCATGGGCATCCCACGCCTGAAGTTCCCCCGGGAAGCGCCGAGTCGCTCCACACTCAAGCTCGAAGAGGCCTGGCACCATTTCATCCCTCGGGACCAATGGGACGAGCGCTTGCACAGTGACATGACCGGCGTGGACCTCGGTGCCGCGCCAGGCGGCTGGACCTGGCAACTGGTCAACCGTGGGATGCTGGTGACGGCCATCGACAACGGCCCGATGGCCGAAAGCCTGATGGACACCGGCCTGGTGCAGCACCTGATGGCGGACGGTTTCACGTTCAAGCCCAAGCAGCCGGTGGACTGGATGGTCTGCGACATCGTCGAAAAGCCCGCGCGCAACGCGGCGATGCTGGAAGAGTGGATTGGTGAGGGCCATTGCCGCGAGGCCGTGGTCAACCTCAAGCTGCCGATGAAACAGCGTTATGCCGAGGTGAAGCGCCTGCTCGAACGCATCGCCGAAGGTTTCAAGGCCCGGGGCATCAAGGTCGAGATCGGTTGCAAGCAGCTGTACCACGACCGTGAGGAAGTGACGTGTCATCTGCGGCGGTTGGACACGAAAAAGCCGAAGTCCCGCTAGCCCTCGGAATTGATGGAGTTCCCTGTGGGAGCGAGCTTGCTCGCGATGACGTCGCTACATTCAACATGGATGCAAGCTGACCCACCGCTATCGCGAGCAAGCTCGCTCCCACAGGAAGCAGTGTGAAGCCAGGGGTGACCGAGCGCTGACATTGCGCGACAATGCCGGCCAGTTTCAGGAGTAGAACATGAGTGAAATGAACGACACGCCGGTCGATGGCACGCTGGATGCCACCGGCCTCAATTGCCCGGAACCGGTGATGATGCTGCACCAGCACATTCGCGACCTGGCCCCCGGTGGCCTGCTGAAAGTCATCGCCACCGACCCCTCGACCCGCCGCGACATCCCCAAGTTCTGCGTGTTCCTGGACCACGAACTGGTGGCCCAGCAGGAAGAGGCCGGTACCTACCTCTACTGGATCCGCAAGAAACTCGCTTAACCCGTCGAGTGGCTGAGGCGAATCTGCTTGCGCGCGCTACGTGCCAGACGGATCGACAGCATCAGTGCCGCGCAGCTCAAGCCCACGATCAGTCCTTGCCACAATCCGCTCGGGCCGCTGGCCGCGCCGAGCCAGTCGGTCAGGCCCAGGGCGTAACCCACCGGTAGGCCGATGCCCCAATAGGCGAACAGGGTCAGGATCATCGTCACCCGGGTGTCCTGATAGCCGCGCAATGCGCCTGCCGCCGTGACCTGGATCGCATCGGAAAACTGAAACAGCGCCGCGTAGACGATCAGCATCGACGCCACCTCGATCACCACCGGATCGGCGGTATAGATCGCCGCGATAGGCCCGCGCAGGGCGAACATCAGGCTCGCCGACAGGCAAGCGTAGGCCAGGGCCGTGCCCATGCCCACCCCGGCGGCGAAGCGCGCTTCGCGAGGCTGCCGTCGCCCCAGGGCCTGGCCGACCCGCACGGTGACGGCCATGCCCAGGGAGTAGGGGATCATGAACACCAGGGAGCTGAAGTTCAGTGCGATCTGGTGCCCAGCCACCACGGTGGCGCCGAGGCTGCCGATCAGCAGGGCGATCACCGCGAAAATACTCGACTCGGCGAACACCGCGATGCCAATCGGCAAGCCGATGCCCAGCAGGCGCTTGATGACCGCCCATTGCGGCCAGTCGAAACGGCTGAACAACCGGCTCGACTGATAGGCCGGTGCCCACCGTGCCCAACCGGCCATGCCCAGGGCCATGACCCACATCACGATGGCCGTGGCCCAGCCGCAACCGACGCCGCCCATGGCGGGCACGCCCAGGTGCCCATAGATGAAGATGTAATTGAGCGGAATGTTCAGCGCCAGCCCGCACAGCCCCAGCACCATCGCCGGTCGCGTGCGTCCCAGGCCGTCGCTGAAGCAGCGCAGTACGTGATACAGCGCCACGGCCGGCAGGCCCGTGCCGATGCCCCGCAGGTACTCCATGCACGGGCCGATCAATTCGGGATCGACTTTCATGATGTGCAGGATCGGCTCGGCGCTGAACAGCGCCAGCGTGGCGATCAACCCTACCACCAGGGCCAGCCACAGCGCCTGGCGTACCAGCGGCCCGATCTCGTCGAACGTGCCGGCACCGAAGCGCTGGGCCACTTTCGGGGTGGTCGCCAGCAGGGTGCCAGTCATCAACAGGAACACCGGCACCCAGATCGAGTTGCCCAGGGCCACGGCCGCCAGGTCTCGTGGACCGACCCGACCGGCCATCACCGCATCGACGAAGCCCATGGCGGTGGTCGCCAGTTGCGCCACCATGATCGGCAGCGCAAGGGCCAGCAACGTCTTGAATTCCAGGCGTACCCGGGCCGGGCGGGAGAGGGGAGCGGGGGTGTCGATGACAGGATTCACAGGGCAAGCGTCCGAAAGGGTTAAGCGCGAGGCGGCGAATTCTACGCTTTGACGCGGTGGTCAGGAAAAAACCTGTGTTGTGGATTTGTAAGCGTGCACTTAGCGCGTGAGTTTTTGTGGCGAGGGGATTTATCCCCGTTGGGTGCGTAGCACCCCTTGCATTGCGACTGCTTTGCAGTCGAGCGGGGATAAATCCCCTCGCCACAACATCATTCGCTCCTGGTAATGCGTCGGCCTGCTGGAACGCCTACACTGCCCATCCCGCCAAAGGAGCTCTGCCATGCTGATCGTCGCCGACGAAAACATCCCCCTGCTCGATGCGTTTTTCCAAGGATTCGGCGAAATCCGCCGGGTACCGGGCCGGGGGATCGACCGGACGATGGTCGAGCACGCCGATGTATTGCTGGTGCGTTCGGTCAGCCAGGTCAATCGGGCCCTGCTGGAAGGCAGCAAGGTACGCTTCGTCGGCACTTGCACCATCGGCACCGACCACCTGGACCTGGATTATCTTGCCGAGGCGGGGATCCGCTGGGCCAGCGCACCCGGCTGCAATGCCCGTGGCGTGGTGGACTACGTGCTGGGCAGCCTGATGACTCTGGCAGAAATCGAAGGTACGGTGCTGGAACAGCGGACCTTCGGCGTGGTCGGCGCGGGCCAGGTGGGCGGGCGGTTGATTGAGGTGCTCAAGGGGCTGGGCTGGGGCGTGAAAGTCTGCGATCCACCGCGTCAGGCCGCCGAGGGCGGCGACTATGTGAGCCTGGAGCAGATCATCGAGCAGTGCGATGTGATCAGCCTGCACACTCCGTTGACCCGCGACGGCGAGCAACCGACCTGGCACCTGTTCGACGAAGCGCGTTTGAACCAACTCAAGCCCGGGACCTGGCTGATCAATGCGGCTCGAGGGCCGGTGATCGATAACGCCGCGCTGCGCGAGGTGTTGCTGGAGCGCGAAGACCTGCAAGCGGTGCTGGATGTCTGGGAGCAGGAGCCCACCGTGGATGTGGACCTGGCCGATTTGTGCGTGATCGCCACCCCGCACATTGCCGGTTACAGCCTCGATGGTCGCCAGCGTGGCACGGCCCAGATCTACCAGGCCTTGTGCGCGTTCCTGGAACGACCGGTTGAAGTCAGCCTCAGCGACCTGTTGCCCCGGCCCTGGCTGGGTGGCATCACCCTGGATGCCGAAACCGACCCGGCCTGGGCCTTGGCGGCGCTGTGCCGGAGTGTGTACGACCCCCGTCGCGACGACGCGGATTTTCGCCGCAGCCTGGTGGGCACCGTCGATGAGCAACGCCGCGCGTTCGATGCCTTGCGCAAGCATTATCCGCCACGCCGGGAGATCGACAGCTTGAAGGTTCGCATCGAAGGGTCGCCGACGGCTTTGCAACAGATCGTGACGGCGCTGGGTGCCGCGCTGGTTTAGCCACGGCTGTTGTGGCGAGGGAGCTTGCTCCCGCTCGGCTTCTGTAGGAGCTGGCGAAGCCTGCGATCTTTTGATCTTTCGCTTGAGACTCAAGTGTCAGGGGAAAGATCGCAGCCTCGCTTCGCTCGACAGCTCCTACAGCGCAACCCAGCGGGAGCAAGCTCCCTCGCCACAGGTTTGCGTCTGGCAGGCATAAAAAACCCGACATCAAGGTCGGGTCCAATTGAAGACGGGCTGTATCACTTTTGTTCGGCAGGCTTGACCAGTCGTTTTTCCAGCTCGCTGCAGGCTTTCTGGATCATGTCTTCGGTGATCGGTACTTCGCGCCCTTGGGCATCGATGAACGAGCAGCCCAGAGACTGGTCCGGTTGCGTGCGGATTACTTGAATCTTGTCGTCGCTGCTGTGTTGCAAGGACATGGCCTGTCTCCTCATCAGGTTGTGTGCCTATATTAATGTCGCCAGGTGACCGAGCCATGACACTCCGTGTAGGTTCATGGCGACGCCTCCACTCAATCAGAAACACAGTTGCGTTTCCACCCAGACTTTAGACCGATAACATCTAGCCGCTAGCCGTAGTGGTCATATTTAACCTGACTCATTGCGATTCAACTTGGTTCCGCTACGTTTCGGCGTCGCGAGCTGGCCTTTTTCCCGCTGCATTATCGGACGCCTTTGATGCTTTCTTCCCGACATCGCCGTGCCATACGCCTGGCCAGCGGCTTCATCGCCCCTTATCGCAAACAGGTCGTCGGCGCTTTGCTGGCTTTGATTGTCACCGCCGGCATCACCTTGTCCATGGGCCAAGGCATCCGCTTGCTGGTGGACCAGGGCTTCATGACCCGCTCGCCGCACCTGCTCAACCAATCCATCGGCTTGTTCATGGTGTTGGTGGTGGGGTTGGCGATCGGTACGTTTTCGCGTTTTTACCTGGTGTCCTGGATCGGTGAGCGGGTGGTGGCGGATATCCGGCGGCAGGTGTTCAACCATCTGGTGTACTTGCACCCGGGTTTCTACGAAAACAACCGCAGTTCGGAAATCCAGTCACGGTTGACCACTGATACGACCTTGCTGCAATCGGTGATCGGTTCGTCGCTGTCGTTGTTTTTGCGCAATGTCTTGATGGTGGTGGGCGGTATCGTGCTGCTGTTCATCACCAATCCCAAGCTGACCAGTATCGTGGTGATTGCCCTGCCGCTGGTCTTGGTGCCGATCCTGCTCTTCGGGCGTCGAGTGCGCAGCTTGTCGCGCCAGAGCCAGGACCGCGTTGCCGACGTCGGCAGCTATGTCTCCGAAACCCTCGGCCAGATCAAGACCGTGCAGGCCTACAACCATCAGGTCCAGGACGAACAACGTTTTTCCGTGACGGTGGAGCAGGCCTTCGACACCGCTCGCAAGCGCATTGTCCAGCGGGCCTGGTTGATCACCCTGGTGATCGTGCTGGTGCTGGGGGCGGTGGGGGTGATGCTCTGGGTCGGTGGCATGGATGTGATCGCCGGGCGGATTTCCGGTGGCGAGCTGGCGGCGTTCGTGTTCTACAGCCTGATCGTCGGCAGTGCCTTCGGGACCCTGAGCGAAGTGATTGGCGAGCTGCAGCGGGCGGCCGGTGCGGCAGAGCGCATTGCCGAGCTGCTGCGTTCGGAAAACATCATCCAGCCGCCGGCTTCGGGCCTCGTGACCTTGCCGGCGCGAGTTCGCGGCGATTTGCGTCTCGAAGGCGTGCGTTTTTCCTATCCGTCCCGGCCAGACAGTTATGCGGTCGACGGCCTCGACCTGAGTATCAAGGCCGGTGAGACCCTGGCCCTGGTCGGGCCTTCCGGCGCAGGCAAGTCGACGGTCTACGACTTGCTGCTGCGTTTCTATGATCCCGTGCAAGGGCAGATCCTGATCGACGATGTGCCGTTGACTCAACTCGATCCGCTGGACCTGCGCCGGCATTTCGCCCTGGTTTCACAAAGCCCGGCGCTGTTTTTCGGCACAGTTGAAGAGAATATCCGCTATGGCAACCCGGAGGCGACGTCGGAGCAGGTGCGCGAGGCCGCGCAGATCGCCCACGCCCACGACTTCATCGAAAAAATGCCCGACGGCTACCAGACTCACCTGGGCGATGGCGGCCTCGGGTTATCCGGCGGCCAGCGCCAACGCCTGGCCATCGCCCGAGCGTTGCTCGTGGATGCCCCGATCCTGCTGCTGGACGAAGCCACCAGCGCCCTCGATGCGCAAAGCGAACACCTGATCCAGCAAGCCCTGCCCAGCCTGATGAAAAACCGCACGACGTTGGTGATCGCCCATCGCCTGGCCACCGTGAAAAACGCCGATCGGATCGCGGTGATGGACCAGGGCAAGGTGGTTGCCGTGGGCACGCACCAGGAGCTTGTCGCCAGCAATGCGCTGTATGCGCGATTGGCGGCGTTGCAGTTCAATGTGGGGGCGGAGGCGGCAACCGACTGATATCGCGTCCACAGGGGATGTAGTGTTTGATGCAGGCCCTGTGGGAGCGAGCTTGCTCGCGATAGCGGCGAGTCAGCTTGCATTCATGTTGCAGGTGCCGGCGCCATCGCGAGCAAGCTCGCTCCCACAAGAAGAGGGCTTTGTGGGAGTGTTAATCACTGATCATCGAAATACCGCTCATGCCAGTCCACCAGCGGTTGCGGCGAGTTGAGCTTCTGCCCGTAGATCACCGAATAAGACAACACGTTCTGCACGTATTGGCGGGTTTCGTCGAACGGGATGCTCTCGACCCAGACGTCGAAGCTCAAGTGATCGGCCCCACGCAGCCACTGGCGCACGCGACCGGGGCCGGCGTTGTAGGCCGCCGAGGCCAGGACGCGGTTGCCGTTGAACTGGCTATGGACCTGGCTCAGGTAGGCCGCGCCTAACTGGATGTTCTTGTCCGGGTTCAGCACTTGCTGTGGCGAGGCCAGGGGAATGCTGAACTTGCGCGCGGTTTCCTTGGCGGTGCCAGGCATCAGTTGCATCAGGCCGGCGGCGCCGACGCTGGAGCGGGCATCATCCATGAACGCACTTTCCTGGCGGGTAATGGCGAACGCCCAACTTGGATGCAAGCCGCGGATCTTGGCTTCGCGCACCAGGGTCTCGCGGTGGGCCATCGGGAAACGGATGTCCAGGTCGTCCCAGTACTTGGCCTGGCTGATGGTGCGGATGGCCGGGAAATACCATTTCAGGTCGTAAGCCAGTTTCGCCTGGGCGACCATTTCGTCCCGGTTGAAATGACGGCTGACGTGATACCACTCGCGGCGTCCGTCGACAATGTCCCCACGGGCATGAAATTCCAGCGCCCGGCGCACGCCAGGCGTATTGCGCACCTTGTTGATCAGCGCCTGGCTCATCACCAGTGGCTTGTTGACGAGCGAATAGGGCGACTGGGATCGGTCGGCGGCCAGGAAGCCATAGAAGTCCCGCTCACGGGCCAGGTGCTTGTAGAGCGTCAGGGCTTCCGGGTTCTGCGGCTGCGCCAGTTCCAGCGTGCGGGCTTGCCAGTACCGCCAGCGGTTGGTGCTGGCCAGCGACTCGGGCAGGCGGCGGGTCAACTGATAGGCATCGTCCCAGCGAGCGAGGCGCAACAGCAGGCGCAAGCGCCATTCCGAAACCGTGTCGTCGCGCAACTCCGGGTCGTATTTCGTCATCACGTCCAGGGCGCGGCTGTCGAAGCGCTTGGCCAGGGTCAGGCCGATCTCTCGGGCGATCGCGACTTTTTCATCCCGGGAAAAATGCATGGTGCTGGCGTAGCCATCCAGCAGCGCCATGGCTTTTTCCGGGTCCTGGCGGGCCAGGCGACGCAAGCCGAGGCTGACGATATCGGACATCGGCTCATCGGCTGGAACGAAGCGCGAGGGCTGGTTGAGCAACTCTGGCTTTTGCGCCACGTCCACCAGCAAGCTGCCACGGGGAGCGAGGGTGGTCAGGCCGCTGACCAGGCTGTTGGCCAACGGGTAGTTGCGCGCCTGGGCGGCCAGCTTGGCGCGCTCCCAGCGCTTCTGCTCGGTCAACTGGCCCTGGGAGGCCCACAGGCCGAACAACGCATCGCACGCCTGGGGCTGGGACTTGCCGGTGAGCCACAGCTTTTCGGTGTTGGCATAGCCCTCGGCCTTCAGGCCATGGTTGAGTTGGTATTGAGCGTTGAGGCAATCCAGCTCGGTGAAATTGAGCTTGGGGTCGTAATACTTGACGAAGGTCTCCCAGTCGCCGCGCTCGGTCAGCCAACGCAGCCAGCGCAGCTTCATCCAGTTGGCCTGGGGCAGGTCACCGTGCTCGGCGAGGAATTTCTCGATTTCGGCGTTGCTGGCGCTCTTGAGGCGAGCGGTCAATTCGTCGTAGGCCAGGTACGGCTCCAGCGGGTAATCGCGCAGGGCCTGGCTGTAGCGAAAGTAAGGGCCGGAATCACCCTTGGCCAAGGCACGCTTGGCTTCGTCGTAGTATTGGCGCTGAGTGGAGATATCCACCGCCTGAGCGGATTGAACGGCAGTGGCACATACAAAAAGACACGATAAAACACTGAAAAGGCGACTGCGCATGAGACGTCCGGGCAGAAAAAACATGACAAGCCCAAGGGTTAACCCAGGGTAACTGTCTGTAGCTTAGCCTTTTGCCAGCAGCCGGCGAAAGCTTTGCGGGGCCGTCGGTGCAAGTTCGCAACATTTGTTATGCAGAGTGCTTCAGTGGCGAAATTGGCGGACCCTTGAGGCCTCATCTCAGGTAGAATGCGCGCCCGGTTTTTGGAGAAGCTCATGACCCTGCTCAAATTCAGCGATGTGTCCCTTGCGTTCGGCGCTATGCCGTTGTTGGACAAGGTGTCCTGGCAGATCGCCCGTGGTGAGCGGGTGTGCATCATCGGCCGAAACGGCACTGGCAAGTCCAGCATGATGAAGCTGGTCAAGGGCGATCAAAAGCCCGACGACGGCTCGGTCTGGCGTGCGCCAGGCCTGAAAATCGGAGAATTGCCCCAGGAACTGCCGGTGGCCGACGAGCGGACCGTATTCGATGTGGTCGCCGAAGGCCTGGACGGTGTCGGCGCGCTGCTGGCCGAGTATCACCACCTGAGCCAGAACATCGTCACCGATGCCGACCTGGACAAGTTGATGCACGTGCAGCACGACCTCGAAGCCCGTGATGGCTGGCGGTTGCAGCAATTGGTCGACAGCACCCTGAGCCGCCTGCAATTGCCGGCCGACAAGACCCTCGCCGAGTTGTCCGGCGGTTGGCGTCGCCGCGTCCTGCTGGCCCAGGCCCTGGTCTCCGAGCCGGACCTGCTGCTGCTCGACGAACCGACCAACCACTTGGACATCGGCGCCATCGCCTGGCTTGAAGAAGCCCTGAAAGACTTCCAGGGGGCGGTGCTGTTCATCACCCACGACCGTTCCTTCCTGCAGAACCTGGCGACGCGCATCCTTGAATTGGACCGTGGCGGCCTGATCGACTGGAACGGCGACTACGCCAGCTTCCTGGTGCACAAGGAAGCGGCGCTGGCAGCGGAAGAAACCGCTAACGCGCTGTTCGATAAGAAGCTGGCCCAGGAAGAAGTCTGGATTCGCCAGGGCATCAAGGCGCGTCGCACCCGCAACGAAGGCCGTGTGCGCGCACTCAAGGCGTTGCGCGTGGAGCGCAGCGAGCGTCGCGAGCGCACCGGCAAGGCCAACATTCAGTTGGACACCGCTGACAAGTCCGGCAAGCAGGTGATGGTGCTTGAGAACGTGAGTTTCGCGCACCCTGGCGGTCCGTTCCTGATCAAGGACTTTTCCATGGTGCTGCAGCGTGGCGATCGAATCGGCCTGCTGGGCGCCAACGGCACTGGCAAGACCACCCTGCTCAAGCTGATGCTCGGCGGCCTGGTGCCCACCAGCGGCAAGGTGGAAGAGGGCACGAAGATCGACGTCGCCTACTTCGACCAGTTACGTCATCAACTGGACCTGGAAAAGACCGTGATCGACAACGTGGCCGAAGGCCGCGATTTCATCGACATCGATGGCCAGAGCCGCCATGTGCTGAGCTACCTCGGCGATTTCCTGTTCAGCCCCCAGCGTGCCCGTACGCCGGTCAAGGCGTTGTCGGGTGGTGAGCGTGCCCGTCTGTTGCTGGCCAAGTTGTTCAGCAAGCCGGCGAACCTGCTGGTGCTCGACGAGCCCACCAACGACCTGGACGTGGAAACCCTGGAATTGCTGGAAGAGGTGTTGCTGACCTTCAACGGCACCGTTCTGATGGTCAGTCACGACCGGGCATTCCTCGATAACGTGGTCACCAGTACCCTGGTGTTCGAAGGCGAAGGCCTGGTTCGCGAATACGTCGGTGGCTATCAGGACTGGCTGCGCCAGGGCGGCTCGCCGCGTCTGCTGGGGGTCACCGAGAGCAAGTCCGGCAAGGCCGACCTGAACTCGGCCGTGGTCAAGGCCGAGCCTGCGCCGGTTGCCGCGGCAGCCCCGGCCCCAGCGAAGAAAAAGCTCAGCTACAAGCTGCAGCGCGAGCTGGAAGCCTTGCCGGGTGATATCGACGCGAAGGAGCAGCAGATCGCAGCGGTAGAAGCTGAAATGGCCGAGGCCGGGTTCTACCAGCGTCCTGCTGCCGAAACCGCCAAGGTGATTGCGCACCTGGAGCAACTGCAGGCCGAGCTGGATGCATTGGTCGAGCGCTGGGCCGAGCTGGACGCTTGAGCCATTGAGATGGAAATCCCACCCTGTGGGAGCGAGCTTGCTCGCGATAGCGGTAGATCGGCAGCATTGATGCTGACTGTCACACCGCTATCGCGAGCAAGCTCGCTCCCACAGGTTTAGGTTTATGTGCGCTTGACCAGATGCACCGCCAGCACATCGCAAGGCGCGCCATGTAGCACATCGTTGGCGGTCGAGCCCAGCAGCAGCGCCAAGCCGTGACGACCATGGCTGCCGACGACAATCAGGTCGCAACCCTGTTCCTTGGCCAGGTGATGGATCTCCTGGCGCGGCTGGCCGTAGGTCAGGTGACTGAATTCCTTCTTCAGGGCCGGGTATTTCACGATCAGTCGGTCAAGGCGTTCCTTGGCCTGGTCGAATTGCTGCTGCTGCAACTGGGAAAGGTCCATCGGCACGTCGCCGCCGAAGGCCATGGCCATCGGTTCGACGATATGCACCAGTGACAGCTGGGTGTCTCGGCCTTCGCAGAGGGCGAGGGCGCGCTTGACGACCGGATCGCATTCTTCAGTGAGGTCAACGGCGACCAGAACGTGGTTGTAGTACATGGAAGGCACTCCAGAGAATTGCGATACGGTAAGTATGGCTGGTTTCAAGCGCATTGACGCGACCTGGGTCAATGGGCTCATCAGAATCGGGGAGTACGAATATGACGGTCTGGATAGTGCTGTCAATCCTGTTGGTGGTGTTAAGTCCGCTGGCATGGTTGCGTCCGTCCCGTTTACAGAACGGTCGCATGGCCCTGCGCATGGAAGCGCGACGCCTGGGCCTGGCCATGCAACTGGCGCCACAGGAGTGGCCGCACTGGCTCGGCCAACAGCCGCCAAACCCCTGTGCCCAGTACTATCGGCCTCGCCGCGGCAGCCAGCCGGCCTGCTGGAGCTACTGGCAAACTGCGCCGGGCGTCTGGGCCAATCAGTGGCGGGAAGTCTGCCTGGATGAGTCCCTGCTCAATCATTTCGAAAAATTGCCGGCCAACGTCTACAAAATTGAAGCCGACCGGCAAATGATCGCCTTGTATTGGGGCGAGAAAGGCGAAGCCACTGTTTTGCAGGACATTGCCGAAGTCCTAAAGGCGTTGGCCTGATCCGCCGTAGGAGCTGTCGAGCGCAGCGAGGCTGCGATCTTTCCAGGCTCAATTGAATCTTGAGTGAAAGATCAAAAGATCGCAGCCTTCGGCAGCTCCTACGGACATAAAAAAGCCCGACAGTTTCATCGGGCGGGTTGGCCAGGCAGGCCGGTAATCCATCTCGTGTCAGGGCGTGCGTTCGCAGCGCCCTTCATTTCCGCAGCATTCAATCGCATCCCGACAGCGTAGTCGGCTGGATCCGATTTGTCTGGAATTAGGGCGATTTTTCTAATTATTGATTCTATGAATGGCTGCTCATGCGGCGCCGTGTTGTGGATCCGTAGGGTGCGGAAATGACCGTAAAGTCGCGTTCACGCCTATGTTTAGGGCGATTGACAATTGTCGGAAATTCCGTGAAGGTGACGTACCCAAATCAAACGGGCGTATGAATTGAGCGTTTGTATTTTCAGACGGCTCCTACAGACCCCGACTATCGCGTTGACGGGTGTGCCTGGCGGATTGGCGTAGCATCGACGGTAACGTCAGTGTCGAACCAGCGGTCAGCGTCCAACGTGTACTGTTCAGCTTCCATATCGTGGAGATCAGTTGATGATTTACGAAGGTAAAGCCATCACGGTTAAGGCTCTTGAAAGTGGCATCGTCGAACTGAAATTCGACCTCAAGGGTGAGTCCGTCAACAAGTTCAACCGTCTAACCCTGAATGAATTGCGTCAGGCCGTAGACACTATCAAGGCAGATGCTTCGATCAAGGGTGTGATCGTCAGCAGCGGCAAGGACGTGTTCATCGTTGGTGCCGACATCACCGAATTCGTCGACAACTTCAAGCTGCCCGATGCCGAACTGATCGCTGGCAACCTCGAAGCCAACCGTATTTTCAGCGATTTCGAAGACCTCAACGTACCGACCGTCGCGGCCATCAACGGTATCGCCTTGGGTGGCGGCCTGGAAATGTGCCTGGCGGCGGATTACCGCGTCATGGCCACCACGGCCAAGATCGGCCTGCCGGAAGTCAAGCTGGGCATCTACCCGGGCTTTGGCGGCACCGTGCGCCTGCCGCGCCTGATCGGCGCCGACAACGCTATCGAATGGATTGCCGCCGGCAAGGAAAACCGTGCCGAGGACGCGCTGAAAGTCGGTGCCGTGGATGCCGTGGTCGAACCTGGCAAGCTCCAGGAAGCGGCCCTTGAAACCATCAAGCGTGCCATCAGCGGCGAGTTCGACTACAAAGCCAAGCGCCAGCCTAAGCTGGAGAAGCTCAAGCTCAACGCCATCGAACAAATGATGGCCTTCGAAACCGCCAAGGGTTTCGTGGCCGGTCAGGCAGGCCCGAATTACCCGGCGCCGGTCGAAGCGATCAAGACCATCCAGAAAGCCGCGAATTTCGGTCGCGACAAAGCCCTGGAAGTCGAGGCCGCCGGCTTCGTCAAGCTGGCCAAGACCTCGGCCGCACAAAGCCTGATCGGTCTGTTCCTCAATGACCAGGAACTGAAGAAAAAGGCCAAGGCCTACGACGAAATCGCCCGTGACGTGAAGCAGGCCGCCGTGCTCGGCGCCGGTATCATGGGCGGCGGCATCGCCTATCAGTCGGCGTCCAAAGGCACGCCGATCCTGATGAAGGACATCAACGAACACGGGATCGAGCAGGGCCTGGCCGAAGCCGCCAAGCTGCTGGTCGGCCGCGTCGACAAAGGCCGCATGACCGCCGCGAAGATGGCCGAAGTGCTCAACGGCATTCGTCCGACCCTGTCCTATGGCGATTT
Source organism: Pseudomonas sp. NFACC13-1 (assembly GCF_900104425.1). NCBI lineage: Bacteria > Pseudomonadati > Pseudomonadota > Gammaproteobacteria > Pseudomonadales > Pseudomonadaceae > Pseudomonas > Pseudomonas sp. NFACC13-1. The sequence goes on along the minus strand of NZ_FMXV01000003.1, from coordinate 38,295 downwards.
CGGCCATGTCGACCTGGTGGTCGAGGCGGTTGTCGAGAACCCGAAGGTCAAGCAGGCGGTACTGGCTGAAGTCGAAGACAAGGTCAAAGAGGACACCATCCTCGCCTCGAACACCTCGACCATCTCCATTTCGCTGCTGGCCAAGGCCCTCAAGCGTCCGGAGAACTTCGTCGGCATGCACTTCTTCAACCCGGTGCACATGATGCCGCTGGTGGAAGTGATCCGTGGCGAGAAGTCCAGCGAACTGGCGGTGGCCACCACCGTGGCCTACGCCAAGAAAATGGGCAAGAACCCGATCGTCGTCAACGACTGCCCGGGCTTTTTGGTCAACCGTGTGCTGTTCCCGTACTTCGGCGGTTTCGCCAAGCTGGTCAGCGCCGGTGTGGACTTCGTGCGCATCGACAAGATCATGGAAAAATTCGGCTGGCCGATGGGGCCGGCGTACCTGATGGACGTGGTCGGCATCGACACCGGCCACCACGGTCGCGACGTCATGGCTGAAGGCTTCCCGGACCGCATGAAGGATGACCGTCGTTCGGCCGTCGACGTGCTCTACGAAGCCAAGCGCCTGGGCCAGAAGAATGGCAAGGGCTTCTACGCCTACGAGACCGACAAGCGCGGCAAGCAGAAGAAAGTCGCCGACTCGTCGGTGCTGGAAGTGCTCAAGCCGATCGTCTACGAGCAGCGCGAAGTCACCGACGAGGACATCATCAACTGGATGATGATCCCGCTGTGCCTCGAAACCGTGCGCTGCTTGGAAGACGGCATTGTCGAAACCGCCGCCGAAGCCGACATGGGCCTGGTCTACGGTATCGGTTTCCCTCCATTCCGTGGCGGTGCGCTGCGTTACATCGATTCGATCGGTGTGGCCGAGTTCGTTGCCCTGGCTGACCAGTACGCTGATCTGGGCGCGCTGTACCACCCGACCGCGAAGCTGCGTGAGATGGCCAAGAACGGCCAGCGTTTCTTCGGTTAAGCGCCCAACGACTAGAGCGAGAGAACATTTTATGAGCTTGAATCCTAGAGACGTCGTGATTGTCGACTTCGGTCGTACGCCGATGGGCCGCTCCAAGGGCGGCATGCACCGCAACACCCGCGCCGAAGACATGTCGGCGCACCTGATCAGCAAGCTGCTGGAGCGCAACGTCAAGGTCGACCCCAACGAAGTCGAAGACGTGATCTGGGGCTGTGTGAACCAGACCCTGGAGCAGGGCTGGAACATCGCCCGCATGGCCTCGCTGATGACCCAGATTCCTCACACCGCGGCGGGCCAGACTGTCAGCCGCCTGTGCGGTTCGTCCATGAGCGCACTGCACACCGCCGCCCAGGCGATCATGACCGGCAACGGCGATGTGTTCGTCGTCGGTGGTGTCGAGCACATGGGTCACGTGAGCATGATGCACGGTGTCGATCCGAACCCGCACATGTCGCTGTACGCGGCAAAAGCCTCGGGCATGATGGGCCTGACTGCGGAAATGCTGGGCAAAATGCACGGCATCACCCGCGAGCAGCAGGACGCCTTCGGCGTGCGCTCCCACCAGCTCGCCCACAAGGCGACCGTGGAAGGCAAGTTCAAGGATGAGATCATCCCGATGCAGGGCTACGACGAGAACGGCTTCCTGAAACTGTTCGACTACGACGAAACCATTCGTCCGGAAACTACCCTGGAAAGCCTGGCGACCCTCAAGCCGGCCTTCAATCCGAAGGGCGGCACCGTGACAGCCGGTACTTCATCGCAGATCACCGACGGTGCCTCGTGCATGATCGTGATGTCGGCCCAGCGTGCCCAGGACCTGGGGATCCAGCCGATGGCGGTGATTCGTTCGATGGCAGTGGCGGGTGTGGACCCGGCGATCATGGGCTATGGTCCAGTGCCGGCCACGCAGAAAGCCTTGAAGCGCGCAGGCCTGGGGATTGCCGATATCGACTTCTTCGAGCTCAACGAAGCTTTCGCCGCACAGGCCCTGCCCGTGCTGAAAGATTTGAAAGTGCTCGACAAGATGAACGAGAAGGTTAACCTGCACGGCGGCGCGATCGCCCTGGGTCACCCGTTCGGTTGCTCCGGTGCGCGTATCTCCGGCACGCTGCTCAACGTCATGAAGCAGAATGGCGGCACCTTCGGTGTGTCCACCATGTGCATTGGCCTCGGCCAGGGCATCGCCACTGTCTTCGAACGCGTCTAAGCGTTGCGTCGATGGAAGCCGGGGCCAAGTGCCCCGGTTTTTGTTTTTTCCGGGTTTAGTAGAAAAATTTTGTTTTTATTTTGAAAAGATTTGAGTGAGGGCCAAGACATGCCGATACAACCAGGGCTCTACCAGCATTACAAAGGTCCGCAGTACCGCGTATTCAGCATCGCGCGGCATTCCGAGACCGAAGAAGAAGTGGTGTTCTATCAAGCCCTGTATGGCGATTACGGCTTTTGGGTACGTCCCTTGAGCATGTTCCAGGAGTCCGTCGAGGTTGACGGCGAACAGGTGCCACGCTTTGCTTTGGTGCAGGCCGAGGAGAGCATTTTTTCCAAGCCTTGAGGCCGGTATGCGGGCAACCCTGCGCTTGACCTCACCTTGCAGCCACTATATATAGCGGTGCCGCGTCAGGCGCCAACCGCCTTTCACTTTTTAGAATTCAGGAATTTTCTGATCCATGGGCAAATCGCTGGTCATTGTGGAATCCCCGGCTAAGGCCAAGACCATCAACAAGTATCTGGGCAACCAATACGTGGTGAAGTCGAGTATCGGCCATATCCGAGACCTGCCCACCAGCGGTTCGGCTAGCGCCAGCAAGGAGCCAGCCGCCAAGCGCGGCAAGGCTGCCGCCGGTGAAGCGCCGGCGCTGTCGCCCAAGGACAAGGCGCGCAAGCAGCTGGTCTCGCGCATGGGGGTCGATCCGGAACACGGCTGGAAAGCCAAATACGAGATCCTCCCTGGCAAGGAAAAGGTCATCGAAGAGCTGCGCCGGCTCGCCAAGGATGCCGACACCATCTATCTCGCGACGGACTTGGACCGCGAAGGGGAAGCCATTGCCTGGCACCTGCGCGAAGCCATCGGTGGGGATGACAGCCGCTACAAGCGCGTGGTGTTCAACGAAATTACCAAGAAGGCCATCCAGGAAGCCTTCTCCCAACCGGGCGAGCTGGATATCGATCGGGTCAACGCCCAGCAGGCGCGTCGCTTCCTCGACCGCGTGGTGGGCTACATGGTCTCGCCGCTGCTGTGGGCCAAGATCGCCCGCGGCCTGTCGGCCGGGCGAGTGCAGTCGGTCGCCGTGAAGCTGGTGGTGGAGCGCGAGCGCGAGATCCGCGCGTTCATCCCTGAAGAGTACTGGGAAGTCCACGCCGACCTCGGCACCGCCAAGGGCGCGACCGTGCGCTTCGACGTGGCTCGCGAGAAGGGCGAGGCCTTCAAGCCACTCAACGAAGCCCAGGCCATGGCGGCGCTGGAGAAGCTCAAGGCTTCCAGCTACAGCATCGTCAAGCGCGAAGACAAGCCGACCAGCAGCAAGCCGTCGGCGCCGTTCATCACCTCCACGCTGCAACAGGCCGCGAGCAACCGCCTGGGCTTTGGCGTGAAGAAAACCATGATGATGGCCCAGCGTCTGTACGAAGCCGGCTACATCACCTATATGCGTACCGACTCGACCAACCTGTCGGCCGATGCCGTGGCGATGGCGCGTACTTATATAGAAAGCGAGTTCGGCAAGAAGTACCTGCCGGACACGCCGAACGTCTACAGCAGCAAGGAAGGCGCGCAGGAGGCTCACGAAGCGATTCGTCCGTCCGATGCCAACACCGAGCCAAGCAAGCTGTCGGGCATGGAGCGCGATGCCGAGCGTCTCTACGAGCTGATCTGGCGCCAGTTCCTGGCTTGCCAGATGCTGCCGGCGCAATACCTGTCGACCACCGTCAGCGTCGGTGCCGGTGACTTCGAGTTGCGTGCCAAGGGCCGCATCCTGAAGTTCGACGGCTACACCCGCGTCATGCCGCAAATCACCAAGCCTGGGGACGACGATGTCCTGCCGGACATGGCCCAGGGCGACGTGATGAAGCTGATCAAGCTCGATCCGACCCAGCACTTCACCAAGCCGCCGGCCCGTTACTCCGAAGCCAGCCTGGTCAAGGAAATGGAAAAGCGCGGCATCGGTCGTCCTTCGACCTACGCCGCCATCATTTCCACCATCCAGGACCGCGGTTATGTGGCGCTGCACAACCGTCGTTTCTATTCGGAAAAGATGGGTGACATCGTCACCGAGCGTTTGTCCGAGAGCTTCTCGAACCTGATGGACTACGGCTTCACCGCCGGCATGGAAGAGAACCTCGACGATGTGGCCCAGGGCGAGCGGGACTGGAAAAACGTACTCGACGAGTTCTACGGCGACTTCAAGAAAAAACTTGAAGTGGCGGAGAGCCCGGACAATGGCATGCGGGCCAACCAGCCGGTCATGACCGACATCCCGTGCCTGACCTGCGGACGTCCGATGCAAATCCGTACCGCCTCGACCGGTGTCTTCCTCGGCTGCTCGGGTTACAGCCTGCCGCCCAAGGAACGCTGCAAGGCGACGGTCAACCTGGTGCCGGGCGACGAAATCGCCGCGGACGACGAGGGCGAATCGGAATCCCTGGTGCTGCGTGGCAAGCATCGCTGCCCGATCTGCAGCACGGCGATGGATGCCTACCTGCTGGATGAGAAGCGCAAGCTGCACATCTGCGGTAACAATCCGGACTGTGCCGGCTACGAGATTGAGGAGGGCACTTATCGCATCAAGGGTTACGAAGGCCCGAGCCTGGAGTGCGACAAGTGTGGCAGCGAGATGCAGCTCAAGACCGGCCGTTTCGGCAAGTTCTTCGGCTGCACCAACCCGACCTGCAAAAACACGCGCAAACTGCTCAAGAGCGGTGACGCGGCGCCGCCGAAGATGGACCCGGTGAAAATGCCGGAGCTCAAATGCGAGAAGGTCAACGACACCTATATCTTGCGTGACGGCGCTTCCGGCCTGTTCCTGGCAGCCAGCCAGTTCCCGAAAAACCGCGAGACCCGTGCACCGTTGGTGATGGAAATCCTCCCGCACAAGGATGAGATCGATCCGAAGTACCATTTCCTCTGTGAGGCACCGCAGAAGGATCCGGACGGGCGCCCTGCGGTCATTCGCTACAGCCGCAAGACCAAGGAGCAGTACGTGCAGACCGAAGTCGACGGCAAGCCGACCGGCTGGAAGGCGTACTACGATGGCGGTAAATGGACCGTTGAAGACAAGCGCTGATTGGTTGTCTGGAGTGCGGGGTTGAGGCTCTTGTGGCGAGGGAGCTTGCTCCCGCTGGTGGCGCAGCCGCCCTCTACAATCGCTAAATCCGCATGGACCTGACAAAAAGGCCGCATGACAACCCATAGGTTTTCATGCGGCCTTTTTGTTTTTGGCTTGCAGTGGCCTCGGTTGATCCACGACACTGTCGCACTTGCGTGAAGCTTTCATTTCGTTGGGGAGATGCCGCCATGGCCCACGAACTCTATACCCGCACCAATCAGAAAATCTATTTCGCCGGCCTGTCGCTCGAAGCACTCACCAGGGCCGAGGACGGGCGTACGATGAATTCCCCGGCGCTGCTCCAGGCAGGACGTGAGTCCGCGCTGTTTCATCTGTACGGTGCGTTGTTGGGGTTGTGCCATGAAATCGCTGGTTTCTATCGCCTGCCACAAGCGAATGCCCCGCGAGCCGAGCTGCTGTTGACCCGCGAAGTGCTGGAAACCATCGCGATTCCGGAGTTGGCCGAAATGGTCGAACTGGCGCATAACCCGGAAACCTGGCTTGCGAAGCTATTGGCGGCCCATGCGGCGCTGTTCGAGCCGCCCCGGGCCCCGCGCAAGCCCAAGAGGGACGTGACCCAACCGTTGATCGTGGCGGTCAATCTGGATGAGCAAGACCCGGAGCAGGAGCTGAGCCGGGAGGAACTGGAGAGCTGGCGCCAGAACCTCAAGAGCCTGGCGATACGCTTTCGTGAAGGGTTGAACGAGTGCTGAGTTTCCCCTTGGCCCGTTACGTTCGTTGATAACGCTTGGTCAAGATCCCGAGCGGAGCCTGGCCGATGACTATATAATCCTCGCCTTTGGTGGAGAACAGACTTTTATGCCTACGTCCTTTCTAGAAATTGTCGAACTTCCTGATGGCCGCATCGAGCTGCGCAGGGCCGAGGACGAGGGTTCTCTGGTTACCTTGAACTTCTCCGAAGATGCCAAGGTATTCCTCCAGGGCCAACACGTCGAAGTCGCCAAGGCGATGCTGAGCGTGGGCGTCCAGATGGCAGGTCGCCTGGTTGAAGGCGAATTCAACAAGGAAGAGGGGCCGCGGGTTCTTCACTGATCCCGTCTGTCGGCTTTTTTGAATAGTGTGGCTGGTCGGCTTCTCTACTTTGGAGAAGCCCCGCGTTTGTCTTAGCCCAATCGAATATTCAAGCTTTGTGCGTCCCCGGTGCGGGCGGCGCTGATCAACTGTTGCCGTGCGGCCGTGGTCAATGGGTTGAGCCAGCTGACTACGGTGTGGCTACGGCCCAGGCGCAAGGCCTCGCAAGTCAACTGTTGGGCGCTTTGGGTGCCACGTGGTTGCAGCAACAGGATGCGCTCACGGTTCAGGCCGGCGTCCCGCAGCCAGGCTTGGGTAACGCTGGCCGGTGGAGCGATCAGCGTCAACCAGCGAGCATCCTGGTCCTGGCTGAGTTCTCGCAGGATGGGCGCCAGCAGGTTCAGGCAGTTTCCGGCCGCACCACGTAACGACAGTTCGCTGAAGGCCTCGGGTTCGACGCCCCAGGGCGATTCGATGACCTCTTTCAGGACTGGAACCAGCGGTTGGGCCATGAATGCCTCGAACAGCGGAAGTTGTGTGTGTTGTGGTGTGTGAGGGAACTGCATAAAGCCTCCTTTAGCGGCGAATGACGCCGACACTCAAGCCTTCGATGACCAGGTCCTGATCTTTCAGGTTCACTTCGATGGGGGCGAACTCCGGGTTCTCGGCAATGAGCCAGACCTTGCTGCCATCGCGCTTGAAGCGCTTGACGGTCACCTCGTCGCCGATTCGCGCCACCACGATCTGGCCATTGCGGGCTTCGCGGGTGGTGTGGACGGCCAGGAGGTCACCGTCGAAGATGCCGATGTCCTTCATGCTCATACCGTGTACACGGAGCAGGTAGTCGGCCCGGGGATGAAAGAACGAAGGGTTGATGTTGCAGGACTCCTCGACGTGCTGCTGGGCAAGGATCGGTGCACCCGCCGCGACCCGGCCGATGATCGGCAGGGTGGTTTCGTCGGCCTTGGCTTCGAAGCCGGGGATACGAATGCCACGGGATGCGCCCGGGGTCATTTCGATTGCGCCCTTGCGCGCCAGCGCCTTGAGGTGTTCTTCAGCGGCGTTGGGCGACTTGAAACCCAGTTCCTGGGCGATTTCCGCCCGGGTCGGCGGGTAGCCGTTGTCTTCGAGGCAGCGTTTGATGAAGGCTAGAATCTCTGCTTGGCGTGGCGTCAGCTTTAGCATATTGATCGCTCTGTCTTTTTATACAGTGACTGGGATTATATACAGTGAACGCCGCTTGGCAATCCTCCTTTTTCTACCGGCCGCTGGACGGTCGGTCAGGTTGTTGGATGGGGCGGGGCTACCGCCTGTGAAAAGGTGTGGTTAAATACGTGACCGGGCGTTCGCAAAACGCCCCGGCAGGCTTGACAACCCCTAGGCTGAAACGTATGTTTCAAACAAGTGTTTGTCAGGCGGAGTAACCATGGCCCAGTCGGAAACCGTTGAACGCATTCTCGATGCTGCCGAGCAGTTGTTCGCGGAAAAAGGTTTCGCCGAAACCTCATTGCGTCTGATCACCAGCAAGGCCGGGGTCAACCTGGCGGCGGTGAACTATCACTTCGGCTCGAAAAAGGCCTTGATCCAAGCGGTCTTCTCGCGCTTCCTCGGGCCTTTCTGCCTCAGCCTCGATCGTGAACTGGAGCGGCGCCAGGCCAAGCCTGACATCAAGCCTACCCTGGAAGAGCTGCTGGAAATCCTGGTCGAGCAAGCCCTTGTCGTGCAACCGCGCAGCGGCAACGACCTGTCCATTTTCATGCGCCTGCTGGGCCTGGCCTTCAGCCAGAGCCAGGGCCACCTGCGGCGTTATCTGGAAGACATGTACGGCAAGGTGTTTCGTCGCTACATGCTGTTGGTCAACGAAGCCGCACCGCGCATTCCGCCCATCGAGTTGTTCTGGCGGGTGCACTTCATGCTCGGCGCCGCCGCGTTCAGCATGTCCGGGATCAAGGCGCTGCGGGCCATCGCTGAAACCGATTTTGGCGTGAACACCTCGATCGAGCAGGTGATGCGCTTGATGGTGCCGTTCCTCGCCGCCGGCATGCGTGCCGAGAGTGGCGTCACCGATGAGGCCATGGCGGCCGCGCAACTGCGTCCACGCAGCAAATCGACGCCGGCGCTGGCCAAGGCTTGAGTACACGGGTGGGCGCGGCTGCCCACATCCGCTAAGCTAGCCGCCCATGCCGACTCTCGTTTCGAACCCGTTCCATTCTTTAGTGCATGACCGCGATCTGCCGGGCCCTGGGCCTGGCAGTTTGCTCATGCCTGTGTCGCCGCTCGGGTTCATCGTTATTAAGGAAATGCTATGACTGCTGGCCTGCAAGGCTCGTTGATGGTGGACGTCGCTGGTACCTGGCTGACGGCTGAAGATCGCCACCTGTTGCGCCAGCCAGAGGTAGGCGGCTTGATCATTTTTGCCCGCAATATCGAGCATCCGCGGCAAGTGCGTGAACTGAGCGCGTCGATCCGCGCCATCCGTCCCGACCTTTTACTGGCGGTGGACCAGGAAGGTGGCCGCGTTCAGCGGCTGCGCCAGGGTTTTGTGCGGTTGCCGGCGATGCGGGCGATAGCCGACAACCCGAACGCCGAATACCTGGCCGAGCAGTGCGGCTGGATCATGGCCACCGAAGTGCTGGCGGTCGGTCTCGACTTGAGTTTCGCTCCGGTGCTGGATCTCGACTATCAGCGCAGCGCTGTCGTCGGCAGTCGTTCCTTCGAAGGCGACCCCGAGCGCGCGGCGTTGCTGGCCGGTGCCTTCATCCGTGGCATGAATGCCGCCGGCATGGCAGCCACCGGCAAGCACTTCCCGGGGCATGGCTGGGCCGAGGCCGATTCCCATGTGGCGATTCCGACCGATGAACGCAGCCTCGAACAGATTTGGGCCAACGACCTGGTACCGTTTGCCAGGCTGAGCAAGCAACTGGCCGCCGTGATGCCGGCCCATGTCATCTATCCGCAGGTTGATGCCAATCCAGCCGGGTTTTCCCGTCGTTGGTTGCAGGACATCCTGCGCGGCGAGTTGCAATTCGAGGGCGTGATCTTCAGTGATGACCTGTCGATGGCCGGTGCGCATGTGGTCGGTGATGCCGCCAGTCGTATCGAGGCGGCGTTGACGGCGGGTTGCGACATGGGGCTGGTGTGTAATGATCGCGCCGCCGCGGAGCTGGCCTTGGGCGCCGCTCAACGCCTGAAGGTCAAGCCTTCGGCGCGGATCGCCCGTGTGCGCGGCCAGGCCTGTGCTTCCACGGAATACCGCCAGGACCCTCGCTGGTTGGCGGCGCTCGGCGCGCTGAGGGCTGCCCAGCTGATTGATTAGCGCTGAGCAATGTAGGAAGGCAGTACAGTCAACATCTACGCCCGCTGAACCACCGCTATCGCGAGCAAGCTCGCTCCCACATTGGAAGTGTGGTGGACTCAGGTTGTGTGAACACCGCAACTCCCCTGTGGGAGCCGAGCTTGCTCGCGATGACGGCAGCACAGTCAACATCTACGCCCGCTGAACCACCGCTATCGCGAGCAAGCTCGCTCCCACATTGGAAGTGTGGTGGACCCAGGTTGTGTGAACACCGCAACTCCCCTGTGGGAGCCGAGCTTGCTCGCGATGACGGCAGCACAGTCAACATCCGCGCCCGCTGAACCACCGCTATCGCGAGCAAGCTCGCTCCCACAAGAATTGAAGGGGGTCAGCGCTTTTCCAGTTTGTCCGGCAGCGGCGCGAACAACGCCTCGATGTCGTCGCTCTGCAATTTCCAATCTCCGGCCACGCGTCCGTCCAGCACGCCGGCCGCGAGGTCGGACTTTTCCTTTTGCAGCAGCTGGATCTTCTCTTCCACCGTGCCTCGGGCTATCAGCTTGTAGACGAACACCGGCTTTTCCTGGCCGATGCGGTAGGCACGGTCGGTAGCCTGGTTTTCGGTGGCCGGGTTCCACCACGGGTCGTAGTGAATCACCGTGTCAGCCTCGGTCAGGTTCAGGCCTACGCCACCGGCCTTCAGGCTGATCAGAAAGATCTGACGCTTACCGCTCTGGAATTCCTTGACGGGCGTGCGGCGGTCCCGGGTCTGGCCGGTCAGGATGGCGTAATCGACACCGCGTTTCTTCAGCTCATCTTCAATCAGCGCCAACATGGACGTGAACTGGGAAAACAGCAGCACCCGGCGGCCTTCTTCAAACAGCTCGTCGAGCATTTCCATCAGGCTGTCGAGCTTGCCCGAGGTGCTGCCTCGGGCGGGCAGGGTGGCGTCGTTGATCAGGCGCAGGTCGCAACACACCTGGCGCAGCTTGAGCAGCGCCTCAAGAATGATGATCTGGCTGCGGGCCACGCCTTTGCGTGTGATCTCGTCGCGGACCTTCTTGTCCATCGCCAGGCGCATGGTTTCGTAGACGTCCCGCTGGGCGTCGCTGAGTTCGACCCAATGGATGATCTCGGTCTTGGGCGGCAGCTCTGTCGCCACTTGTTCCTTGGTCCGGCGCAGCAGGAAGGGTTTTATCCGACCATTGAGGTGCTGCAGCCGTACATCGCTGCCGCGCTTTTCGATCGGTACACGGTAATCGCGGTTGAAACTCTTGACGTCCCCGAGCCAGCCCGGCAGCAGGAAGTGAAACAACGACCACAATTCGCCCAGGTGGTTTTCCAGGGGCGTACCGGACAGGCACAGCCGCTGGCGGGCGTTCAGCTCGCGGGCCGCCTGGGCGGCTTTGCTGGTGGGGTTCTTGATGTACTGGGCTTCGTCGAGGATCAGCACGTGCAATGGCTGCGCGGCCAAGCGCTCGACATCCTTGGGTAGCAGGGCATAGGTGGTGAGGACCAGGTCGTAATCGGCCAGTCGTTCGAAATGCTTTTTGCGCCCGGCGCCATACAGGGCCAGTACCTTGAGTTGCGGCGTGAAGTGAGCGGCCTCGTCGAGCCAGTTGGGGATCAGGCTGGTAGGCATCACCACCATGCACGGGCGATCGAGGCGCCCGGCGTTTTTTTCGCTGAGAATGTGCGCCAGGGTCTGTAGGGTCTTGCCCAGGCCCATGTCGTCCGCGAGGATGCCACCGACTTCCAGCTGCCGCAGTGACTGCATCCAGCTCAAGCCTTCGAGTTGATAAGGCCGTAGCGTCGCGTTCAGGCCTTCCGGCGCGGTGGTGGTGTAATCCCTGATGTCCCGCAGGCGCTGGGCCAGGCCGCGAATGTGTTCGCCACCTTCCCAGGTCAGTGGCATGTCCTGCAGCGGGTTCAGGCGCAAGGCGTCCGCGCTGTTGAGGCGCAGTTTGGTGGTGCCGGGTTCTTGCAGGTAGAACTCGCCCAGGGTCGCCAGCACCGGTTTCAGCCGGCCATAGGGCAGGGCCACTTGCTGCGGGCCGAACTCAGAGTTCGGACGGTTGGGCAGGTTGACCAGAATCAGTTCATCGTCCCGGCGCCTGGCCAGGCGTTCCGGGTTGAACAACTCGATGTGCGAGCGCATCAGGTTCAACAGGATCGGCAGCAGGCTCAGGCGCTCGCCGTTGACGATGATCCCCAGTTCCAGGTCGAACCAATCCCGTTCCGGTGTTTCCTCGACCGTGGCGTACCACTCGTCCACGGCCGTCAGGTCGAAGCCGAAGTCCTCGTCGATCTGCAATTCCCAGCCCTGGGTGCGCAGTTTCGGCAGGTCGTTGAGGGTGAACGTCAGCCAGGCACTGTCGTTGACCATTTCGTACAGTTCGCCAGCGCTTTCCGGCAGGGCCTTGCTTTGTCGGGTCGCGACCTTGAAGCCGAGGATTCGCAGCTGTTCGCGGTAGGACTGTTCCACATCGGTGTGGCGTTTTATCCGCAGCGTCTGGGTTTCCTGGCGAATCAGCACGTCGGTGTTGCGCTGGCCGCTGACGTACTCGTCCAGATAGCTGAAGGACAAGGCGGCGCGGTGCTGGATGTAGCGTTGCATCTTGCCGTTGCGTGGCTCGAAGGCGCTGAACTCGATACTGGCCAGCCACAGGCGTGGCACCGGTTGTACGTTGTCCACCAGCACTTGCGGTGGGGCCTTGGGGCTGCGGTTGTCCAGCACGGCCTGGAGTTTTTCCAGCAATTGCGCGTCTTTTTCGGCGGCCGGGTAGGCCAGGGTTTCCTGGACTTGCAGCAACACCGCCGCGCAGTGCTTGCAGTTGATGCGCACCGGGCAGGAGCACGCGGCTTCGAGCAGAATCAACGCGCCCTTGGCTGACTCTTTAAGGCGAATGGTCTGACGGTAGACGTTGCCGCCAGAGCCTTCGCAACTGGCGGTGATGGTGCTGTCGCCGGCTTCGACGATCCTGACGCGGTTTTCCAGCGCATAACGGCGCCCGCGCTCCAGGCTCTGTTCCTTGAATCGATTGACCCAGGAAGGTGCCAGGGGTTTGCTCAGGGGCGATGGCATAGGCGCGCCGATCAGTCCGGAATGACTTCAGGTGCCTGCCGTGGCGCGGGCGCGGTCAGCGAGGTGATCTTGATCAGCAGGCCGAGGTGACCGTTATCGAGGAAATTCAGTTGACCATTCTTGGTATGGCTCTGCTGTTTGAGGCGCTCGCTGGCGGTGACCAGGCCATTGGCGTCGATCTGGTTGATCCAGAAGTCGGCATCCACGTCGGTGAAGCGGCCCAGTTTCAGTTCCAGGGTGCCCTCGATGGGGAACTGCCCAAACTGTTCGGCACCGTCGCTGATGGCGACTTTACGGCCCTGTTCACCGAGCGTCTGCTGCCAGGCCTTGTGCATCAATACCGTGTATTGGCCGCTGGCGCTGAGTTTCTCGACGATGTTGCCCAGGGCCGGCGTGCGCTGGCTGTCCGCGCCCAGGCGTTGCGCGCCGGCGTCCCAGTCTTCCGGTGCGGCACGGCTGACAATCACCGGCTCGGCATTCTGGCGGACCAGAATCATTTCAACCTGATACAGGTCATCGGCAAACGCCAGGGGAGCGACCAGGGTCAACAGCAAGGTCAGTGAGCGGAACAGGCGCATGGGGCGTCCTTCAAGCAGTGGTCGGAGTGAGACGCTCGAACAGCGCCTCTACGGTGTTGAAACGCTCTTCCGCGCGTTCCATGGGCACCATGAATTTGAACATCGTGGCCCCTTCGAACTTGTAGCGTTTGGGCTGGCCTTGGATCAACTTGATCAGCACCAGCGGGTCGACCGGAGTCTGGGCTTCGAACTCGATCCGGCCGCCGTTGGGGCCGCCATCGACTTTCTTGATGCCCAGTTGCTCGGCCTTGAGCTTGAGCAGCGTGGTGCGCACCAGGTTCTTGGTCGGTTCCGGCAGCAGGCCGAAGCGGTCGATCATCTCCACCTGCAGGTCCTTGAGGCCTTCCTCGTCGCTGGCCGAGGCGATGCGTTTGTAGAGAATCAGCCGTGCGTGGACGTCCGGCAGGTAGTCTTCCGGGATCAACGCCGGCACGCGCAGATTGATTTCCGGCCCGCCGCCCAGGGGTTGATCGAGGTTTGGCTGTTCGCCCTTGCGGATCGACTTGACCGCGCGTTCGAGCATTTCCATGTACAGGGTGAAGCCGACGGCCTGGATCTGGCCACTCTGGCCGTCGCCGAGCAATTCGCCGGCGCCACGGATTTCCAGGTCGTTGGTGGCCAGCACGAAGCCGGCGCCGAGGTCCTGGGTGTTAGCGATGGCTTCCAGGCGCTTTTCCGCATCCGGGGTGATCTGCTGGCGCGGTGGCGTCAACAGGTAGGCATAGGCCTGGTGGTGGCTACGACCGACCCGGCCGCGCAACTGGTGCAGCTGGGCCAGGCCGAATTTGTCGGCACGCTCGATGATGATGGTATTGGCGCTCGGCACGTCGATGCCGGTCTCGATGATGGTCGAGGCGATCAGCACGTTGAAGCGCTTGTGGTAGAAGTCGCTCATCACCTGTTCGAGTTCACGTTCGCGCATTTGTCCGTGGCCGATGCCGATGCGCGCTTCCGGCACCAGTTCGGCCAGGTCGGCGGCGCATTTCTCGATGGTCTTCACGTCGTTGTGCAGGTAATAGACCTGGCCACCACGCAGCAGCTCACGCAGCAGGGCTTCCTTGACGGTGCTTTTGTTCTGCTCCATGACAAAGGTGCGCACCGACAGGCGCCGGGCCGGCGGCGTGGCGATGATCGACAGGTCGCGCATGCCCGACACCGCCATGTTCAGCGTGCGGGGGATCGGCGTGGCGGTCAGGGTCAGGATGTCGACTTCGCTGCGCAGGGCCTTGAGTTGTTCCTTCTGGCGCACGCCGAAACGGTGTTCTTCGTCGATGATCACCAGCCCCAGGTTCTTGATCTTCACGTCGTCCTGCAGCAGCTTGTGCGTGCCGATGACGATGTCGATCTTGCCCTCGGCCAGTTCGGCCACGGCGGCGTTCACTTCCTTGGTGGATTTGAAACGGCTCATCACTTCCACGGTCACCGGCCAGTCGGCGAAGCGGTCGCGGAAACTGTTGTAGTGCTGCTGGGCGAGCAGGGTGGTCGGGACCAGGATCGCCACCTGCTTGCCGCCGTGCACGGCAATGAACGCGGCGCGCATCGCCACTTCGGTCTTGCCGAAGCCCACGTCGCCGCACACCAGTCGGTCCATGGGCTTGGGCGCGAGCATGTCGGCGCGCACGGCTTCGATGGTGGTTTGCTGATCGACGGTTTCTTCGAACGGGAAACCGGCGCTGAAGGTTTCGTAGTCGGCTTTCGGATCGGCGAAGGCGTAGCCCTCGCGGGCGGCGCGACGGGCGTAAATGTCCAGCAGTTCGGCGGCCACGTCGCGCACCTGTTCGGCCGCCTTTCGCTTGGCTTTCTGCCAGGTTTCCGAGCCCAGGCGATGCAGTGGAGCGAGGGCGTCGTCGCTGCCGGTATAGCGAGCGATCAGGTGCAGGTTCGCCACCGGCACGTAGAGCTTGGCGCCCTCGGCGTATTCCAGGGTCAGGAACTCGGCGGCCTGGTTGTCGATTTCCAGTGTCGCCAGGCCCAGGTAGCGGCCCACGCCGTGGTCGATGTGCACGACCGGTGCGCCTTCGCGCAGCTCGGTGAGGTTCTTGATGACGGCGTCGTTGGCGGCGTCGGCGCGTTTCTCGCGACGGCGGCGCTGCATGACGCGCTGGCCGAACAAAGGACTTTCCGCCACCAGTGCCAGGGCCGGGTCATCCAGGACCAGGCCGTCGTTCAACGGCGCGATGGTGATCGCCAGGCGATCCTTGCCGGCGACGAAGTCCGGCCAGCTGTCCACCGTCTTCGGCCGCAGCTTCAGGCGTTCGAGCAGTTCCAGCAGCACTTCGCGACGCCCCGCGGATTCAGCGGTGAACAGGACGCGACCAGGGAATGCGTCGAGAAAGCCAGCCAGTGCCGCCAATGGCTGCGTGGCCTTGGCTTCGATGGCCAGGTCCGGCAATGCTCTGGCCGGGAAGCGCTCACGGCCAACGCCGGTTTCCACGTCCTGCTGACTCGCCACCACCCGTGGCCAACTCTTGAGGCGGGCAAAGCAGTCTTCCACCGGCAGGAACAGCTCGGCCGGTGGCAATAAAGGACGGGCAGGATCGACGCGACGCTCTTCGTAGCGGTTGCGCACGTCGTTCCAGAAGTTTTCCGCCGCCTGCTCGATGCCCGGCAGGGAAAACACCTGGGTGTCCTGGGGCAGGTAATCGAACAGGGTGGAGGTTTCTTCGAAAAACAGCGGCAGGTAGTACTCGATACCGGCGGGGGTGATCCCGCTGCTCAGGTCCTGGAAGATCGGGCAGCGGCGGAAATCCACATCGAAGCGCTCGCGAAAGCGCGCCTTGAAACGGGTCACGGCGTCTTTCTGCAGCGGGAATTCCTTGGCCGGTAACAGGCGGATCGACTGCACTTTGTCGATGGAGCGCTGGTTTTCCGGGTCGAAGGTGCGCAGGGTCTCGATTTCGTCATCGAACAGGTCGATGCGATACGGCAGTTTGCTGCCCATCGGGAACAGGTCGATCAAGGCGCCACGCACCGCGAACTCGCCGTGCTCGTACACCGTGTCGACACAGCGATAGCCACTGGCCTCGAGGCGGATGCGCATTTGCTCGACGTCGAGCTTCTGGCCGATGTCCAGCACCAGGCTGCTGCCGAGCAGGAATTGGGTCGGGGCCAGGCGATGTAGGGCCGTGGTGATCGGCACTACCAAAACGCCATGACTGAGCTCCGGCAGCCGATAAAGGCTGGCGATTCGCTGGGAAATGATGTCCTGGTGCGGTGAAAACAGATCGTAGGGCAGGGTTTCCCAGTCCGGGAAATGCAAGACCGGCAAATCCGGAGCGAAAAAACTCAGCTCCTGTTCCAACCGTTCAGCGCTTTGGCTGTCGGCGGTCAGCAGCAGGGTAAAACGCTTTGCAGCGCTGGCAGCCTCGGCGATGGCCAGGCTCAGGGCGGCACCGGGCAGGTTGCCCCAGTGCTGTTTACCTGCCGCGGCAGGGAGAAGCGGAAGACGCAGAACGGGCACGGAAGATTGAGCTCCAGCATTGCGACAAAGTCGACAATTGTAGCGGGGGAAGGGGGCTGCTGTCAGTCGCAGACTACCCTGGCCGGCAGGAAAACCACGGCGCGACGGGCGCGCATTGCTCCGCCGAGGACTCGGCGGCATAATGTAGCCCCTTTTTTCAGCCCCTACATGTGGAAGGTTACCGTGACTCAGAAGCCCGACCAGTGTCTTGGTGAATGGATTGATCGTGAAGCGCTCGCCGAAGCGATGATCCCTCTCATCGGTCAGCTCTACCGCAATAACAACGTGGTGAGCTCGATCTATGGCCGCAGCCTGATCAACCAGTCTGTCATCGCGATCCTCAAAGCCCACCGCTTTGCTCGCCACCGTTCTTCCGACGACAGCGAACTCTCCGTCCACGAAACATTCCCTCTGCTCAAGGCCATGAGCGAGCTCAAGCTCGGCGCGGCGTCGGTAGACCTGGGCAAGCTGGCGTTCAAATTCCGCAACGAAGGCAATGGCCGTAGCGCCGAGCAGTTCGTGCGTGAAGAGATGGCTGATGTGGTTGGCCAGCAGAACGTTTCGGCTCGCAAAGGCACTGACGTGGTCCTGTACGGTTTCGGCCGTATCGGCCGTCTGCTGGCGCGCATCCTGATCGAAAAAACCGGTGGTGGCGACGGCCTGCGCCTGCGGGCCATCGTGGTGCGCAAGGGCGCCGAGAACGACCTGACCAAGCGTGCCAGCCTGCTGCGCCGTGACTCGGTCCATGGTTCGTTCAACGGCACCATCACCATCGACGAAGAAAACAACACCATCACCGCCAACGGCAACCTGATCCAGGTGATCTACGCGAAGAACCCGACCGAGGTGGACTACACCCAGTACGGTATCAAGGATGCGCTGCTGGTGGACAACACCGGTGTATGGCGTGACGCCGACGGCCTGGGCCAGCACCTGGCCTGCCCGGGTGTCGACCGCGTTGTCCTGACCGCACCAGGCAAGGGCAAGCTGAAGAACATCGTTCACGGCATCAACCACGGCGACATCACCGCTGACGACAAGATCGTCTCCGCCGCCTCTTGCACCACCAACGCCATCGTGCCGGTGCTCAAGGCCGTGAACGACAAGTTCGGCATCGTCAACGGTCACGTCGAAACGGTTCACTCGTACACCAACGACCAGAACCTGATCGACAACTTCCACAAGGGCGATCGCCGTGGCCGCAGCGCCGCGCTGAACATGGTCATCACCGAGACCGGTGCCGCCACCGCCGCCGCCAAGGCCCTGCCTGAACTGGCCGGCAAGCTGACCGGCAACGCGATCCGTGTGCCGACGCCGAACGTGTCGATGGCCATTCTCAACCTGAACCTCGAGAAAGCCGCCACCCGTGAAGAGATGAACGAGTACCTGCGCTACATGGCGCTGCACTCCGATCTGCACAAGCAGATCGACTTCGTCAATTCCCAGGAAGTGGTGTCCACCGACTTCGTGGGCTCGCGCCACGCCGGTGTCGTGGATGCCGAGGCCACCATCAGCCAGGATAACCGCGTTGTCCTGTACGTCTGGTACGACAACGAGTTCGGTTACAGCTGCCAGGTGGTTCGCGTGATGGAAGACATGGCCGGGGTAAACCCGCCAGCGTTCCCGCGCTAAGCCTTAGCCGCTTGTGAAAACGCCCCGACTTGTCGGGGCGTTTTTTTGTCCGGGTTTTGGGGGGGCTGGGCTGGCCTCATCGTCGGATCGCCGCCCGGAGCAAGCTCGCTCCGGGCGGCGATCCGACGATGGCGATCTGTCAAGCGCCACCCGCTACAGAGGCCTGCGCAGTCCGCAGTTCATGCCGATTGCCCTTGAACAACACCAGGGTCGCAATCAGCCCCAGCACCGCCGCCCCACTGAGCCATATCCCCGGTGCAGCCTTGTTGTCGAGCACATGGATCAGGTAGGTACAGGCCGCCGGGGTAAATCCACCGAAGGTCGCTGTCGCCAGGCTATAGGCCAGGGAGAAACCGGTGGTGCGCACTTCAACCGGCATGATTTCCGTCAAGGCCACCACCATGGCACCGTTGTAGGATCCATACAGGAACGACAACCACAGCTCGACGATCAGCAAATGGCTGAAACTGGGATTCGCCACCAGCCAGGCCAGCGCCGGATAGGCGGTCAGGATCGCCAGGATCGTCGCACCGAGGAGCAGGGGTTTGCGTCCGATCTTGTCGGAAAACGCCCCCATCACAGGCAGCCAGAAGAAATTCGACAAGCCGATGCACACCGTGACCAGCAGCGCATCGAGGTCCGACAGGTTCAACTCGGCCTTGCCGAAGGTCGGTGTGTAGGCGGTGATCAGGTAGAACGACACGGTGGTCATCACCACCAGTGCCATGCCGGCCAAGACAATGCCGAAGTTCTGACCGATGGAGCGGACAATTTCCGACAGGCTGGGGCGGTGTTTTCTTGCTTGGAATTCAGGTGTTTCTTCCAGCGAACGACGAATCATGAAGATGGCCGGGACAATCATGCACCCCACCAGGAACGGTACGCGCCAGCCCCAGTCGCCCATCTCCTGGGGGCTCAGCCAGTGATTGAGGCCAACCCCCAGCAAGCCGGCAAACACCACTGCCGCCTGTTGGCTGGCGGATTGCCAACTGACAAAGAAACCCTTGCGCCCCGGCGTGGAGATTTCCGCCAGGTAGACCGACACACCACCCAGCTCCACGCCTGCGGAGAAGCCTTGCAGCAATCGGCCCAACAGCACCAGCAAGGGGGCCGTCACGCCGAGGGTCGCATAGCCTGGCACGCAGGCGATCAGTAGGGTGCCCATGGCCATCAGCGCCAAGGTGATGATCAAGCCTTTGCGACGGCCATGGCGGTCGATGTAGGCACCAAGAAATATCGCCCCCAGGGGACGCATCAGGAACCCGGCACCGAACGTGGCCAGGGACAGCATCAGCGAGGCGAACGCACTGTCGGCGGGGAAGAACGTCTTGGCGATGGCCGTGGCGTAGAAGCCGTAGACCATGAAGTCGAACATCTCCAGGAAGTTGCCGCTGACAACGCGAAAAATCGCCTTGCCGTTGCTCGTGGTGGAAGACATTTTGGGTACTCACTCTGGCAGATCTTGTATGAAGGCGCTGCACGCTGTGGGGGCGGCCTGTGGGAGCAAAGCTTGCTCGCGATGAACGATAGGCAGCCTTGTAGCTGGACCGTGTCGCATGCATCGCGAGCAAGCTTTGCTCCCACAGGTCTGATCCCACAGGTTCGCGCACGCACGCGCTGAAGCTCATAATGGCGGGCGCGGTTTTGAGGGGAGATGAAGATTTGTTAACTGGACGATGGTGGACATTTGTGATCTTGGCCGGTGTTCTGTCCGGCTGCGGTAATGGCGACACCCTCGAGCGCTTCGCCGGTCCGACCATGGGCAGCCATTATTCCATTCAGTACGTCAGGCATTCCGCCGGGCCCGCTCCGAAAACGGTGCAGGCCGAGGTGGAAAACATCCTTGCCGAAGTGGATCGGCAATTCTCGACCTATCGCGGCGATTCGGACGTTGAGCGCTTCAATGCATTGCCGGCCAACAGTTGCCAGGTCATGCCTGGGCCGGTCCTGGCGTTGATCCGCGTGGGCGAGCAGTTGTCGGTTCAAAGCGATGGCGCCTTCGATCTGACCGTGGAGCCGCTGCTGAACCTGTGGGGCTTCGGGCCCCAGTCCCGGGATGAGAAAGTGCCAACTGCAGAAACCTTGACCTTGGTGCGCCAGCGCGTCGGTCATGGTCATTTGCGTATTGAGGGCGACCGGTTGTGCAAGGACGCCGCGGTGGAAGTCGATTTCAACAGTATCGCCGCCGGTTATGCCGTCGACCGCATCGCCGCCAGGCTCCAGGCCCTGGGCATCGACAGTTACCTGGCCGAAGCCACCGGGGAACTCAAGGCCGTCGGGCGCAAACCCGATGGTTCGGCCTGGCGCATCGCCCTGGAAGAGCCCCGGGATGACCGGCAAGTGGCGGAGCGTGTCATCGAGGTCAACGGCTACGGGGTTTCCACCTCGGGTGACTACCGTCATTACTTCGAACAGGGCGGTCAGCGTTATTCCCACACCTTTGATGCACGCACTGGTGCGCCGGTCCTACATAACCTGGCGTCAGTCACGGTGATTCATCCTTCGGCGCTGATGGCCGATGGACTATCGACGCTGTTGCTGATTCTCGGTCCTGAACGGGGTTGGGACTATGCCCAGAAACAGGGCGTCGGGGTATTTTTCGTATTGCGGGACAATGACCGTTTCGTCGTTCGCACCAATGAAGCATTTGAACGGATGACGGGCGGAAAACCTCAATGATGACAGCGCCCTGAAAGGTCACCTGTGGCGAAATAGCGCAGGCAAAGGGGGCGTTCTCAATTAGTTTCCCCACCGCGCCGGGTCTGCTGTTGTGCAGGGCAAGGCGCGAGAAGCGTGGTTTGGTCATTCCAAATAAGCTTCGAGCAACGCAGCCCTGCACAACAGCAGGCCCGGCCCTCCGGGTTGCGCCTTAAAGCGGGCCATGCTGCGTTGCAGGCCTTGGAAAGGGAACACCATTCCCAGCGGCCTGCGCCTTGCCTGGCCCGCTTTAAGGCACAACGCGGTGGGGAAACTAATTGAGAACGCCCCCTAGCCTACGACGCGACCAAGGGGTAATGTGCGCGGCGTTGACGCTTCTATAGACTGTGGCCGGGCTCGTGAACCGGCCCCAAATTGTTCCTTCATGCCGCAGGCCGGCATGATTTAGCCGTCGATGCCTAGTGAGGCGTCGCGGCCTGTTCTGAGGAGTACGCATGGCTGTCTACAACTACGACGTGGTGGTACTGGGCTCCGGCCCGGCGGGGGAAGGCGCGGCAATGAACGCGGCCAAGGCAGGGCGCAAGGTGGCGATGGTCGACAGCCGTCGGCAGGTCGGCGGCAACTGCACCCACCTGGGTACCATCCCGTCCAAGGCCTTGCGTCACTCGGTCCGGCAGATCATGCAGTTCAACACCAACCCGATGTTCCGGGCCATCGGCGAGCCGCGTTGGTTCTCCTTCCCGGACGTGCTCAAGAGCGCCGAGAAGGTGATCTCCAAGCAAGTGGCCTCGCGCACCGGCTACTACGCCCGCAACCGCGTGGACGTGTTCTTCGGCACGGGCAGCTTTGCCGACGAGCAGACGGTCGAAGTGGTGTGCGGCAATGGCGTGGTCGAGAAGCTGGTGGCCAAGCACATCATCATCGCCACCGGTTCGCGCCCGTACCGCCCGGCCGACATCGATTTCAACCATGCACGGATCTACGATAGCGACACGATCCTGAGCCTGGGCCACACCCCGCGTAAGCTCATCGTCTACGGTGCCGGCGTGATCGGTTGCGAATACGCCTCGATCTTCAGCGGCCTGGGTGTGCTGGTGGAACTGGTGGATAACCGCGGCCAGTTGCTGAGCTTCCTGGACTCGGAAATTTCCCAGGCCCTGAGCTATCACTTCAGCAACAACAACATCACTGTGCGCCACAACGAAGAATACGAGCGTGTCGAAGGCGTCGACAACGGCGTGATCCTGCACCTCAAGTCCGGCAAGAAGATCAAGGCCGATGCCTTGCTCTGGTGCAACGGTCGTACCGGCAACACCGACACCCTGGGCCTGGAAAACATCGGCGTGAAGGTCAACAGCCGCGGCCAGATCGAAGTCGACGAGAACTACCGCACCTGCGTGCCGAACATCTATGGTGCCGGTGACGTGATCGGTTGGCCGAGCCTGGCCAGTGCCGCCCACGACCAGGGCCGTTCGGCCGCCGGCAGCATTGTCGACAACGGCAGCTGGCGCTTCGTCAACGACGTGCCGACCGGCATCTACACCATTCCGGAGATCAGCTCGATCGGCAAGAACGAGCAGGAGTTGACCCAGGCCAAGGTGCCGTACGAAGTCGGCAAGGCATTCTTCAAGAGCATGGCGCGCGCTCAGATCGCCGGCGAGCCGCAAGGCATGCTGAAGATCCTGTTCCATCGCGAGACCCTGGAAGTGCTGGGCGTGCACTGCTTCGGCTACCAGGCGTCGGAGATCGTGCACATCGGCCAGGCGATCATGAACCAGCCGGGCGAATTGAACACGCTGAAGTACTTCGTCAACACCACGTTCAACTACCCGACCATGGCCGAAGCCTATCGGGTAGCGGCCTACGACGGGCTCAACCGGCTTTTTTGAGCGGCTCCGGCCGGTGGCCTGAGCCGGCCGGGGAGACCGATTTCAGCCCTTCCCGAGGGTGGCGGTGGCCAAACCGGGAAAGTCTGTAATCAGGCTGTCAGCGCCAAAGTCGGCGAGCCTGCGCATCAGCGCGGGCTCGTTGACGGTCCACACCGACACATGCAGGCCCTGGCGTTGGGCCTTGATCAGGCGCTCCGGCGTGCACAGGGTCCAGTTCAGCGCCAGAATCTCGCAGCCGTAGCTCTGGGCGACCTTCAATGGGTCGAGCCAGGCGTATTCGGCCACCAGTCCGCGGGAGATGTCCGGGGTCAGGTCCAGGGCCGCCTTGAGCACTTCCCGGGAACTGGACGTGATGGTGATCTTGTCCAGCAGCCCGAAACGCTGGGCCATTTCGCGGATGCCCAGCACCGTGGCCGCGGCGCGGGTGCGCGAGGCACTCTTGACCTCCAGTTGCCAGTGCTCGAAATCACACTTCTCGAACAGCTCCTCCAGGCGTGGGATCGGGCACGGCTTGATCCAGCCCGGGCCGCCCTTGCGCGCATCGTAGGTCACCAGCTCGGCGGCGGAGTGTTCCACCACCTTGCCGCGGCGGTCCGTGGTGCGCTTGAGGGTCGGGTCGTGGATGACCATCAACTCGCCGTCCATCGAAAGATGCAGGTCCAGCTCGCAACGGCGTACGCCGTGCTTGAGGCACTCCTGAAAACCGGTCAGGGTGTTTTCCGGCGCTTCGCCCTTGGCGCCGCGGTGGCCATAAATGAGGGTCACGGTTCTTCCTTATTGATACCTGATTCGTTCAGTTCCCGGGCCAGGCGCCGTTCTTGCGCCTGTTTCTGCAGAATGTAGCGGGCCAGCAACTGGCGCTGGGCGTCGGTCGGGCGCTCGAACTCGGTGCCCACGTCGTAGCCGTCGCCCTTGGGGTCACAGTGGGTGACCCGCGCCCGCAGCAGCAAGCCGAGGGCCTGGGGCATCAGCACCAGCTTGATCGACAAGTGGGCGCCGACGGCGATTGGCGTGGGGTATTGGAAGTCGACGCCGCCTTCGGAAATGATCACCGGCTGCGGGTCGCCGATTTCGCCGAGCACGGTCAGGGCGATGACCTGGCTGAGCAGGTCGATGCGTTTGTTCATCGCCTTGAGGTACGCCGCGACGCTGCGTTCGCGCTCGCTGATCTGGCGCAGCAGGTGCTGGGACTCGAATTCGCTCAGGTGCAGTTCACTGAGCAGGTTGAACAGTGGAGAAGCATCCTGCAACACTTCCTGGCCAGCAGCTTCAGGAATGGAGAGGGGCCGAATTTCCAGTGCGATCGTGTCCTCGATACGGTAGTATTCGCGGCGATCTTCTTCATCTAATGTCGACATGGCGAACCCATGGTAGCGGCGGTGGTCTGAGTGTAAAGCTGGTTTGTGACCCCCGCCACAAGGACGTTCCTTTTCCCTCCGAACAAGCCCCGACATGTTCAGACCTCTCTTCGTATTTATCGGCACGCGTTATACCCGTGCAAAGCGTCGCAATCATTTCGTATCGTTCATTTCCCTGACATCCATCATCGGACTGGCCCTTGGCGTGGTCGTGATGATCGTCGTGCTCTCGGTGATGAATGGCTTCGACCATGAGATGCGCACCCGCGTGCTGGGCATGGTGCCCCACGCGACCCTCGAAACCGGCGAAGCCATCAGCGACTGGCCGAGCCTGGCCGCCAAGGTCAAGCAGAACCCGCAGGTGCTGGCCGTGGCGCCATTTATCCAGATGCAGGGGTTGCTGACCAACGACGGCAAGGTGTCCAAGGTGTTGCTCAATGGCATCGACCCCGGGCTCGAGCGGCAGGTGTCGATCATCGATAACTTCATGCAGCAGGGCAAACTCGACGACCTGGCGCCCGGCGGCTTCGGCATCGTCATCGGCGACAAGGCCGCGGCCAAGCTCGGCGTGGCCATCGGCGACAAGCTGACCTTCGTCGCCCCGGAGGTCACCGTGACCCCGGGCGGCATGTTCCCGCGCATGAAGCGCTTTACCGTGGTCGGCATCTTCCATGTCGGCGCCGGCGAGCTGGACGGTTACCTGGGAGTCACCAACCTCCAGGACCTGGCCCGCCTGCATCGCTGGAAACCGGATCAGGTCCAGGGCCTGCGCTTGAAGTTCGATGACCTGTTCCAGGCCCCGCGTGTGGCCTGGACCATCGCCCAGCAGCTTGGCGAAGACCGCTACTACGCCCGGGACTGGACCCGCACCCACGGCAACCTGTACCAGGCGATCCGCATGGAAAAAGCCATGATCGGCCTGCTGCTGTTGCTGATTGTCGCCGTGGCGGCGTTCAACATCATTTCCACGCTGGTGATGGTGGTGAACGACAAGAAGGGCGACATCGCGATCTTGCGCACCCTCGGTGCCACGCCAGGGCAGATCATGCGGATCTTCATGGTCCAGGGCACGGTCATCGGCGTGATCGGTACGTTCGTGGGGGCCCTGGTCGGGATGTTCGCCGCACTGAATGTCAGCGCCGCGATCGCCGCCCTCGAAGGCCTGATCGGGCACAAGTTTCTCAACGCCGACGTGTACTTCATCGACTACCTGCCATCGCAGTTGCAGTCCGATGACGTGTTGATGGTCTGCGCCGCCGCGTTGGTCCTGAGTTTCCTCGCCACCCTGTATCCTGCCTGGCGTGCCGCGCGCACCCAGCCTGCGGAGGCGTTACGTTATGAGTGAGTCGGGCATGAGTGAAAAAGCGATCTTGAGCTGCCGCAACCTGGGTAAATCCTACGAGGAAGGCCCGGAGTCGGTGGTGGTGTTGTCGGGCCTGCAACTGGAACTGCACCCGGGTGAGCGCGTGGCGATTGTCGGCACCTCCGGGTCCGGCAAAAGTACCTTGCTCAATCTGCTGGGCGGCCTGGATACGCCGACCGCCGGCAGCGTCTGGCTGGCCGGCGAAGAACTGTCGGCGCTGAACGAGAAGGCCCGTGGCCTGCTGCGCAACCGTTCCCTGGGTTTCGTCTACCAGTTCCACCATCTGCTGCCCGAGTTCACCGCGCTGGAAAACGTCTGCATGCCGCTGTTGATCGGCCGCACGGCGATTCCCGAGGCCCGTCAGCGCGCCACGGCGTTGCTGGAGCGGGTAGGGCTGGGGCATCGCCTGGAACACAAGCCGGCCGAACTGTCCGGTGGCGAGCGCCAGCGCGTGGCGATCGCACGGGCCCTGGTCAACAAGCCGGGTCTGGTGATGCTCGATGAGCCGACCGGCAACCTCGACTCCCACACCGCCCAAGGCATCCAGGACTTGATGCTGGAGCTCAGCACCTCGATGCGCACGGCGTTCCTGGTGGTGACCCACGACATGAACCTGGCCCGGCAGATGGACCGCGTCCTGCACTTGCAGGAAGGTTGCCTGACGCCCATCTGACCGACCGAAACCCGACACTTGGAAACAGTGCCGGGTCTTTTATTTTCATACGGTGCCCCGCGAATGTTCAGACCGTTATCGATCTTTATCGGCACGCGCTATACCCGCGCCAAGCGCCGCAATCGCTTTGTTTCGTTCATCTCCATGACCTCGATGATCGGCCTCGCCCTGGGTGTGCTGGCGATGATCGTGGTGCTGTCGGTGATGAACGGCTTCCAGCGCGAAATGAGCTCACGCATCCTCGGCATGGTGCCCCACGCCACGATCGTCGGTGTGAATCCAATCGACGACTGGCAGCCGGTGGCCGCCGCGGCGCTGAAGAATCCTGAAGTGACCGCCGCCGTGCCGTTTACCGAGATGGAAGGCATGCTAAGCCATAAAGGTTCGATGCAGCCGATCCAGATCAGCGGCATCGATCCGGCCCAGGAAGGCAAGGTGTCCATCGTTGCCCAGCATATCGTCCAGGGCCGTCTCGATGACTTGAAGCCGGGCGAATACGGTGTGGTCATCGGCGAGATCACGGCCCGGCGTTTCCGTTTGAATGTCGGTGACAAACTGACGTTGATCGTGCCGGAAGTCAGCACCGCGCCGGGGGGCATCACGCCGCGGATGCAGCGCTTGAACGTCGTGGGTGTGTTCAAGGTCGGCGCCGAGCTGGATGGCTCCATGGCGCTGATCCACCTGGCCGACGCCGCGCAGATGCAGCATTGGCAGCCGAACCAGGTGCAAAGCGTGCGCCTGGCGGTGAAAGACTTGTACGCCGCGCCGAAGGTCTCCGGTGACATCGCCACTGGCCTTGGCGCGGCTTACAAGGCTGACGACTGGACTCATACCCAGGGCAGCCTGTTCAGCGCCATGAAAATGGAAAAAACCATGATTGGCCTGCTGTTGCTGATGATCGTCGCGGTGGCGGCGTTCAACATCATCGCCACGCTGATCATGGTGGTGAACGACAAGGGCGCGGACATCGCGATCCTGCGTACCATCGGCGCCACGCCGCGGCAGATCATGGCGATCTTCATGGTCCAGGGCACGGTGATTGGTGTCGTCGGCACGCTGATCGGTGGCGTGCTGGGGGTGATTGCGGCGTTGAACGTCAGTGCGCTGGTGGGCTGGCTGGAACGGGTCAGCGGCCAGCACATCTTCAGTTCCGATGTGTATTTCGTCAGCAACCTGCCGTCGGAGCTTCAACGTGGCGACGTAGTGCTGATCTGCTCGGCCGGGTTCATCCTGAGCTTCCTCGCCACCGTCTACCCGGCATGGCGCGCGGCGAAGATCGAACCGGCGCAGGCGTTGCGGTATTCCTGATAGCTCCGGGATGGCCACGAGCCCCTTGTGGCGAGGGGATTTATCCCCGCTGGGCTGCGAAGCAGCCCTAAACCCTGATAGCTCGGTACATCAGGCTGATTGAATTGACTGTCTTGGGGCCGCTTCGCGGCCCAGCGGGGATAAATTCCCTC
Source organism: Pseudomonas sp. NFACC13-1 (assembly GCF_900104425.1). NCBI lineage: Bacteria > Pseudomonadati > Pseudomonadota > Gammaproteobacteria > Pseudomonadales > Pseudomonadaceae > Pseudomonas > Pseudomonas sp. NFACC13-1. The sequence continues at coordinate 10,517 of NZ_FMXV01000003.1, read as the reverse complement.
GCCACAGGGTTTTGTGTCAGGGCTGGCTTGCCTTCGGCAATTCGATCAGGAACCGCGTCCAGCCATCGGCCGATTCACAACGGATCTGCCCACCATGGGCACGGATGATCGAGCGGGTGATGGCCAGTCCAAGCCCCGCGTGTTCGCTGCTGCCTTCCTGGCGGGCCGGGTCGGCGCGGTAGAAACGGTCGAACAGGCGCGGCAGCGAGTCCGCCGGGATCCCCTCGCCACTGTTCTCCACGCTGACCCTCACGCCTTGAGTCCCATCGACCATTCGCACCCGCACTTCACCGTCGACGGGGGTGAAGCGCAGGGCGTTGTCCAGCAGGTTGGAGAGCGCCCGGCGCATCATGTTGCGGTCTCCCTCGATGCGGCCGTCGCCCTCGCGTCTCAAACGGACCTTGGCGTCTTCGGCCAGGGGTGCGAAAAATTCCAGCAGCACGTCCACTTCCTCGCCCAACTGCAGCGGTTCGCGATTGAGCGCCAGCAGGCCATGGTCGGCCTTGGCCAGGTACAGCATGTCGTTGACCAGTAGCGCCATCCATTGCAGTTCTTCGAGATTGCTGTGCAACGCCTCGCGGTAATCCTCCAGGGAGCGTTCGCGGGTGAGGGTGACCTGGGTGTGGGTCAGCAGGTTCGACAGCGGCGTGCGCAATTCATGGGCGATGTCGGCAGAGAACGCCGAGAGCCGCTGAAACGCATCGTCGAGGCGTCCGAGCATGGCGTTGATGCTGTGGGCCAATTCCGCCAGTTCGGCGGGCATTTGCTCTTCGGGCAGGCGGGCGTTGAGGGAACGGGCCGAGACGTTGCCGGCGATGGCGCCCATGCGTCGCAGCGGCCGCAAGGCCCGTCGGGCGGCCCAGGCACCGAGCAGGGCGGTGGCCAGGGCCGAGAGGCCGACGGTCAGCCAGATCAGCCTTTGCATGCGTTGCAGGAAGTGCTGGTGATGGGTGATGTCCAGCAACAGGGTCAGTTGCGGTGAATCGGCCCGCTCGGGATACAGCGGCGCATTCAATACCCGGTAATCGTTGTCGGCATCGCTGAGGGTCGACAGGCCGGGCCGCTCCGGCAATTGAGCCGGAATCCGGATCGAACTGTCGTACCAACGCACGCCATCGCTGCCCTTGATGCGTAGCGCCAGGTCGCCCTGACGGCTCAGCTCATCTTCCAACCGGCGCTGGGTCTGTTCGGCGTCAAGGTCTTGCAGGGCTCGGCGCAGGCCGATCAGCTTGCCTTCGAGCAGTTGCTGGTCCAGCTCGATGAAGTGTGCCTCGCTGCCACGGCTGAACAGCACGCCGGCAAACAACGACACCACGGCCGTACAGGCGGCGAATAACAGCGCCAGGCGGCTGCTCAATGACCACCGGCCCCTCACAGGCTGCGCTCTTCAAGCACATAGCCCATGCCCCGCACGGTGTGGATGAGCTTATTGGTGAACTCATCGTCGATCTTGATGCGCAGGCGCCGGATGGCGACTTCGATGACGTTGGTGTCGCTGTCGAAGTTCATGTCCCAGACCTGGGACGCGATCAGCGATTTGGGCAGCACTTCACCCTGGCGGCGCAGGAGCATTTCCAGCAAGGCGAACTCCTTGGCGGTGAGGTCGATGCGCCGGCCGCTGCGTTCGACGCGACGGCGGATCAGGTCCAGGCGCAAGTCGGCCAGTTGCAGGCTGGTTTCCTGTTGCGTCGAACTGCCCCGGCGCAACAGGCTGCGCACCCGCGCCAGCAACTCGGAAAAAGCAAAGGGCTTGACCAGGTAATCATCGGCGCCCAGCTCCAGCCCGTGGACCCGATCCTGTACCGCGTCCCGCGCGGTGAGGAACAGCACCGGGGTATCCAGGCCAGCCCCGCGGACGGCTTGCAGGATCTGCCAGCCATCGCGGCCGGGCAACATCACGTCGAGGATCAGCAAGGCGTATTCGCCGCTCAAGGCCAGTTGCTGGCCAGTGATGCCGTCGGCCACCAGGTCGGCGTTGAACCCGGCTTCGCCCAGGCCTTGGCGCAGGTATTGGCCGGTTTTGGTTTGGTCTTCGACGATCAGCAGTTTCATGGGCGGCTCAAGGCAGGGTTGGGACGAGGGCGTTATACCGTGGCAGGCGGGTTCGTGGCGCAACCTGACAAAGTTGTAATCGAGCTGTCAGCCGACTGGCAGGCCGGCGGCGATAGAGTTTCCCACACGCTGAATCCGATTGGAGTATGGACATGTTGATGGGAACCCGCTTGATCCTGGCCGCTTGCTCGTTGGCCCTCAGTGCGCCGCTGTGGGCGTCGCCGGGTCATTTCGATTTTGGCCAGCCCGCGCCAGCGGCCAAGGCCAGTCGTAGCATTGACGTGGTGATGGGCGACATGACGTTCGAGCCCGGAGCCCTTGATATCAAGGCCGGCGAGACGGTTCGGTTCATGCTGATCAATAAAGGCCAGTTGCTCCACGAATTCAACCTGGGTAGCGCGGCCATGCACGCCGACCATCAACAGGAAATGCTCAAGATGCAGCAGAGCGGCCAGTTGATGCCAACCGCGATGAAGCCGGGGATGGATCATGCCGCCATGGGCCATGACCAGGCGAGCATGCGCCACGATGACCCCAACAGCGTGTTGGTGGAGCCGGGCAAGACCGCGGAGCTGACCTGGACCTTCAGCAAGGCCACGCGCCTGGAGTTTGCCTGCAATGTTCCCGGCCACTACCAGGCCGGGATGAAGGGCGACCTGACAGTCAGTCAGTAAGCACTCAAAGGCTGCGGCAAAGGCTGATAGAATCCGCTGATTCTTCAGTCAGGTTTCCGTCATGCATCCCGCAGCCGAACATTCGCCGCTGGGCAAATCCAGCGAATACATCGCCACCTATACGCCGTCACTGCTGTTCCCGATCCCGCGCACCGCGAAATGGGCGGAACTGGGCCTGACGGCCGAGACCCTGCCGTACAAGGGTGTGGATTTCTGGAACTGTTTCGAGCTGTCGTGGCTGCTGCCGTCCGGCAAACCGGTGGTGGCCATCGCTGAGTTCGCGATCCCGGCGGATTCGCCGAATATCATCGAATCCAAATCCTTCAAGCTGTACCTCAACTCCTTGAACCAGACCCCGTTCGCCGACACCGCGAGCCTGGAAGCCACCCTGCGCCAGGACCTGTCGGCCGCAGCCGGCAAGGCGGTGGGTGTGCGCATCCGCAGCCTCAAGGACGTGGAGCGTGAAGGCATCGTAGCGCTGCCCGGTACCTGCATCGACGATCTGGACATCAGCGTCGACTCCTACGCGCATCCGCGCCCGGAGCTGCTGCGCTGCGATGCTTCACGCATCGTCGAGCAAAGCCTGCACAGCCACCTGCTCAAATCCAACTGCCCGGTGACCAGCCAGCCAGACTGGGGCAGCGTGGCGGTGGAATATCGCGGCGCTGCCCTGGACCCGGCCAGCCTGCTGGCCTACATCGTCAGCTTCCGCCAGCATTCCGATTTCCATGAGCAATGCGTGGAACGAATCTTTCTCGACCTGCAGCGCTTGCTCAAACCGGAGAAATTGACGGTGTATGCGCGGTATGTACGGCGTGGTGGGCTGGATATCAACCCATATCGCAGTACCGAAGACGTTCAACTGCCGAACCACCGCCTGGTCCGTCAGTAAACTTTTCTTGTGGAAGTAAGCTCTTGTGGGAGCGAGCTTGCTCGCGATGAGGGCAGCACATCCAACATTGAGGTTGGCTGACACACCGCTATCGCGAGCAAGCTCGCTCCCACAGGGGATGCAGTGCAGGCACGTGAAACTAAAAAGCCCTGCTAGATAGCAGGGCTTTTTGCATGCGAAGGGTTCAGATCCCCATGTTGCCCAAGGCTTGCACGATGTTGCGCAAGGTCCCGGCCAGCGTGGGGTGCTCCAGCTCGAAGCGTTCGACAGCCAGGTTCACATTGTCAGCGAGGTTGGTGTCCTGTGTTTGGGTTTCCAGTTCAAGCTCAAATTCGATCTGTTCCATCAGCGCCTGCAGGTCGGCGCGTTCGGCTTCGGACAGGGGTGGATTCTGGTCCAATTGCTCGCGCAGTGTGTTGAGCTGGTCTTGCAATTCGCGGGCAGGCATTGGCGTACTCCCTTTATTGATAGGCACAGCCATGGACCGCGACGCTGCGTCAAAAGTCCATGGCCTGCCTTAAGAGTAATCCACACTCACGCGCCCTGCATGATCCCGGTCAGGGCTTCTCGCCTTTAATACGGCGCAGGCAGATATCGGCCAGGCAAGTGTCGAGTTCGCCCAAGTGATCGATCACTGAATGCACCCCGAGGCCGAACAATTGCACGGTGGCCTTGGCGCGTTTGGTTTCCCGCGCCTGTTGACTCAATGCCTGCCACTCGGCGGGCGCCAGGCCACACAAAGAGCCGCAGGATGCCAGTCCGATCGTCCATAAACCTGCGTTGAGTCCCGACTGCAACAACCGTGGTTCGCCGCTGACCAACACGCAGCCGTCCAACTGCTGGACGTTCAGCGCCATCAGCGCTTGCCAGCAGGCATGCGGCGCTGGCCATGGATAATTTGTTGCAGGAAGTTGCGGCGCTTTGATGGACGTGGGCAATGACGCCGCCAGGCTATGGCTGATGGCAGGAGGCAATTCGTCGAGCCAGGCGCAGGGAATATTCAGCTGTTGCAAGCGTTGCAGGCTTTCCAGGGCGCCGGGTGTCGGCTGGGCGTGATCCGCTGGCGCTGCCCCTGGCTGACGAACGCGCGCCCCGAAATCCACCAGGCATCCGCTGAGGCCAAACAGTACGGCGGTCAGGCTGGGGGCGGGGAGAGGCAGGGCTTCGGCGCGGGGCATGGGAACGTCCTTGAAATAACCAGCAGCCTAATGGGCTCCGATGACAGTCCGGTGACAGTGAGGTGAACGGTGCCAGTCGCGGAAAAGTCCTACAGCCTGGATGTTTTTCGGTGCTGCCTATCCACGCGTTCCGTCTTATACTAGCCAGCTTACCGCCTGGGCTCGGCGCCCTTGCCTGAATAATCCAAGGAGTTCTTCCCTATGCGCTGGAGCCATCGTCTAGCTCAGCTGTGTCTTTCCGCTTGTGTCCTGCTGGTTCCGTACGCCACTCAGGCCGCGACGGAAGAAGATCCTTGGGAAAGCATCAACCGTCCAATCTTCACCTTCAACGACACCCTCGACACCTATGCGCTCAAGCCACTGGCCCAGGGTTATCAATACGTGACGCCGCAGTTCCTCGAAGACGGCATCCACAACATGTTTCGTAACATCGGCGACGTCGGCAACCTGGCCAACAACGTGCTGCAGGCCAAGCCGGCCGCCGCCGGGGTCGACACCGCCCGGTTGATCTTCAACACCACCTTCGGCCTGCTGGGCTTCTTTGACGTGGGCACCCAGATGGGCTTGCAGCGCAGCGATGAAGATTTCGGCCAGACCCTTGGCTACTGGGGCCTGGGCAGTGGTCCGTATGTGATGCTGCCGTTGCTGGGGCCAAGCACCCTGCGTGACGCGCCGGCCAAGCTGGTCGATGACTACACCGCGCCTTATCGTTATATCGATAACGTCTCGGTGCGTAACTCCATTCACGGCCTGAACATCGTCGATACCCGCGCCAGCCTGTTGTCGGCCGAGAAGATGGTGAGTGGCGACAAATACGTCTTTATCCGCAATGCCTACCTGCAGAACCGCGAATTCAAAGTCAAGGATGGCCAGGTCGAAGACGATTTTTGATTTCGACCCGTAAAAGCACCGAAGGCGGCCCAAAAGGCCGCCTTCGGTGCTTTGGCGTCGTGTTTGAGCGGGTTTGATCCTTCCATTGAGTTACGCTTCGCTCGGTTCTTATAACTCTCTGTGCTTTGACAAATAAAGACCGCAAGCGGCTATCTGCATGAGCTTGAAACGCCCCGCGGATGGGAGTACCGTCTGCGCCTTAGAAGGGCACCTCTGATGTAAGGGCGTGTAGGGCAAAGGCCTGAAACCGGTACGACAGAGAGGCTAGAAAGCGAATCCAGTAGTGCGTGCCAGGCCAGATCGCCCAGCCCGCTACGCCAACCTAATTCTGGCGCCGTTTGCCCACATGCCAAAAACCAGTGCCACGCTGCTGATAATCGATGATGACGAAGTGGTGCGAGCCAGTCTCGCAGCCTACTTGGAAGACAGTGGTTTCAGCGTCCTGCAGGCCAGCAATGGTCAACAGGGTCTTCAGGTATTCGAGCAAGACAAGCCCGACCTGGTCATCTGCGACCTGCGCATGCCGCAGATGGGCGGACTCGAACTCATTCGCCAGGTGACCGAGATTTCCTCGCAGACCCCGGTGATCGTGGTGTCGGGCGCGGGCGTGATGAACGATGCGGTCGAGGCATTGCGCCTGGGCGCGGCGGATTACCTGATCAAGCCCCTTGAAGACCTTGCGGTGCTCGAGCACTCGGTGCGCCGGGCCTTGGACCGTTCGCGCCTGTTGGTGGAAAACCAGCGCTACCGCGAGAAGCTGGAAACCGCCAACCGCGAGCTGGAAGCCAGCCTGAACCTGTTGCAGGAAGACCAGAACGCCGGGCGCCAGGTGCAGATGAACATGCTGCCGGTCAGCCCCTGGACCGTCGACGATTTCCGTTTTGCCCACCAGATCATCCCGTCGTTGTACCTGTCGGGCGATTTCGTGGACTATTTCCGCGTCGATGAGCGGCGAGTGGCGTTCTACCTGGCGGACGTTTCCGGTCATGGCGCGTCATCGGCCTTCGTGACGGTGCTGTTGAAGTTCATGACCACGCGGCTGCTGTTCGAATCCAAGCGTAATGGCACGCTGCCGGAGTTCAAGCCGTCGGAAGTCCTTGGGCATATCAACCGAGGCCTGATCAGTTGTAAGCTGGGCAAACACGTCACGATGGTCGGTGGAGTCATCGACGAGGAGACGGGTTTGTTGACCTATAGCATCGGCGGTCACCTGCCGTTGCCTGTGTTGTATACGCCAGACAGTGTTCGTTACCTGGAAGGGCGTGGTTTGCCGGTGGGCCTGTTCAACGAGGCCACCTACGAAGACCACGTGCTGGAATTGCCACCGACATTCAGCCTGACGTTGATGTCTGATGGCATTTTGGACCTTTTGACAGAACCTACACTCAAAGAGAAAGAAGCGGCCTTGCCTGAACGGGTAAGCGCAGCGGGCGGTAGCCTGGAAGGCTTGCGTCAAGTGTTTGGATTAGCCACGCTCGGGGAGATGCCGGATGATATCGCCCTGTTAGTGTTGAGCAGGAACCTTTGATGAGTACCGGTAGAATCCAGTTCGCCGAGCAGGACGGCACCTTCGTCCTGAAGTTTGTCGGTGAAGTGCGCCTGACCCTGTGTTCGGCGCTGGATGCGACTATTGAGCGGATCTTCACCGCGCTGAACTTCAGCGCCATCGTGATCGACCTGACCGAAACCCGCAGCATCGACAGCACCACATTGGGCCTGTTGGCCAAGCTGTCGATCCTGTCGCGGCAAAAGGTCGGCCTGCTGCCGACCGTCGTCACCACCCACAACGACATCACCCGTCTGCTGCAATCGATGGGCTTCGACCAGGTGTTCAACATCGTGGGCGACCCTGTGCCGTGTCCGGAGTGCCTGGACGACCTGCCTGACCAGGATCAGTCCGAAGAGGAAGTGCGGATCAAGGTGCTTGAAGCCCACAAGATCCTCATGGGGCTCAACGATTCCAATCGTGAAGCGTTCCATGATCTGGTGAATGCGCTGGAGCGGCCTTGAGCCTTGGGCTTCGTGTAGGCTGCACCGGCTTTATCGCGAGCAAGCTCGCTCCCACAGGTTTTTTGGCGTTCTGACATCCCTTGTGAAAGCGAGCTTGCTCGCGATGGCGTTTGCCGACCCGCCACATCCCTTAAGCCAAGCCGCATAAAAAAGGGCGAACCCAACCAGGTTCGCCCGTTTTGCATGCCGGCTGAATCAGCTCAAAGCTTGGCTTGCAGCAACGCCTCCAGCTTCTCCTGGTCCCGGGCGAACTGACGGATACCTTCGGCCAGTTTCTCGGTCGCCATGGCGTCCTCGTTGGACAACCAGCGGAACTGCGCTTCGTCGAGGATCAAGCGTGCCTCCCCGGCTTGCCCTGGCGCCAGCTTGCGCTCCAGCTTGCCTTCGTCGGCGGCGAGTTTTTCCAGCAGGTCCGGGCTGACGGTCAAGCGGTCGCACCCGGCCAGTTGCTCGATCTGGTTGAGGTTGCGGAAGCTCGCGCCCATGACCACGGTCTTGTAGTCATTGGCCTTGTAGTAGTTGTAGATGCGCGTCACCGACTGCACGCCCGGATCATCCGCGCCGGTGTAGTCGTTGCCATTGGCTTTCTTGTACCAGTCGTAGATACGGCCCACGAACGGCGAAATCAGGAACACCCCGGCATCGGCGCAGGCCGCGGCCTGGGCGAAGGAGAACAGCAGCGTCAGGTTGCACTGGATGCCTTCACGCTCCAGCTGTTCGGCTGCACGAATGCCTTCCCAGGTGGAGGCAATCTTGATCAACACCCGATCCCGGCCAATACCGGCCTTTTCGTACAGATCGACCAGACGATGCGCACGCTTCAACATGGCCTCGGTATCGAACGACAGGCGCGCGTCCACTTCAGTGGAAATACGCCCAGGGATCACTTTCAGGATTTCTTGCCCGACCGCTACGGCGAAACGGTCGCTGGCCAGGCCCACATCGCCCTTGCAGTCCGCCACGCAGGCGTTCAGTTGCTCGGCATAGCCCTGAATGGCCGACGCCTTGAGCAGCAGGGAAGGGTTGGTGGTGGCGTCCACGGGTTTGACGCGGGCGATGGCCTCGAAGTCGCCGGTATCGGCCACGACGGTGGTGAACTGTTTGAGTTGTTCCAGCTTGGAAGTCATGAGCGTGCTCTGTCCTATGGGTCCGTTGACATTACCCGAGGGCCGGCAGCCACTCAAGGGCGTGAAGAGGTATCGATGGCCCCAGCGGCAACAACCTGAAAACGGCTGTTTGAAAGGCCGGGGCGGTATCGGTAGATACGATGCCAAAACAGCGCGCAGGTTCAAAGCAAGTGACGGTTAACGCCCTTCCAGCAGTTGCCCCGCCTGATCCAGCAACGCCAACGGATCCTTGGTTTTGTGAATGTCCACCGACAACAACTGCCGAAACCGCCGCGCCCCCGGAAACCCGGTGCCCAGCCCCAACACGTGACGGGTGATGTGATGCATCGCCCCGCCAGCGGCCAGGTGATCGGCGATGTAAGGCCGCAACTGCGCCAGCGCCTCGGCCCGGGTGATGATCGGCGCGGTGCTGCCAAACAACTGCTGATCCACTTCGGCCAGCAGATACGGGTTGTGATAGGCCTCGCGCCCCAGCATCACACCGTCGAACGTCTGCAAATGCTCGTGGCAGGCCTCCAGCGTCTTGATTCCACCGTTGAGCACAATCTCCAACTCCGGAAAATCCGCCTTCAACCGCGCGGCTACGTCATAACGCAGCGGTGGGATGTCGCGATTCTCCTTCGGCGACAACCCCTCCAGAATCGCAATCCGCGCATGCACGGTAAAGCTCGTGCAACCGGCCTCGCGCACCGTCCCGACAAACTCACACAACTGCTCGTAACTGTCCCGCCCATTGATCCCGATGCGATGCTTGACCGTTACCGGAATCGACACCGCATCACGCATCGCCTTCACACAATCGGCCACCAACCCCGGATGCCCCATCAGGCACGCGCCGATCATATTGTTTTGCACCCGGTCGCTGGGGCAGCCGACGTTGAGGTTTACCTCGTCGTAGCCGTGCTCCTGGGCCATACGGGCGCAGGCGGCCAGATCGGCAGGTACACTGCCACCCAGTTGCAGGGCCAGGGGGTGTTCGGATGGGTGATGGCGCAGGAAGCGTTCGTGGTCACCGTTGAGCAGCGCGCCGGTGGTGACCATTTCGGTGTAGAGCAGGGCGTGTTTGGAGAGGATGCGTAGGAAGAAGCGGCAGTGGGCGTCGGTCCAGTCCATCATCGGGGCGACGGAGAAGCGGCGGGAGAGTGACTGGGGGGCGGCAGTGGTTAAGGACATTGAGGAATCTGAATGGGTAGGGCAGAGGCGGGGAGTTTATCAGGAATGGGATCGGGTAAGGCTGACGGGCTTGATCGGAAAGAGCACTGAATCTCCCGGCGGGGCTAGAGATTCCCGGTTCAGTCGGGAATCTCGGAGCGCCGGTTGATATGTTGGGATTGCAGGTCGTCGCAGGGTCTCAAAAAACGGGAGTGTCAGATTTTTTGTGTGCGGGCCGGTGACGGCCTGCCGTTAAGCAGGCCTTCATTTACCACGTCGGCCTGATGAACCGGTCCCCGTACAGGATCGCGAACTGATTCATGGCACTTTTCCAGTCGTGGGCCGCACTGCCCCAGTTTGCCGTGATATTGCGCAAGCCGAGCCAGATTAATTTGGTGGCAGCATCATCGGTTGGGAAGTGTCCCCTCGTTTTGATGATCTTTCGCAGTTGAGCGTTGATGCTCTCGATTGCGTTGGTCGTGTAAATCACTTTCCGGATGGCGGGTGGGAAGACAAAAAACGGGATAACTCGATCCCAGGC